>JAJXWH010000049.1 GCA_021781745.1 Bacillota bacterium | reverse complement strand
AAATTTATGTTCGTATTTAATATATAACCATTGCATGAAAATATTCTTAGATAGCATTGTCTTAAATTAACAATTGACTTTTTGAAAATATTTTTATGCAACAGTAGTGATTGATGATATAACATATAATATTAAGTATACTTGGGGGCTATTTTCAAAGAAATTATCTACAGATGGACAAGATGTACCAATGGCAAAATCAAAATTTTTTACTGGAATCAATGAAACACATTTTACATTAGGTTCAAAGGAAGTTGTTTTTGTTCATATGGGTAGAAAAATCGACTTGGCTCTTAACGGCAAATATGTTACAACGGGGGAAGATTTTGTATCAATTAGTGATATGCCAAAATGGAATTGGATTTTCATTGTATTAAATGCATTAATTCCAATAATAACTTTAGGAGGTGCTCTTCCTTGTGTCTTAGGAATAATGGGCATACTTTTATGTACACAAATTTCTGTCTCTCCTAAATTTAAAGTAGTTCCTAAAATTATTATTTGCTGCTTAATTACTTTAATTTGTTACGGACTTTTTTTTATACTTTTATCATCACTGGCTGCTATTAGATACTGATTTTTATAAAATAAGGTAAATTCGTTTAAGCGAATTCACCTTATTTTAATCTTCTTGAAAATTTAAAATAGTCTTATATCTATCATATCCAATTATGGTATTAACAAAAACATCTCTTGCATTGCTCAAAAAATTTTCCGGTTCAGTCATTGCTGTACCAAAATGAGTTAATAAAAGACTTTTAACTTTTCCACTTTGTGCTAAATTAGCAGCTTCTCGGAAAGTCATATGTTTATTCTTAATAGCTTTTGGTAAGTCTTCATCAGCCCCGTATGTACCCTCGCAAATAAAAAAGTCACTACCTTCAATAAATTTATTGATACTTTCAATAGGTCTCGTATCTGTTATTAAACTAATCTTAATTCCTTTCCTTTCATCACCCATAACCATATCATTGGTATAATGAATTCCATCTAATATAATTTCTTTTTCTCCTTTTTGAAGCCTTCCCCATAAAATTTTAGGCACATTATATTTCATTGCTTTTTCAACATTAAATTTACGCTGTCTCTTAAAATAAAAACAGTACCCTATACATGGCGCAGAATGATCTAATTCTAAAGTAGATATTTGTGTATCCCAGCTTACTCCTTCACAGTTAATCTCAAAAGGTCCTTGTGGATTTTCTATTATATTTATTTCATAAGGCAGCCAATTTGCAATTAATCTTAACTTATTAACTGTATCAGTTATTCCTTCCGGTCCTACTATTGTTAATGGCTCAGTTCTTCCACTGTTTCCTATAGTACCAAGTAGTCCAGGAAGTCCTACAATATGATCTCCATGAATATGGGTTATACAAATGACATCTATGGACTTAAATCCAGCATTTGATATTCTCATGGACACCTGAGTGCCTTCTCCACAATCAATAAGAATTTTTCTTCCCATATAACTTAATAGTGTAGCTGACAAAAATCTATTAGGCATAGGCATTCCTCCACCACTACCTAATAAAAGCAAATCAACCATATTCTAAAGACTCCTTTCCTATAAGTCGCTATAATTTTTTTCCCTGGTAAAAATCAAATCTAAATCTTTTGACAATTCCTCATTAAATTTATAACCTTCACAATTAAATTTCTTTAACTCATCTATAGTTTCTACTTTATTTTTTATTATGTAAGAAGTCATAAGTCCTCTAGCTCTTTTAGCCATTATAGATATTATCTTATATTCACCATTTTTATATTCCTTGAAAATAGGAGTTACGACTTTAATATCATTTAGTTCTTTAATATTTTCTATAGTTTTAAAATATTCATATGAGGCTAAATTTATAAGGATTTTATTTTTATTTTTATTAACATCTTGAACTATGTCATTAATTAATTTATTTCCCCAATATTCATATAAATTTTTATATTTATTAAAACTGAATTTAATCCCCATCTCTAATCTAAATAAATTAATTCCATCAAAAGGTCTTAAAACACCGTAAAGCCCCGATAAAATTCTTAAATTATCATTTGCATAGAAAAAGTCTTCCATTGTATAACTTCCTACATCTATCCCTTTATAAACATCGCCACTAAATGAAATTATACATTGTCGTGCTGAATCTAAAGATTCGGACCACCATTGAAACCTTTCATAAGTTAACTTGGCTAGTTTAGGACTTATTTTCATAAGTTTTCCTAAAATAAAAGATTCACATTCTTTTAACTCATTAACTAATTCCCTTGCTTCACATAAAAATTTTGGTTCTGTTATTGGTATTGTATTATTAATCTTTTCAAAATCTAAAGTTTTTGCTGGTGAAATTACTATTATCATTAAGCTTTTCCTCCTTAGATATGCACTATTCTATCACTTATGCTGTAATTTATTAAGCTTCTCGTAAGCTTTTTTGCTGTAAGGTGTTGGTATGCCTAGTTCATCACCCATTTTAATTAACTCACCACTAAACAATTCAAGTTCAAATTTTTTCTTATTACTTACATCTCTATGCATTGAGCTTGTACTACTACCATCTAAATTTTTAAGAATATTAAGTGTTGTATCATAAATGTCATTTGGAAGATTAACACCTTTAGCTCTTCCAATAACTTCGCATTCTTTTGCTAAATTGCAAAATGTATTAAATTTCTCCTCATCTTCTATAATGCCTTTAGTATTAACATCATAATACGAGTCTGTTATGTTAAATGCACAATTAAATATATACTTCTCCCAGGCTGCTACTTCAACATCTTCTCTTATTTCACAAATTATTCTTGCATTCGTTAATATCTTGTATACTTCCTTCAATGCATTTTTATCTATTGGGCGTTTTTTATTTTCTCCAATTATTACTTTCTTATTTTTAGTTGTATGATTAATTACACCAGGCCTCTCAATTTGAGATACAATATATATTACACCTTCGGCAACCTGACCTTTTCTTAGATATGAATATAACTTGCTGTCACCATTGACTCCATTTATTATCGGAATAACTATTGTATGTTCATCAACCATCGGTAATATAGATTTTGCTGCTTCCTCAAGAGAATATCCTTTTACACATACAAATATAACATCCATAATTCCAGCTTCATTAGAATCATTTGTAACTACTTTAGGTTTTACCACAAAATTTCCCTCAACTTCACTATTTAGGGTTAATCCCTTCTCTTTGATAACGTCTAAGTTTTTTCCTCTTGCAATTAAATATACTTCTTCATTGTTTTTGCAAAGCATAGCACTGATATACCCACCAGTACCACCTATTCCTATAATTCCAACTTTCATAATATTTGACATCTCCCTAATACTCTATAATATATTACTTTAAAACTCATCTCTTTGATTAATAAATATATCAAGATTATTTATCAAATAGGCCTCCACCGTTTCCAACTTTAACTCCTTTTGAAGCCTTTCCTATAACCTTTACAGCCTTTTTATTATTTATTGTTTTTCTACCTTTTTTCTTTTTTTCTTCGATTAGATTTTTCATTTTTTCTATATCTTTAGTATTCATAATAATTCTCCTCTTTTTTATCCTTTATACTCATTATACATAAAGTATGTTAAATATAAACACCAAATAAGTAAATGCTCATCTCCTACAAATTTTATTATTAATAATTAACTCAATATTTATAAAATTGAAAAGTACTTTCATCAATTATTAAAATGTAAAAAAGAGAAGTTTTCTACTTAACTTCTCTTTAATCATAATTTTTTAAAAATTCTTCGCTTCTTCTTTTGCTTTATTAATTGTATCTTCTAATATTTTATTTACATCTTCCCCTTGCACATCTAATTTTTCAGCTGCTATAGTTTTAATATCTTTAACCCCAAAAAAACCTAGAATTTCTCTTAAATAAATGCCATCCATTTCATATGGAGTTTCTGAGTACGAACCTCCCCTGGATGCTATATATACAGCCTTTTTATTTTCTAAGAGCCCAACAGCACCACTTTCTGTATATTTAAAGGTAATTCCCACCATGCTAATATAGTCTATGTATGCCTTTAAAATTGATGGTATACTTAAATTCCACATTGGGGCAGCAATTACATATTTATCAGCTTCTGAAAATTGGTATGCATATTTTAATATCGGATGATTTCTGCTTTCTTCATTTTTAGGTCCAAATATTGCTTCTAAATCTTCTGGTTTTATAAAGTTTATATTTTCCTTATATAAATCCAATACAGTAATTTCATCACTAGGATTATTTACTTTATATTCTTCAATAAACCTATCTGATATTTTAAATGTTCTTGATTGTTCATCTGGTTTTGCATTTGCTTTAATGTATAATACTTTGCACATACTTTACATCTCCTTCTATATGTTTTAATTAATCCTTATATATAAGTTTGCACTGCTTTATTCATTTCTATTACTAAGAAATGTGAATCTTCATTGGACTTAATCTTAATATTTTCCTCAATAATTTCTAAAGCATCCTTTTCATTCTCTTTATTATCATGTATGATTTAGCCCATTACCTATTATAGTGGAATATAGCCTAAAGGCCACCTATCCTATATAGGACATTTAATCATATATATCAGAGAATTCTATTTCTGCAGATTCAATTATATTCTTATGATAACTACTAGTTTTTTCTGTTGTTGCACATGCCTCTATACAATAATCAACTATTGGTAGAGTAATCTTAAATTCAGTTCCAAAGTTCAATTCGCTACTAAATGTTATAGTTCCTCCATGGATTTCTACAAGCTGTTTTACAATGGATAGACCTATTCCACTGCCTTCTGTTTTTCTTGATAAGCTATTATCAATCTTTAAAAATCTGTCGAAAATCTTTTCTCTCATCTCATTTGGAATACCTATTCCATCATCTTTTACAAAAATTGAAATTTTATTTTCTTTATCTTGACAAATATAAACTTTTATATTCCCATTATTCTTCCCATATTTTACTGCATTTGATAATAAGTTAAGAATAATTCTTTCAATTAATACTGCATCACACTTTACATATGCTTCCTCAATTTCAGTATCAAATATTAAGTTAATATGTTTACTTTCTATGTATTCAACAATTGACATAGTTATTTCCTCTACAATTGAGACAATATTTTCTATGCTATAGTTTGGTTTAAAAAAACTTGTCTCTATCCGTGTTATATCTATTATATTGTTAACCAGCCTTATAAGTCTTAAACAATTTTGTCTAATGATTTTATTATATTTAATAATTGGCTGCATAGTGTTATCATTATTAAAATAACTATTCTCTACCTGAAGAGCCGAATATATAACATTTATTGGAGTTCTTAATTCATGTGATATGTTAGTAAAAAACTCATTTTTCATTATATCTTCTTTTTTCTTTAATTCCAAAAGCTGCACTGCCTGCTCTGCTTTCTTCCTATCTTCAATATTTCTTATAGCAGAAATTATATATTCTCCACTTTCATCATTTACAATTAAAGAAGTTATTTCAACCCATTTCCTTATCTGACCCCACACAATTTCATACTGATGAGGCTTTTCTAGGATACTTCTGTTCATTTTGCTCATTCTAAATTCAAAGATATCTCTATATGGCTTATCAATAATTTCGCTACAATTCATATTTATTATTTTCTCTTCATTATCAATGCTAAACATATTTAAAAACCTATTATTGGCTGATTTAATTTTCTTATCTCTTATTATTAATATTCCATCTGGAATTAGATTAATAAACTTTTCATTTAATTTTTCCATATTATGAGCTTTATAATTTACTTTGTTTAATTCTTTATTAATTTTCTCCAATTCAATAACTTTATGATTTAATCTTTGAAAAAGAATAGTATAAGGGTTTACTACTATAGATTTAAATACTACTTTAAATCCATAATAATATGCTAAAATATTTAGAATATTACCTACTAAACCAAATATTCCAAAAATATTATTATATAAAACGAAGCATACATATGATAATGTTTGAAGGCATATTGCTAGTACTAATTCTAGTCTATTTTTTTTCAAAGTATCAATTTCACTATTTATTACCCGAAATAATATAACTAAGAGAAATAAAGAACATATTAGTTCGCTTATTTTACGGAACAAAGTAAAGCCATATCCCTCAACGTAACAGACAGGAAAAATATCAAGTACTACCATACATACTATTGCAAAGACTATAATTAATATATTTAACAGAAAAACCTTGTACCAGTTAAATTCTTTACTAATATATCTAATGGATAAACTTAACATAATACATTTATAATAATCAGACAAAACACTCAGTTGAATTGATAAATTAAAGTCATTATTAAATAGATTTAAAACATGTAGCAAATCAATAAATGCAGCAAGCCCAAAAATAATAGCTAAAATATGAAAATAATTATTTTTACTCATCTTAATTGTACCTAGTCCAATTAGCATTAATGAGAATCCTAATACTATTGTCACTAATTTAGTCGAAGTATGAAATAAGCTAAAATTTAGTCTGCTTAGGAAATATAAACTAAAACATAAAAGTGCTAAAAATGTATATTCAATTATTTGTTTTTGTTTAATAGATAGATTTAACATTTTTATCCCCCCTTATCAATAAGAGTTTATCACCTTTCCACCTATAAATCTCCCATTTTCCCATATAATTACATATATTTTTATCGCAAATTTCGTCCATATTGATAAAATAATCCTATTTTTACTAAAATTAATCTATTGAAAATGGTAGAATTTTATCTTATTATTGACTTTAATGTGTTAATATGCGTAAATTTTCCCTTAATATAAATAATTTCTTAACAGATGCAAAATTTTGACCTCATTAATCGTATTAACATTTAGAAGGAGGTTAATCTAAATGAACGAACCACTTTATGATAAACAAAATCATATTCATTATTTAATAGAAACATATTCTGATATGTTGATTCGAATTTCATACTCCTATATAAAAAATATAAGTGATGCAGAAGATATAACTCAAGATGTATTTATAAAGTTCCTTGAGAAACAGCCTAATTTTAAAAATGTAGAACACGAAAAAGCTTGGTTACTTAGAATTGCCATAAACTTAAGTAAGGATAAATTAAAATCTGCTTATTTTAAAAAAACAGCTCCCCTAGAAGGGGATTTTATTGATACTTCAAAGGAAGATAATGAAATAATATATGCTGTTCTCAGCCTGCCATTAAAATATAGAAGTATACTTCTTCTATATTATTACGAAGAATATAGTATTTCGGAAATTTCAAATATCTTAAATATTAAGGAATCGACTGTAGGATCGCAGCTTAGCAGAGGAAGAAAATTGCTAAAAGCTATACTTAAGGAGGATTTTGAATATGAATAAAATTAAAGATTCCTTTTCAAAGATAAAAGCAAGGGATGAATTTAAAAACGAATTAGAAAAGCAGCTGTTAAATAATCCTTTAAAGTTAACTAAAAATAACAAAAAAGTACATATTAAACCAAGTATAGCTGCCGCTGCAATAGCACTTATATTATTTGCAGGCATAGGTTTTAAATTTATGATAGCTTCTTTTGATAATTCGAATTTAAATAGCACAGCATATACTCCTAAAGAGGACATGCCAGAAGATAAAGATTATGTTTTTAATGATTCAAAAAATGCTAACGATAAAGAAACTCGCGAAAAGAATAAGAATAATGTAACTAATGAAAATAAAAATGATAAAAGTATAGTACAGTCAATTTCTAATGATAATATTATAACAGACATAAAAGAAAAGGACTCAACTCCTAAAACTGAAAATTCTTCAAAGGAAAGTAACGCCACCAAAACTGCGAACTCTAATTCACCAAAAGATATAATTAATAGTAAGGATAAAACCGAGCCTTTTAACAATAGCATTGAAAATAAAAATAGTGCTATAAAATCAACTAATAAAACTTTGTTAATTCACTCAGTTTATATCCCTAAAATTGAAATACCTAAAGCTTCAGTAAATATAAGAGCCAAAATGATTCCACTAATTGTATACAAAGGCAATGTTTATACACATTCTTCAATAGAAGCATTACCAAAATACGCCAAGAAACTTTTAGGTACTAAGCTTGGAACTACCACTAATAGTATAGGTGAGCAGAGCCTGCAAAGTGACTATTCCGTTAATTTGGCTTCTAACATTGGCGTTACTGATGTATATTCTGTTAATGGATATGACGAGAATTTTAGAATAATGACTAATACAACTCTCCAAAATGGAGCAAATTATCCAGAGTTTTATGAATGCCTAAATGGGCTAACTTTAAAAAACGGTCAAGATTACTTTGGATATTTTAATTTAAAAGGGAATATAACATCTGCTAAATTTCAGTCCTATAGCAATTGGAGTAATGGTACAAACACTTTTTATTCAATTACTGATAAAAATTTATTAGATTCCTTTGTGGAAGTATTATACAATTCCACTCCTTATTTACCAGAAGATATTGAATCTTCCTTAGGTGATTATAGAAATAATAATGACTGCAAAGAAATAACATTAGATTTAAAAGATGGCTGCAAAAATCTAACCTTCACTTTATTAAAAAGTGGATATGTATACTATAGCTCACCAAATGTTTATTTTAAAATGGATGATAAGTTCACAAAGGAATTGTGGAAAAAATTAAGCGATATAAGCATGAATAAATAAATACAATAACAAAATAAACTGCCCTATTTACATTGTAGGGCAGTTTTAAAAAATTGTACTGAAATTTTTCATTGCGCAAGTATTCTCATTTTTATGGCAAAGGCTTTGATGTTATAAAGCCTTTTACTATATCATCACAATTATCAATATTCACAAATAAGGATAATTCATAATAAATATCATTTTCCTTCCAAATATAATTTACCTGCGGTACAACGCCTTCTTGTGGGAATTTAAAAACTTGAATATTATTAATACATAATTCTTCTGCTTTAATTTGTTTAACTTTATTATTTTCATCATTTGTATATCCAGTATTTTTTATATTATAGTAAAGTTTTGAAGCTTTTCTCTGCGTAAAAGTTATTGATCCATTTTTATTTGAATAGAAATTATTTATTTCATAACTAGTAATTCCCTTTTCCGAATCATTATTATTTGACACTCCTACTATTGAACCTGTTATATTAATATCATCTTCTAATTTTAATGGAAACTTAGGATTAAATTTAAGAATATTTTTTGCTTCTTCTAAATCAGCTTCATCATAAATATTCAATATAGGTACTTCTGAAGATAAATCTTTAATTATAGAATAGTCAACATTTTTTATTTCTTCAGGAAATTTAAGTGACTTAACTATTTTTAATATTGTATCTTGTGAAATATTTATTGATGTGTTTATATTTTTATCACTTTTTGAATATGAGTAATATTCCAGGCTATACCACACTTTTTCATCTTCCCACACATAATATTGGCTTGTTTTTTGACTTTCTTCAAAGTTATTTTCACCTATTTTTCTTTTAGGGAAAGTAGTTGTTAATGTAATACTGAGACCAGTAACTCCATCTATTTTTAAAGGTTCCTTTTGTATTTCTAATTTTGAATTTTCTATAGTTTTAGTTTTATCGCTTTCTATATTTTTTAAAACTTCAACTGGATCGCCTTGAAAAGCTTGAAATGCAAAATTTCCATTTGAATTCTCAAAGAACATTTCTATTGCATTACACTTTTCTGAAACTTTTCTAAGCTGAAATGCTACAACTCTATTTCCATCTGGAATAAAATCTGGTATTTTAAATTTATAATCTGATACTTGCTTTAACTTTTTTATATCATTATAACATTTTACTGGTGTATCAATAATAAAACTATGGCTATCCTGCAAACTTAAAGAACCTTTATTTACATTAGTTAATTCTTTATTATTTTCCACCCCTTTAACTATGATATTATTCAAAAATACTACAGTAATAGTTACTAAACAAATAAAACCTGTTTTTATAATAATTTTTCTCAAAAAATTTTCCCTTACCTTTAACATTGCATTCCTCCATTTATTATCAAATTAGGTAATTTAACTTATTTCACTCTAAGTGTGTTAAGCAATTAATTATAATAATTTTAACATAACGCTTAATTTTTTTCCTTATTTTTCCTAATATATTATTATACTTTTTCTTCCATAAAAATAATTATTTTCATATAAAGTAACAAATACTTCTATTAAATTTTGTATATTTTTATGATTTTACACTTTTTTTATATTATTTATTTTTTGTAAAATAATGCCATAGTATTATAATAGTATATTACTTTAATAGAAATGAGGTATACCAATTGCCATTAATAAAAAGATGCAAAATTTTTGCATCTTTTACTATAATCAAATTATAAAATTTTAATACGATTTTGCTTAAAGGTCTAACTTATCAATTTCAAACCAAAAGTTTACTCCTCCATCAATGTTTTCTACCCCATAGTTGTTATTGTGAAGTTCTAAGAGAGCTTTAACAATTGAAAGTCCTAGCCCATATCCTCCATATGATCTCGTTCTAGCTTTATCAACCTTATAAAAACTATCCCATATTTTTTCTAAAGATTCATCTGGAATATGTTTTCCTGTATTAAAAACATTTATTCTCGCCTTAGTTCCGTTTACTAATTTACTTATTTTAATTATTTTATTATTATCTATATGATTAATAGCATTATTTATATAATTAGTAAGTATTTGTTCAACTCTAGTCATGTCACCACTTACAATGCTATTTACACCAAGATTAACTTCTATTTCAATGTTCTTTTCTTCAAAAATAGATTTGTATTTATTTAGTACATATTCTATTAGTGAATTAATATTAAACTCAGTCTTTTCTATATGAAAATATCCTGATTCTATTTGAGAAAGGTTTAGCAAATCTTTAACTAATTTATTCATCTTCTCTGCTTCTTTAATAATTACATCACAATAAAAATTTTTATCTTCCTCACTTTCATTAACATTGCAAGCTAGCCCTTCTGCATAACCTTGTATTACTGATAATGGAGTTCTTAATTCATGAGAAACACTTGATACAAATTCTTTTCTCATTTCATCTATTTTTCTTTCTTTTTCTATGTCTTCCTCAAGCTTTTTATTTTTAATATTTAATTCTGTAATTGCCCGATTCAACTCCCCAGACAAATAATTAACACTTTGACCAAGCTGGCCAATTTCATCTTTTCCATTTATTTTGCACTTTTCAGTAAAATCAAATTTAGCCATATTTTGAGCTATATTGTTAACCTCTAAAATAGGCTTTGTGAATTTCCTGGAGAACCAAAATGCCCATAAACTTCCTAAAACTATGATTATTCCTCCTGTAATAAGAATAAATCGATTAGCAATACTCACACTTTCATTTATAGAAACTAATGGTACTCTCATTGCTAATATATCCCCATTATTTAGCTTTGTAACCAAAGTTAATAATTCAATATTTAGCTGAGTATCTCTTCTATTTTCAAAATCGTACTTTCCAACAGCATATTTATCCAAACCGTTGTCTCCAACGTATATGTCAGGTGGTGGTTGTATGCCGCCTTTACCTCTATTATTTTCAATAACGTTTTTTTCATTTGGCATTCTTCGTGAAGATCTATATACTGGCTTACCATCTTTATCACGTATATCAATGCTGCTTCCAGTTATATTAGCTATTCTATCTAACTCATCTTGTATTTCATCAACATTACCTGTATATATATCTGTTAATTTTTTTGCATTTTCTATAAGAGTATCTTTCTTAATTATTATGTAATATTGCTGAAGATATATGTTGTTTAAAATCCATAAAAGTGAGATAAAGAATATTAACAAAGTAGTTATAGAGGCAAACAGCCTCGACTTTATGGATTTAATCATTTTTCTACCTCAAATCTATAGCCATACCCACGAACAGTATGAACATACTCACTTTTGGTATCCAACTTTATTCTTAATCGGTTTATATGTGTATCCACCGTCCTTAAATCTCCAAAATAATCGTATCCCCAAACTTTATCAAGTATTTGTTCTCTACTTAAAGCCTTGCCATAATTTTCTGAAAGGTATGTTAATAACTCATACTCTTTAGGACTTAAATCAACAATATATCCCTCAATACTAACTTGATGAGCATTTTGATCTATTACTAACCCTTGGAAATCTTTAAGATTGATATCAATAGCCCCTTTAGTTACTCTTCTTAATACAGCATTTACTCTTGCGATTAATATATTTGGGCTAAAGGGCTTTGAAATATACTCGTCTGCGCCAATATCAAGGCCAAAAATTTCATCAAATTCCTCACCTCTTGCAGTCAGCATTATTATTGGAACTTTTGATTTTTTTCTTATCTCTCTACATACAGTAAAACCGTCATATTCTGGTAGCATTACATCTAGAATTATTAAATCTATCCCTTCTTCACTTTGATACAAATCCATAGCTTTTCTTCCATCTTCTGCTTCAACAGTTATGTAACCTTGTTTTTTCAAGAAATCTGTTACAAGTTTTCTTATTAATGGCTCATCATCAACAACTAATATTTTTTTATCTTTCATTCTTTACCTCCGAAACCTACTACTATATTTATTATAAATATTTTTTGTTACAACTGTGTCACAAAATAAATTGTAACAGGAAAATCTAAAAATATAAAAGGTAATCGATATTCTTATTAGATTTTATATAAAAATATTATTGAATGTAGGCTCATATAATATAATAATAGCTGCAGGAATTACTGCTTTTCTTACTGTCATATGGATTTTAATTCAGATAAAACTTTCCTTCCTACAGTCTTTTCTAAAAGAACTTTTACTAAATATATAACTAGCATTACGTTTAAAAGTGAAGTTGCTCTAAGCAAAATATTAAAAATTGAAGTATTGTTACCAAAAAAAACAGTAGATATATTTAGATAACTAGTTAAGCTAAATCCAATAGCTAATATGAAAAATCGTTTATCTTTTAAATATATACAAGCTAAGATTGCTAATGCTACTGCTGGAAATAAATATCTTTCATGCATTCCAACTGAAAAAGTAAATACCCCTGCTATTTGAAGAAGGGCTATAGCAGAAATAGATTTTATATCATTCCCTTTAATATAAGTAAACCAACTTATTAATGTTGTTATCACAATAAAAATCATTCCTATTGTATGATAACTAAATAAAAATAAAGTTGTATTATAGTTTTTATAATTCCCTCCTATTAAGCTAAAGAAGTTAAATGCATTTACAGAAGCATATGGATACTCTGATATAGTTTTAGAATATAAATTAAAAATCCATAATGGGCTCTGCTGGCTTAATGCAAATGGAATTATAATTATTATTGCAGTCACAATAGCTGAAACCCCGCAAATAATGAAATTCTTAATTTTTCTTTGCCTTACTAATTCAAAGAAAAGAATCGGAAGGAATATAATTCCTTGCGGTTTCATCAGTACCGAAATTACAAAAATTACAGTTGAAAACACATACTTCTTTTTACATAATGAATATATCGCTAAAACAACTAATAATGTAAAGAAAGAATCAACTTGCCCCCAAAATGTTGAATCAATAAAAATAGCCGGATTAAAAATATAAAATATTGTTAGTAAAATACTAATACCTGCGCTTATATATTTTTTCCCAAGCTTATATATAACATACCCTGTAGCAACGTCAGCTATTATAGATGGCATTTTAAGCAGCAACACATAATATGGATTTAACTCAGATAAATTTGCTAACTTACCAATTAGAGCTAGAATATACATGTAGAATGGTGGATAATCTGCTTGCCTTGCATTGGAATAAAATTGTGAAAGACCATTAGCTGCTACTTGGGCCCAATTCTTAAATAGATTAACATCATTGTGTCCATTCATTAACGTTGATGCTGCAATCCTTAAAAAGAGTCCTGCCGCTAATACTGTAATTAAAATCAGCTTTTCATCCTTTAAATCTAATTTTATTTTTTTACGTTTAGCCAAATAATAAATTCCACAACATAAAATTAAAAATAGCATGGAATAAATCGCAAGCGGCTGTTGATATTTAGTATCTCCTCCGCCCCTTTGCATATTTCCATTGAATTGGCCTGGCTTCATGTTTCTATTGTTTCCTTTTTGCCTATTACTGTTTCCATTTGACTTACTATCTTGATTTTGAGTTTCATGTTGCCCATTTGCATTTGTTCCATTTTGTACTTGCGGACCTGTTGGATAAATCTTTCCATCTTGCCCTTGTTCCTGGACATTGTCGTTATTTCCAATCTGTCTATTCATATTGGGCGGCGCAGCATATCCATTTTCCAACATGTTTCCTTCTCTTGCAAATTGGTTATTTTGCACCATTGAATTACTAGACTTATAATTCTGAACTGCATAAATACTTAAAAATACTGATATTAATAGTATAAAAATCATACTTGTTCTAAATGTATATTTTCTAATATTTACTTTTTCCATTCCCTTCTCTCCTTTTCCTGCGTAGCTACATATCAAGTAGTAGCACTTAAATAAATGGATAAAATATTTTACCCATTTATCATAGCTAATTAATTTTATTTTAAAGTATCAGCTACACCTTTTAAATCATAAAGCTGCTCTGAATTGTTACCACCAAAACCAGGCATATTTTGCCTTCTTGAACTTTGCCCTTGATTATTATTTTCTGATTCATTATTTGAAGTAGTATCTTTATATTCACTGTCTGGAACTATTGTACCATTTTGAGTAACCCAGTTTATAATTTCACTACTTCCACCACGGCCCATACCGCCTGTAAGTACAAATCTCACTTCTCCATTTTTAACCATTTTCTTGAATTGGTCTAAAGTAATAATATTATCAGAACCTGAAAATCCTCCAAGTGCCATTACTGGTTCCCCAGTTTGAATAATAATATTATCGGCACTTTGTGATGAAGACACAACAAGTATATATTTTTCATTTGTTTTATTACTCACTAAAAAATCTATTAATTTTGAATTTCCACCAATATTATTTCTTCCGATTCCAAACCCAGTGTTTCCATTTTCGTTATTTGAAAGAAGTTCTAAACCTGCACATGGAATAGTACTATTAACACTATGAGTTATAACAGCGCTGGAACCAATAAATGGTGTTACTAGGATTCCTATTGTAGCGATTCCGGCTAGTATTTTCTTATGAGTATCTTTACTTTCATTAAAATCAAAGCCACTTTTTCTCTTAATTAATGTTATTATATTTAATATAGCTAAAATTCCAGAAGCTGCAAAACATAATATTAAACTAATTAAAATAATATTTCTTATGACAGCAGATATATTAGTACTAAAGTAAGATAACATTATTTCATGAGTTATTCCCTCTAGTAAAAATACTACTGGTAAAAACCAAGATTTCCATTTGCCTTCTCTATAGAATTCCCACATAGTAACAATTCCAATTCCCGCCAAAGCTGCAGCAGGTGGTGCCATCATAGTCAAATAATATGGATGGAATAACCCTGTTGTAAAACTAAAATATATAAATTCTGGAACCAACCAGAAAAACCATAATACTAATGATAATTTTTTCTTATTATTAAGCTTAAAACTTAATTTTTCTTTAATTGCTCCAGCAATAAAACCTAGTAACGCTAGTGGCAAAAACCAAACAATTTGATCCGATAGGCTATTTTTAGAGAAGAGTCTTGTTACTCCAGCTGGAGTTTGTCCTCCAAAAGAGCCTTGAACCCCACCTTGACCTCTTGGTCCAAACCCATTACTTCCTCCTTGCACTCCACCATTAGGAGGCTGCATATTTCCATTGTCTAGGCCATAAGCATCTTGTGATCCACCACGCATTCTTTGACCGTTCTCTCCTGTTCCTTGATTTTTAATAGATACATCATTATTTCCATTAAAACTATTACCTAGTCTCATTCCTCCATTTGGATTTCCTGGTGGCATTTGTTGATTTGAATTATTATTAAAGTTGTCTTGTAATTGTCTTTGTCTATTATCTCCATTATTATTTCCGCCAAATCCACCTCTGCCAGATCTATTTCCACTAAGTCCCAGTCTTTCTAATCCATTATGACCAATTATAAGTTCTAAAACACTGTTATCTGTACTACTGCCTATAAATGGCCTATTTTCAGTTGGTACTAAGTCTACAACAACAGCCCAAGATAAGGATACTGCAAAAAGTATAACCGTTCCAATTAAAAGGTGACCTATTCTCTTCTTAAATGATATAGTTGAAGAAAGAAGGTATGTTATATAAATAGCTGGCCCGATCATGTATGCTTCAAGCATTTTTATATTAAATCCAATTCCCACAAGTATTAAACTAATATATAGATACCTAGCTTTTCCTTTTTCTGCTGCAATAGTAAGAGCTAGACATGAAAAAAGCAAAGTTACAACTAATAAATTATCTATGGTATTATTTCTGCTTGCAGCAACAAAAACTGGAGTTACTGAAAGACATAACCCGGAAATTAACCCTGCTGCAGATCCAAATGATCTTTTAACAATATAATATATAAGGTAAACTGAAATTACTCCTGCTAAAGCTTGAGGTAAGAGTATACTCCAACCACTAAATCCAAATATTTTAGCAAATATAGCTTGAATCCAAAAACCTAATGGAGGTTTATCAATTGTTACAAAACTTCCTGGATCAAAAGATGCAAAAAAGAAATTTTTAAGACTCAATGTCATGCTTTTTACTCCAGCAGCATAATAAGAATTTCCATATCCCTCTATACCTACATTTGCAAAATTTAGTATTGCAGATAATACCAAAATAAATACTATACCTAAAGATTCTTTAGTAAATTTAAGTTTTTTCATCTTTGCCTCCTATATAAAACCACTTTAATTGACAATTTTATAGTTCTTTTCATTTCTATTATAATTTTTAGTACTATCAATTATATAAATAGGTCTTCCTTTACTTTCATCAAAAATTCTTCCAATGTATTGACCCATTATACCAATGCATCCTAAAGTTACCCCAAACATTATCATATTAATTCCCATCATTAATGTAAAATTAACAAATCCACTTTTATAAAATTCAGCCTTTATCACATCAACAAATATTAAAATCATTCCTAAAATAAATGCTAAAAACCCAAAATGTCCAGCTATCACAAGTGGTTTATATGATAAAGCAGTTATCCCATCAAAAGCTAATTTAAGCATCTTCTTAAGTGGATATTTTGTTTCTCCAGCAAATCTTTCTTGCCTTGTAAACTCTACATATGTCTGCTTATAACCAACCCAGCTTACAAGCCCTCTAACATATCTATTTTTTTCTGGAAGTGCTATTAATGCATCACAAACTTTCCTATCTATAAGCCTGAAATCTCCTGCATCTACTGGAACATCAACACTTGTCATGCTTTTCAGTAATCTATAGTATATTTTCGCAGTAAATTTTTTAAAGAAAGTCTCCCCTTCTCTTTTTACCCTCTTTCCATAAACTACTTCATATCCTTCTTTCCACTTCTCAATCATTTTAAGCATAACTTCAGGAGGATCTTGAAGATCAGCATCAATAACAATTATTGCATCTCCCAATGCCAAATCCATCCCAGCAGTTATTGCTGCTTGATGTCCAAAATTCCGTGAAAAATTAATAAGTTTAATTTTATTATCTCTATTACATATTTCCTCTGCCTTTTCTTTCGTTTTATCTTTACTTCCATCATTTACAAATACAATTTCATAATTTTCCTTAGTAGAGTCCATAACATTCTTTAATCTCTTATAACTTTCATCTATAACAAGTTCTTCATTATATAAAGGTACAACAATAGAATAAACTACTTTATCATTCATTTTCTTCACCTCAATTTTTTTATATAAAATAACTAACTCTTGCTAATTTAACTGTTTCTATAATTGTATTCTAGACTTATATTATCACAGTTTTGTTACAGTCTAATCACAAATCATATACAATTTTCATGAAAATTTACAATTCCATAAACTCCAGCAAAAGGAAACCTTTTTAAAGTGTAAAATTCCTGATAAAGGTATAAAGCATTTAAGTTAATCTCCTTTACACAATTCTTTGAATGCTTACAATTACCTCAAATAAATCAAATGCAATGACTAATATCACTAATATTGATGTAAAAAACTTAAACATAATGCCTTTTTCAATTCTATTTTCCAATAGCCATTCCTTAATATTATTTTTGTTACGAATAAAAGCGATAACTAATACAATTACACTTACTACTGTAATAGTTAAATCAATAATATTCGCTTTATTCCCACTAACATTAGTTGAAATTTGAGATAATATTTCAACACAAACATTATTAATAATATGCAATAAAATTGTTAATTTAATTGAGTATTCAATAGCGAGATATCCTAATATAATTCCTACTCCCATAGCCATAAATATCTGAAAAAAGTTACCATGCATTAAACCAAATAATAATCCAGAAATTAATATAGCGAATCTCTTTCCATATTTCTCAAGGCTTCTAAGAACTGCTCCTCTAAAAATTAGCTCTTCAACTACTGGTGCAACTAAACAGGAATAAATAATCGTTGGAACTGTTAATTCATTTAAGGATTCTAAAGCCTCCAATGCAGAATTGGCACTTAACCCCATTAGATTAAGAATATGTTCTAAACCATTTGAAAATAACACTAAAGCACTATTTACTGATAACAATACAATAATACTAAGCACTACGGTTTTTAATTTAAACTTTTTATTTTCTACTCTTAAATCGTAGTTGAAGAATTTCCTCCCTCGATAAATTAAAAATGGACTTATTGAAATAATAGCTGCTATTATGCTCATAATACCGATATAAGTTGGATTACTAACTATTTTTTCAAAATCAAGCTTATCCACATTCTTTTGCTTTAATAATTCAATTACCATAATTACCAACATGCATATAAAGATAACTATATTTGCAATTAATTCTTTCATCAAGATAGCTAGTCCTAATTTATTAAATTCTCGTTTTATTGATTTCCTCATAATTTTAGCTTCGTTATAATTCATTTAATTTACTCCAACTCCCTTAAATTAATCATTAAAATATTCATAATGGTTATTACTTTATTTATTGTATAAAACTTCTATATTAAAATTATATTATAAAAATATTTCATCATAACACTTTAATATTTATTGTAACATTTAAATTTTACAGAAGTGTACTCTAAATTTATTTTCAGTATAAATTTATAAAATATTTATTTAAAGTAATTTATTTTGTGCCACAATAAATTGTTAAACATAAAATAAAAATGATAAACACTAAATATACAAAAAATAGGAGTTTTATAATGAATACTTATGAAACCTTTTCCTGTACAAACTTTATAGAAGAAAGATATTATCCATACTTAAATGAACAAATGGAAAGAAATAATAATTTTACACATTATAATATATATAATGAATCTAACCTAATTAAAGGACAATCTTCTTCAAATGATTTAAGGGCTTCTGAACAAGATATTAATTCTATACTCCAAGCACTAAATGACCAGCAGCCGCAACTATTCAGCGGACTTCAAGGAGTAGTTAATTATTATTTTAGATCAGTTATTTCCTTTACTTTAGATAATGCTGATAATTACTCAGGAAATATAAATCGAAGAATAAATGCAATTTTCAATGATTTTAGGAGAAGAAATAATGCACTATTCCTTTCTTTGCGTGCCTCTGGAATACCTGAAGGAGTTATTAACCGAACATTTAGAGACGTTATAGAATTCACTCTTCAAAATATAAACATTGCGCCTGCTCCGCCACCTGCACCTGGACCAATGCCTAGCAGCAGATGGAGTCAGTGGGAAGATCTCGGTGGAATTTTATCTTCTGCCCCTGGAGTATCTTCTTGGGTTCCAAACAGGTTAGATGTCTTTGGATCTGGAAGTGACAATGCATTATATCACAAATGGTGGGACGGCTCTCGCTGGAGCGATTGGGAAAACCTTGGCGGCGTTTTAACGTCTGCTCCCGCCGCTGTTTCTTGGGGAAATAACAGAATTGATGTTTTTGTTAAAGGAACAACTAACTCAATGTTCCATAAATACTGGAACGGCTCTAGTTGGAGCAATTGGGAGGATCTTGGAGGAATTCTAACTTCGGCTCCCGCTGCCGCATCTTGGGCTAGTAATAGAATCGATACCTTTGTTCGTGGTAGTGATAATGCCCTTTATCATAAGTGGTGGGACGGTTCTCGCTGGAGTGACTGGGAAAACCTTGGCGGCAGTTTAACTTCTGCTCCTGCTGCTGTCTCTTGGGGAAATAATAGAATTGATGTTTTTTCGCGTGGTCAAAGCAATAGTCTATACCATAAGTGGTGGGATGGCTCTAAATGGAGCACCTGGGAAAACCTTGGTGGAAATATAACTTCTGCTCCTGCTGCATCCTCAAGAGTTTCTAATAGACTTGAAGTATTTGCAAGAGGTCGAAATAATCAATTAATAACAGTTTCATGGAATGGTTCGAGTTGGAGCGATTGGCATAATATTGGTGGCACTCTTACCTCAGATCCAGCTGCAGTATCCTGGGGACCTAATCGAACTGATGTGTTTGCAAGAGGATCAAAAAATGCTTTGTGGCATATTTGGAGAGATTGATTGTTCAATATGTATTTACTACAATTTTAATCATGAAAAAACTGCTTAGTTTTATCAACCTAAGCAGCTTTTTGTTTACACACAACACTAATCATCTTACTTAAAATATAGAATAATATTTTGAAATATTGACTTTTCTTTGCCAATATTCTTATAAGTATGTAATTTATTAGCCATAAATCTTAGAGAATTTCCCTTTTGTAATATATATTTACTATTATTAATTTCCATTTGAATTTCCCCTTCCGTAACAATAATATACTCTTCAACACCATTATTATGAGGGTTAGATGTATGATTACAGCCTGGTTCTAATTCTATTGTAAAAATTTCAAAACCGTTATTTACATCAAAAGGAAATATAGGATATAACTTCATCTTGTTATTTTCTTCTACTATTGGGGTAATCTCCTTTTGATCTATTACTATTAATTCATCATATTCCTCATCAATAAAGAACGAAAAAGATACCTTTAGCCCTGTAGAAATCTTCCATAATGTTGAAACTGTTGGACTTGATTGTCCTCTTTCAATTTGTCCTAGCATGGCCTTGCTAACACCAGTTAACGAAGCTACCTCTTCTAAACTTAAATTTCTCTTATTCCTAATTTCCTTTAACTTGCTTCCAATAACTAAATTTAAATTATCCATAATTTGCACCTCTAATAAACACTTTGTACGTTATAACATATTTAATATAATATATTGCACAATTTGCTTTATATATATATAATATAACATAATTAAATATATAATTTAAATTCAATATTACAGGGAGGATATTATAATGAAAGCAATTTTACTCGGAGTAGCTGCATCTTTCTTTTTTGCATTTACTTTCCTATTGAATCAACAAATGAATATTTCTGGTGGCAGCTGGCTTTGGAGTTCATCTCTTAGATATATTTTTATGCTCCCTATTTTACTTATTATCATGGTAATCAACAAACAATTATCCGATGTAGTAAATCATATAGTAAAAAACCCACTTCAATGGATCATTTGGAGTACAATAGGCTTCGGCTTTTTTTATGCGCCTTTAAGCTTTGCCTCTGCGTATGGTGCATCCTGGCTAGTAGCTGGAACTTGGCAGGTGACTATAATTGCGGGTGCTTTAATGTCCCCTTTTTTCTTTACAATCATTAAAACTAATAATGGAATATTAAAGAAAAGGAATAAGATCCCAAAGAAATCATTGCTAATGTCCTCTATAATTTTATTAGGTATATTTTTATTGCAATTTGAAAATACAAAATATATTTCATTATCAAAAACTTTATTAGGAGTTCTACCTGTTATTCTTGCCGCTTTTTCTTATCCTTTGGGAAATCGTAAAATGATGGAAATCTGTGGTGATAGTCTTAATACTTTTCAAAGGGTATATGGCATGACAGTATGCAGTATGCCTTTTTGGATAATTATTTCATTTTCTGGTTCGGTATCTGTTGGATGGCCGAGCGAAGGACAAGTTGTTCAATCATTGATTGTGGCAGTTTTCTCGGGAATTATAGCTACTATATTATTTTTTAAGGCCACTGATTTAGTAAAAGGAGATGCACATAGACTGGCAGTAGTTGAATCCACTCAGTCTGGAGAAGTCATATTTACGCTTCTGGGCGGGATATTCATTTTTCATGATAAAATTCCAACTACTTTAGGTTTTGCAGGTATTATTTTTGTAGTTGCAGGAATGATTTTAAATAGTTTTGTTAATTCATAAATTATATTTTCTTTTTCTCTCTTTAAATAGTTTGTACAAAAAATAGAGCCCATATGAGCTCTATTTTTATAAATTTATAGTGTTATCTCTCTTCTATATGAACATATTTTTTTCTTTTAACAACGCTTTTGTATGCAGGCCTAATTATTTTTCCTGCATTTACGATCTCTTCAATACGATGAGCACTCCATCCTGTTATTCTTGAAATTGCAAAAATTGGAGTAAATAATTCTGGAGGAATATCAAGCATTCTATACACAAACCCTGAGTAAAAATCTACATTTGCACTTATACCCTTGTACATTTTTCGTACTTTTCCTACTGCTTGAGGAGCAAGTTTTTCAACTTTTGCATATAAGTTATATTCATCCTCAAAGCCTTTCTCTTTGGCCAATGCCTCAACATGTTCCTTAAATATAACAGCTCTTGGATCAGATATTGAATATACAGCATGTCCTATTCCGTAAATTAGTCCTGAACCATCAAATGCTTCTTTATTAAGCAATTTCATAAGGTATTCTTCAACCTCTTTATCGTCACACCAATCTTTGACATTCTGTTTTATATTTTCAAACATTTGCGTAACTTTAATATTTGCTCCGCCATGGCGTGGACCTTTCAACGAACCTAGAGCTGCAGCTATTACTGAATAAGTATCTGAGCCTGATGACGTAACAACATGAGTTACAAATGAAGAGTTATTGCCTCCACCATGTTCAGCATGAAGAACAAGTGCAAGGTCTAATAAAGTTGCTTCAAGCTTTGTATATTTACTATCTGGTCTAAGCATATAAAGAATATTTTCAGCAGTACTTAATTCTGGCTGCGGACTGTGTATAAATAAGCTTTTGTTACCATGATAATGTGAATACGCCTGATATCCATAAACCGCCATTAGGGGAAAACAAGCTATAAGTTTTAAACATTGTTTCAATACATTTTCAATGGTAGTATCGTCGGCATTATTATCTAAACTATAAAATGCCAAAACACTCCTAGCTATTGAATTCATAATATCTTTGCTAGGCATTTTTAATATCATATCACGAACAAAGTCATCTGGTAAACATCTGTACTCTGCTAATAGTTCTTCAAAATCTCTTAGTTCTTCTTTTGTTGGAAGATTGCCAAATAAAAGTAAATAACATGTTTCTTCAAAACCAAAACTGCCGTTTTTAAGAAAGCCACTAACAATATCAGATATATCTATTCCTCTATATAGTAATTTTCCTGGTATCGGAACAGTTTCATTTTCTTCAATAATATAGGAACGAACATCTCCAATTTCTGTAAGTCCGACAAGAACTCCTCTTCCATCAATGTCCCTAAGTCCCCTTTTAACCTGATATTTAGTAAATAATTCAGAATCAATTTTGTTGTTTTCACGAGCCTTATTACTAAGATTTTTTAATATCTTTTCTTCAAGTTCACTATTTTTTTTCATTTTAAGCCCCTTTCAAGATAAATTTTTTACCTATTATCTAGAATTCTTGAGTTTTCGTAGTATTATTTTCCCCCTCTTACAACGACAACCCTATTTACTCTATTACTTCATAATATATCTTTTTTATTTTTAATTCATATAATGCATATATGGAAAGATAACATAAGCTTGTCAGAACATGAAGTTCTCATATATTATATAAGAAAATCCTCCAAAAATGATATGCTGTAAGTATAAATACAAAAAATATCATTATTTAAGAGGAATAACTCATGTAGCCATTATATCAGAAAAATAAGAAAAATGAAAATGATTTTATTCAGAATATCCTATTTTGCTATTATTTTCATATTGATCTTAGGTCTTATTAAGTTATCATTCTGTAAAAATTCTTAAATTTCTACAATATAAAAAACTATCAATTTAGATAAAAATCAAAACTGATAGTTTAAAATTAACACTGAACTCTTTCAACTATTAACCGTGCCCTTATTATTGATGTATTATATCTTTTATGCAATAATAATAAAAATTTATACAATCTTAACTTTTATTATTAAAAATATACCTTTACATCTTCCAATATAAACTTAAGTAATTCTTCTTTATCTCTTATATCTTCCCTAATTATTCTTCCAGCTTGTTTCATTTTTATCTTTTCAAAATATTTTCTTACTAATCTTCCATTGCCAAAATTCTTATCTTTATTTTCATATTGAGTTTTAAAAATAACTTTCAATTCATCTTTTGCATCTTTCGAAAGGACATAGCTTTCTTTTCTGCATAATCCTTCAAATATCTCCATTAGTTCATCTGCATTATAGTCTTGAAATTCTATTGTAAATTTCACTCTGCTTTCCATGCCGGGGTTTAAATCGACTAACTCCTTCATTTCTTGTGTATACCCTGCCATTATAACTACAAGCTTATCTCTGCTATCTTCCATTTCTTTAATTAAGGCCGCTATAGCTTCTTTTCCAAAATCATTTCCATTGCTTCCATTTAAACTATAAGCTTCATCAATAAATAATATCCCACCGTACGCCTCTTTTATTTTGCTTAGGGTTTTAGGTGCAGTTTGTCCAACATATTGGCCAACTAAATCTGAACGTGTAACTTCAACCATATGTCCTTTTTTTAGTACGCCAATAACCTTCAATATCTTTCCAATAATTCGTGCCACAGTGGTTTTTCCTGTGCCGGGATTTCCTGTAAATATCATATTTAATGAAATATCTTCACACTCAATTCCCATTTCCTTTTTCCTATACTGAAGTTCTAAAGCATTTATTATTCCTTTGACAATATTCTTAACTTCCGCAAGACCAACCAAACTATCTAGCTCTTCTTGTAATTCCTTCATTCTATCTCGAGCATTAAATTCTAAATTTATTCCAAAATCCTCTGGGGTTAAAGTTACTAATTCTTCTTTTGAGACTTTACTGTCCCCAATTCTAAAGGCTTTTTCTCTTATAGCTGCTTCTAATATATTTCTTGCCGCTCTTGCATTAGCAAAATTTTCATCTACCTTTTCTATTTTTATTTTCTCTAGAAAAGCTTTTTCAGCATCTTCCTCTAGTTTATAATGATCTTCATCGGCTATACTTTGAGCTATTTGAACCAACTCATAATCTTTATAGTCCTCAAATTCAATTTCTAAGTTAATTCTGCTTTTTAATCCTGGATTTAACTTCATCAAATTTTTCATTTCATTTGTATATCCAGCTAAAATAACAGTGAATTTATCTCTATTGTCTTCCATTGCTTTAATTAAAACTTCTATAGCTTCTGCACCATAATCGTTGCTGCCTTCTCCTCCTTTCGCTAGTGAATATGCTTCATCAATGAAAAGAATTCCTCCCATAGCGTTATCTATTGCCTTCTTAGTAAGCTTTGACGTTTCTCCAATAAACCTTCCAACTATGGCACTTCTATCGACTTCTATTAATTGACCCTTTTCTAAAATTCCTAAATAATAAAATATATCTCCAATTAATCTAGCAACTGTAGTCTTACCAGTTCCCGGATTTCCTAGGAATGCAAAATGATAGCTTTGATTAATATTTTTTTCAATACCTAAAACATTTGCTCTATTATTTTCATATTTTATAAGTTGGACAATTCTCATTATTTCTGTTTTTACATTTTCTAATCCTATTAGTGATTCCAGTTTGTTTAATGCCTCTTCAAGAGAATTTGAATCTCTATTATAGTCAGTTTTGTAATTATCTTTATTGGAATTATTCTTTTGAATAATCTTCCCATCTCTCAGGGTACTGTCTTTATCTCTTAATGCCATGTGATTTTCAATGCCTTTTTCTAGCTCTTCTTCTCTCGCTTTTCCGAGATCTTCATTCTTCAACCCCATATCCATAATATCATCTATTGAAGATTTAACTTTACTTTCATTAATTTGGAATTCTTCACTTGAGTTTAATTCATTAGAAGTGTCCATCTCATCCCTGAGTTCTAACACTTGACCCATTCTTGCTTTACTAATAAGCATCACTTTTTCATATATCTTTGAAACATACTTAGCTGCTTTTTGAGCAATATATGAATCAGAGTTTTCAACTATACTCCTTTTACATTCTTTTAGGCATTCAAAATAATCATCATTTATATATAAAAACTTAATTATATCAAAATCAAGATCGTCATCATTTCCTAGTACCCGAGCCTTTTTTAAAACCCCTAAAATCTTACCCTCATCTTCCCCCTTTGCAATATAGCATTTACTTAATAGTCTAATGGCCTTAAAATTCTTATCATCGATACTTACTGCTAAAGTAGCGTATTGTAAGGCTTCATCATAATTATTTCTATAAAATTCTATCTTACCAAGAGTTATTATTGCATCTAAATTATAATGATCTAATTCATAGGCTTTTTTAGAAAAATTATAGGCACTTTCAAAATCGTTTATTTGAAAAAAACAACATCCAATAAGGCCTAAATATTTATCATTATTTTCATCATAATATATAGCTGTTTTTAAGCATTCTGTTGCTTTTAAATATTCCTTACAATTATAATAAGTTAATGCTAGGAGATAATGCAACCCTGGATGATCACTAAAACACTTTATAGCTTCAGAGATTATTGTCGTAGATTGATTATAAAAACGGTTATTATTATACTGTTGTATTTCATTTTGAAATCTATGAAATTGTATTTTGTCGTGTAAATCAGTATATTCCATATTTTTCTCCTCCAAAAGCACATTATATTCTCAATACTTATACGCTTACATTTCTTAGTTAAAATTCTCTCATCTCCAAAATTATATCATAAGTCCATATTTTTTCATATTATAACCTATGCAATACCGCTATTCAATTACAAATATAAAAAACCATAATAAGGATTTATTCCTCACTATGGTCTCATTGAATCTTAGAAACTA
Source organism: Bacillota bacterium (assembly GCA_021781745.1). Taxonomy (GTDB): domain Bacteria; phylum Bacillota; class Clostridia; order Clostridiales; family Clostridiaceae; genus Clostridium. Next base: position 10,951 of record JAJXWH010000049.1, on the reverse strand, counting down.
TCTTTCTCAAAAGCATCAAAAATCCTTTTTTTTCTTCAAATGTATCCAATGAATTTAATAACTCCCCATAAACGGCTTTTTCAAAATCAATATGCTCCTTTTGCAGAAGTTTTCCTTCTTCAGTTAATTGTAAACCAAAAGATCTTTTATCATTCTTGCTTATTGTCCTCTTAATATAATTACGCTTTTCAAGTCTATCAATTGCATTTGTTAAAGTACTTTTTGGTATTTTAAGTATTGAACAAATTTCTTTTAATATTACATCTTCTTTTTGTGAAATTATTCTAATAATACCTATTTCGATTGTAGTTAATTCGTTAAGTCTTTTGTATTCTTCTTCAATTTCCTTATATTTAGATGCATGAAGCATAGAATGCCATAAATCACTAAGTTCTTGAATTAATTCATCATTTTCATTACACATTAATTACTATTCCTCCATGTTTCTTCATAATTTCTTGTTCAATTATAACACAAAAGAAATCATTAAGTGAAATAGAAAAAATTTATTTATCGACTTCAGCTGTAACAATAAAAGATTTGCAATTCACTTTTTCCCATACAATATTTTTAAAACCACATTTTTTTAATAAGTTTATTATTTCCATCTTTGAGTAAATTCTAAAGTCTCCCTCTTTACTAAATTTGCAAAATAAATTTGTAAGTTGTCTCAAAAATATTGGAGCCCATGGGTCCCCTATTATTATTTCACCTCTTTTTTTTAAAACTCTGGCCATTTGTTTTAACACATTTTCTGCTTGTGGATAATGATGAAATGAATCATTGCAGGTTATGCAATCAAAAGTCTCTTCCCCCCATGGTAAATGCTCTGAATCACCAACTATTAATTTTACTTTAGAATTTAGTTTTTTCTTGGCTTCATTAATCATTTCTTGAGACAAGTCTATTCCACAAAGTGTAGAATCACCATTCTTATCCAACATCGAAAGTATTTTTCCATTTCCACACCCTACATCCAATAATGATTCAGGATTAAATTGGTGAACTTTTTCTATAACTACTTTATATAATGCACTTGCATGCTTGCCATTATATGTTTCATCATAAATCTTTGCTTGATTGTCAAATGTCTTCTTTGAATTTTCCTTATATACATTATTACTACTTTCCATTTATATCTCCTCCAATTAATTTAGTACGAATGCCGTACTAATTATTTATAAAAATAGTACCATTACGGTACTATTTTGTCAATCATAATTTTATAAATAAATATCATTTATAATGTTTTTATATACCATACATCACAAGCATAATGTTCAGTTTCTATTATAGGTTTTTCAAGGCGCGTAAATCCATGCTTTTGATAAAATTTATTGGCACCAATCATATTACCAAAAGTTTCTAGGTAACACTTTTTATAATACTTTTTTGCAAATTCCAAAGAAATATCTAATAACTCCTTAGCTATGCCAGTCCCCCTTGCCACCTTTAGAGCATACATTTTTTGTAATTCACAAATATTAGTAGTACCATATAAAGGTCCTATACCACAGCCTGCAACAATTTTATCATTATGTTCTACAACCCAATATTTTGATTTTTCGTTTTGATAAACTTGAAAAAATTGTCCTAGATTAGGATCTGACCAAGCACAACCCTGTTTGTCAGCTCCAAATTCTATTAAACAACTTCTTATAAGTAATTCTACCTCTTTATTATCATTTTCTTGTATTTCTCTAATTAACATAATATCCCCCTATTTATTTTCCTATAAATTTGCTGCTTAAATATTATAGCATATTTTAAAAGCGAGAATTCAATCTCTTTCTTATCACAATTAGTCTAAACTCTCATACTTATATCTTTTAACAAAAAGTCAAAGGAAGCGTATAGGCTAACCAATAAACGCAAATCAACCCTTACACTTCCTAATTTTCAAAAAAAATATATACAGATAATATTCTTCACTAAATAGTTTTAGCTTTATCTTCTAAATGATTGGTATCATTAATTGAAACTATTGCTGGCTTTAGTTCATCGTTAAAAGTAATTAAATTAATACAAGTATTTCCAAGTGCTATTTTATGATACATTGTCATATCCCATTCAAATATTCCAATAAGGCCTGCTTTTATAATTCCACCGTGGGCAACAATTACAATTTTCTTTCCTTTATGTTTAGAAGCAATATCCAAAATACATTTACTAGCCCTATTAGATGCATTCTTGATACTTGCATCTCCACCACAAATATAACTTTCTCTTTTATCTGTTCTCCAAGCCTTAAATATTTCTGGATATTTTTCACTTATTTCTTTTATAGTTAAGCCTTCCCATTCTCCAAAATTGATTTCTCTTATTTCCGGAGCTACAATTACCTCTTTATTACTATCTTCTGCTAATATCTTTGATGTTTCAAGTGCTCTGATAAGTGGGCTTGAATATATATAGTCGAAATTTCCATCTAGCCTGTCTTTTAACAGTTTTGCTTGCTTAATACCTTCATCAGATAAAGCTATATCTGTACAACCTTGAAATTTCCCTAATGTATTCCACTCAGTTTCTCCATGCCTAATAAGTAATACTGTTGTCTTCATATGTTCCCCTTTCTTACATCGATATTTTACTAATTAAATCAATTGAATATTTTCGTATGTCCATTAAATCCATTATATTATATTTAACTTTGATTCCCTTAAAGTATACTGAAATTAAATTCTTTTCTATTACTACATTTATATTATCATCTTCCACATCACTTTTATCTCTTGTCCTAGATAATATCCATGGCGCTTCATTCTGAGTCATTTGTTTTAGAATTTTCCCACTATAACAACCATAGAATTTAATTACACTTTCAACGATATTTCTTTCAGCATCTTCTAGCATTAACTTTTCACTATCTAATATATCTCTATTAATTTTTTTATATCCAAATTTCTCATATCTTTCAGATACACTTCTATAAACTGGACCATCAGCTGTTGCTTCACAATCTTCTGCAAAAATAAAATCATCCATAAACATATAATAAAAACCTTGCACATAATATAGTAACTTTTGGAGAGCACTAGATGTAAGATCTTCACATCTTATTAATATGTATTTTATTACTTTATCAAGTTTTTCTTCAATTTCTACACTATCAAGAATCTTTTTAACAGCTTGTCTACTCTTGTTGTAGTCAATTATATTTATTCTTTCCTTATTGGTCTGCAATATAATGGAGTAGTAATTTGCATTATCATAAATTTTATTTAGAATATCTGAATTAGACACTGTCGGGATATCTCCCTCTAAATATCTTCTTAAAGTGTTACTTTTCCATCCTAATAATGAAGATAACGCTTCTTCATTAATCGAATATTTAAACATAATGTATTTTATTGCCTCAACACTAATTATATTATGTAATTTTCTATATTCATCATATAAGCTATTTAGATTATAGTCACATACATCTGAAACAAAAATTTCATTGTTACATGTATTGCAAAAAGCTTCTTTAGCAATATAGCCTATTTCTTCCCCATTTAAAATAGACAATTTACTTTTTTTATGTATCATATATTCATTTTCATTCATGCAATATTCACAAAATGCTAGCTGCCTCATGAAATATTATCCCTCCTTAAAATGTGGGCTAATCGTTTTATTGAAAAAGATATGTAATAGGTTTATTTCTTTTATGCATTGAAACTAATATTCTATATTGCCCTAAATCATTGCATATTATATTAAACTTTAAATATATATCTACCAATTCTTTTTTATCTTCAATATTGTATAATTCCTTTTGTATGCAAAAAACATATAAATTATTTCGTTCTACTCCATCTTTCATATTCTGAAGTCCATAACAAAAGTTAGTATAATCTAAATTGTATAAAATGTTAATTCTTTTATTTTCATTAATGTTATATTCCTCAATGAACTGAGTATTTTCAAGTTTATTCTCTTCTAAAGATATTGTATATGCATTTTCTAGAACACAATCTTTTATAATATCTATTAAATTCTTAATTTGATTTTCAGTGTAATCCTTTAATAACACTTTTTTCACCACCTTAGTAAAGCGCGTTAGGAATAATATAACAAAAGGGTATCATTTAAATCTATTCATGTCAATAAAAGCAAAAATACAGCTTATTAACACGAAACAAAAGACTATATAAATAAATGACTAGATATTCTTTTACCCAGCCATTTATTTATAAAATAAATCATGAGATTTTTTGAATTATCCCTCCTGTGGTGGATATTCAGCTTGCTTTGTCTCAGCTTTTTCTTCACTAATCAAATCATCAACAGATATGACTACAACCTCTTGTATTGATGGATCATTAGTTTTATATATTTTACTTTGTATTACGTTATTATATTTTGCATTTATTCCATCATTATATATATTATTTATAGCTGCAATTATTTTAGGATTGTCACCTTTCATCTTAGTAACATCATAACCCGCAATTAAGCTCCAAATAGCAATTTGGGTTGCAAAATATGCTTCATTTTCATTATCCAAATTCAACTCAGTTACAGATCTATTAGGATATCCTGCTGCAAGCATATTATTAAGTTTCTCATTAATTTCATCGCTTATTGAAAAGTTTTGACCTGTTGGATAATTTCTATTTATCTCCAAGCAATAAATCACATTATTACTTCCCTCTATCCTAAGCTTTCTTGCTGTAATATTATAACCATCATATTGGACTGTATACAGTGGTTGTTTATCAGTTGTTATTTTGAATGTATCAGGCATACTTGCACCCAATATATTGGTTAAAAATAAAGAAAAAATAATAAAATAACTTACTACTTTCGTATAAAATTTAACTTTCATGTTTTTCACTCCTAGCATTTATATTTAAATATAGTTTTTGCATTTTTTTCTTACCTATTCATTATTTATTTAAAATAAAAAATTAAGCAAAAATACAAAACATTAAGATAATTCCAAGTTTAGGAGTAAACAAAAGCACTCTAAATTAATAGAGTGCGATTTTATTATTATTCTTTTTCGTTCATTATTCCAAGTTTATCAAAGATAATAAAGCATATACTCATAACCATGGCTACAACCGTAGCTAATCCCATTCCTGTTAATTCTATTGTACCAAGCGTCATCTTAATACCACTTAGTCCTACAATAAATATTACTGATGTTAATATCAGATTTCTAGATTTGGAAAAATCAACTTTCTCTTCTATAAAAGTTCTTAAACCTGAAGTTGCTATAGTTCCAAATAATAAGAAACTAATCCCCCCTATAACTGGAGTTGGAATTGTGCTAATAAGAGCCGAAATCTTTCCTGAGAATCCCAAGAGTACAGATATTACTCCTGCTCCAGCAATTACATAAACACTGTATACCTTAGTTAATGCCAATACCCCTATGTTTTCACCGTAAGTTGTTGTTGGAACTGAACCAAACATCCCTGAAATTATAGTTGATAGTCCGTCTCCAAGTAAAGATCGATGTAATCCCGGATCTTTTGCTAAATCTTTTCCTACAATACTGCTGGTAACTTTTAAGTGACCAACATGTTCAGCAATTACAACAAATGTAGCTGGTAAAATAGTTAATATTGCATTTATATTAAAATGAGCAACTTTTATATTTGGTAAAACAAAGAAGTTTGCATTACTAACTGTACTAAAATCTACCAATCCCATATAAAATGCAGTAATATACCCAACTACTACTCCTATTAAAATAGGTATAACCTTTAAAAATCCTCTTAATAATATATTAGATAAAATCACTGTAGCTAGAGTTACCATTGAAACAATTACCCATGTTGTATTCAAAGTTTGCGAATTACTTAAACCCACTGGAAAACCAGCTTGATCAGCAGCATTACCAGCTAATTCTAAACCTATGATTGTAATTATTGAACCCATAGCTGCAGGTGGAAATAATTTATTTATCCAACCCATACCAGTATAACCGACAATAATTGCAATTATAGAAAATGCAATTCCTACAAATACAAAACCACCTTGTATAGTTTGAAAATCATAACCTTGACTATACAAAAGTAATACTGGTGAAATAAAAGCGAAACTTGATCCTAAATATGCTGGAATTTTCTTTTTAGTAAGAAATGCATATAATAATGTACCAATACCATTAAAAAATAATACAGTTGTAGGATCGATTTTAAAAATTAGAGGTACTAGAACTGAGGCTCCAAACATAGCAAATAAATGCTGTATACTTAATGGAATTGCCCTCTTTAAAGGTATCATATCACCTAAATCTACAAAATTTTTTTCATTTTTTATATCTTCTTTTACCATATTATGTTCCCCCTTCTTAGTTTCTCTGAACTAAATTAAAAGTATACTTTACAAAGGTTAACATAAATACTCGAACTTTGTCAATGAATTAATTTAATTTTCAATATAAATTATTAAATATTTTTAACGACACAACATCCCCTTTCTTTAATTTCACTAACAGTAATATTATTATCAAGATGCATACAATGCACTTTATTCCTAAACTCATGTAGGACTAACTCACAAAGTTTTCTTAAATTATATGAGGTCTTTCATCTATTGGTATTGATTTAATATCTATTAAATCTTCATTTTCTTCAAACACATATATCGCTCCTTCACTTAATAAATATATGGTATTATTTATATAGGTACCTCTTAATATTCATATATCTATAACACAAGGTGCAAATTTGAAATTCGCCTCTTTATTTATACTCTTAAAAATCCTAGAAATTGAATAATACTTAACCTTATAATACTTTAAACAAAAAAAGAACCCTAGAGATAGGGTTCGTAATTCCAAAGAATCATAGCGATTCAAAAAGTTCCTTAAAAGTATCATATTCTGCCTCATCATTAAAACCTACCTTATCTTCCATAAAAGTTGTATAAACATATTTAAATAAATCAGGATTGACTCCATTAAGTAAATTGTTAAGTTCTTTTCTTTTAGAAGATAGGAAGCGGCTTATATTTTCTAGTTTTTTAATTTCATTGCAACTATGTATAGTTGCAATTCCATTTTTTTTATCTACAATTAAATCCTGTTCTCCTTGCACTACATATTTCCAAGATATTATATCCCAGAATCTATTTGCAATTCTTAATTTTATATAAAATTCTTTTTTCTTATCAATAGTAAGTCTATATCTTACTTCGTTTTTTTTACTATCTAGCTTTAACAATAATATTTCTAATCCATTGAAATCAGCTATAATTGGATTTCCTTCAAAAATCTTAAATCCGTTTTTATTAAAATAACTAACAAATTCCTTATTAAAATTTATACTAGCATCTAAACACTTGCTTTCACATTCTTCCATGATTTTAGTATCAATATTTATTAAAAAATCAAATTGGTGTATTATTAATTTTTTTATTCTCTCAATTTCTTCTTCTTTATTTTTCTTTTCAATAAAATCATTTTTTAGTTTTTCTATATTCATAAAATCACCCCTCATACTTGTAAGTTATACTATAAAAATCTAAAATGTGAAGTGATTTCGTATTTTATTTTAATATTCATTATAAAAGAACTACCAATTTATAGTAGTTCTTTTGCTTTTATTTACTCTTTAATTCTTCGATTTCCTTCTCTAAACTTTCCACTCTCTGTAGTAAATCTTTTAAGGTAATTTTTTTCTCTTGATTTATGGTTGTGATATCAGAATCGTTCTTTTTCTTTTTAGATGTTTTCTTTTTAGAATCCTTTGCTTTTTCTTTTGCATCCTTTTTTAATTCATTATCTTTTCCCATAATCTCACCTCTTATAAAATATTTAATATCCTTTTTTGACATCTCATATATTATAATTCTACAAAAAGTAATAATATCCTTTATTTTCTACAAAATTAACATAAAAAAATTATCTAATAATAAATAAACATTTTTCAATAAATTAATTAATTTTAATTGTAAAAATCATAAAATGAATTATTTGTATAAACTAGCGGGTGCGTTATACTTTCATTTAAAGCTTGTTCATTTAACAAACAATCCAATTGTTCTACTAATAATTTTAGCCTTTCTATATTGTAATCAACTTGAAAAAAAATTTTACACGAAGTACACTTTGAATTATTTTTAAGAATTAATAAATTATCTAGAGCATAAATTATTGCACTTACAGATTCATTTACTTCAGTTATATTTACCAACTCGTTTAACTTAAAATTGTTGCTCATTTATAATCCCTCCTAAAAAATAATTATTGATTATTATTATTAATTCAACAAAGTTTAACAAATTCCTTTTTATCAATGTTGAATTTTTAGAAAATTTAATCTTTTTTATATTTTTCCCTCTTATATAAGTTGAAAAATTTCGAATATGATTAGTATTATAATTCCAGGAAAAATAAAACCAGGGCTTATTCTTAAACCCTGGTCTATTTCGAAACAAGTGTGCTTATGGGGATTTTAAAGTTATTTTCGGAGTAATCCTAAAATATTATTGTTAAAATCATTGTCCATGAGAACCACCTCTTTCGATTATTATTGTATACAATAATAAATTAAATATACTAATTTTTCTGTTGGTAAATTATACAACTTTCAAAGAGAACCTATTTAGAATTTCTAATCCAAAGTTAATTTCATAAAAAAATTAAAAATATTTTTTCTGTAAATAAAATATTTGCGACTAAAACTAATTATTTGAAACAAAATATATACATAAATTTTAAATTTGGATACTTGCAAAGGAGTAAAGTATGGATATAAACGTAGGTAAAGAAATTAGTGGAATTGATATTTATGGCAGTAAAGTTAAAGGAGAAATTACAGGTATATCTAATATACTTAGAATTGTAACTGTTAAAACAGGAGATGATAGACTCGATGTAACCACTGTAAGTTTAGATAATATCAATGATTAACACCATTTAATTCAGCTTAACTTTTACAACTACTATACTTTATTCTTTAGTATCTTATATAAGCTATAGCATCTAAAATCTATCTTATTTATTGAATTAATCAGAAGCGTATATAACATAAATTCATTATTTCTAAACAGTAAAAACCTAGTAAAATTACTAGGTTGCCTTATTATAATTTCCTCTTTAATTTATTTTATGTAAATATCCTAATACCTAATAAACTAAAAATATCACTTCTTCTATATATTTTATTTGCAACACATAAGAAATACTTTATTCTGAAAATATCTTATCTACTAATTTAACCAACTCATCAATAATCATATCTTTTTTCATAAAATAGGTAGCTCCCAATGCTTCACAAACACCTAGGTCATTAGAAAAATTATTTTCTCCACCATCCGAAACAACAATTATGTTTATATCTTTATACTCCTCACGTAGTTCAACTACAAACTCTAAACCACTTTTTTGTGGCATATATATATCTGTAATTATCAAATTAATATTACCTAATGTTTTATATACCTCAATTGCTTCTTCACCATTTGATGCTTCACTTACATTATAATTTGCATTTTCTAAAAGAAGCCTAATAAATTTTCTTACACTTGACATGTCCTCAACTAATAGTATATTTTTTTGGCTTTCATTCATATTTTCAACCTTCCTTCTTCATTATATAATATAAAGTCACTATTGAATCTATCAAATTATTTTTTTATACTAATATTTTTTTATAAATAAAAAAACCAATTAGAACTAATAAATGAAAAATTATTAGTCTAAATTGGTCGGTTGCACAACTAGCTCTAAATTCTCAAAGTGCCCACATTTAAAGAATTTTTCATAGCTTCCAATCTTTATATCTTTATCTAAATTTTATGTATATATTATCATAATTATGCAAAAAAATCAATATTAGGCAAATAATTTGCTCTCCATTAATTTTTATAACTTAACATTAGTGCTATAATATTAAAATAAATCATATATTTATTCAATTTATAAAAAATATTGAATCTTTATATAACTATTGTCTATTATTTGATAAGTTAATTTTGATTTTATATTTTTAATAGTGGATTGTTTTTCAATATAGTACATATCCAATAAAGTTAAATCTCCTAATCTAGCAATAAATTCAAACTCAGAATTTTTTGATAAATTATCATTTATAACCTTGATTATGTTATTGTTTATAATCATACATATCCACTCCTCTAAAAATAAATTTTTCAAATCATATGTTTTATTGATTGTTTTTTAGTATAAATAAAAAACCAATCAAAACTAATTATTTTTTGCTTTTAATTAGTTTTGACTGGTAGGTTGCATCATAAACTCTGAATCCTCAAGATGCCCAAATAAAGAGAATTCTTCACTGTTCCCAATCTTTATATAATAATGTAGTTTTATGTCTATATATATATATTACCATCATGATGTAAATTAATCAACATTTAACACAAAGTTTATACTAAGAACTCTTATTATTTAATAAGTAATTACCATAATCTTTAGATAAATCAATTCCTAAATAAACTAAAAATAAGATAATAAACAATTCTCTATTGCCATTATCTTATTTTTTAATGTTTGAAAAGAAATTTGTAATCTATCCTTGGGAGTCTATCGTTAGTTAATGTGTAATTTAATATTAACATAAATAAGTAATTAATACAAGACTATTTCTATCTGTTTTATATGCTTTCTAGTAATTACTTTATACATTCTACAAATACAACAGCTCAAAATTCAAATCTTCTAAATCTTGTAGGTTCATTAAATCAATTATTTAGGCATAAAAATAACCTTTTATTAATTAGCTTATTTCACCCAATTAATAAAAGGTATTAGTCTTATTTAATATTAGAGTATTAATTGTTATGAAAAACTATTAGTTGCCATTTAAATATAGATGGAAGATATTTTCTATCACCTTCTGCTTAGCTTTTCATATTGATTCAAGCCTTCTAGCTCACTTTATTCTTAAGTCTTAATTTATCTGCTATAATAGCGATAAATTCACTATTTGTTGGCTTGCCTTTATCATTATGAACTGTATATCCAAATAATCTGTTAATAGCTTCG
>JAJXWH010000048.1 GCA_021781745.1 Bacillota bacterium | reverse complement strand
AAAGGGGTATACGGAAAAAATTATAAGATATAATAAGAAAACCATAGGGAAATCAATCTCTATGATTTTTTGCTTAAAATATAATGAATTTCTCCGAAGGAGCGTGGCGCAGCCACTTTGTTCTTTGCAAATAAAGAAATTAAAATAACGTATATCTAAATTAGTATATAATATATAGAAAAATAATAAATAATCCACACATATATTAAAATATATTGTGGATTATTTTCGATTATGTGGATATTTTAAAGCGATTTATTTATGAAATAATTAAATCAATTATTTTATGTACATCCCCATTCATTATGGCATATTTGCTTTTAAGTTCATTTGTTATTTTTGGAGATAGGTTTGAATCTATATATAATGAATCAAGTCCTAGATAATTTGAACCTTCTATATCAGCTATGGGATCGTTTCCGATCATTATAGAAGAATTTATATCTATATTAAATTCATTTAATAGCTTATTATAAAATTTTGCATCTGGTTTACAAACAAAACAATCTGATGAAAAAAGAATTCCGTCAAAATACTTATCAATTCCTAAAATTTTCATCTCATATAAGGTGAAAATTCTTTGAGCATTTGATAATAAGAAAATTTTTTTCTTTCTTTGCTTTAATAGGTTTAACAGATCTAAGACTCCATCATAAAGTTTTAGATGTTTGATCGATAGTACTCGAAACATTTGTGCTGTTGCTTTAAGAGTATCTAAAGAAACATGTACATTTTTGTCTTTAAATAAAGATTCGAATACAGTCTCTATTGGAAAATCTGGATAATCAGTGTTACTTATTGATAATTGAATTTCTTTTACTTTATTTTTATAAGAATTTTTTAATGATTTTGCATCATATGAAGCACCATTAAAAGAGTAAAAAAGAGCGAGTTTTTCCCAAAGAATTTTGGAATTTTCATTAGTCTTTATATCAACTAATGTACCATAAAGATCAAAGATATAATTAGAATACATATATTAATCCCACTTTCTAAAATTTAATATGAATTAATATTATAAGTTCTATAAAGATTGCGACAATCCTTTCTAATCACGAAAACAATGAAAGATTATGAATTACTACAATAAAAGATAATATTGTGATAATTACTTTGTTTAATAAATAGCATATGGTATTTTATTTACAAGTAGTTGATTGAGTGATATAATTGAAATAATTTAATAACGAAAACCTAAGGTAGAGGCGCCATTAATAAAGAGTACTTATTATGAGTTGGCAAACATTGATTGATAAGGAAAGGTATTATGGCCGAAGATTTAAATTATGCAAAAGTTTATTTCTGGGTATGCATATAATATATGCATAACTGTCACGAAAGTGGAGAGCTACAAGGATTTGATAAAACTATAAATAATAGTATTAATAAAAGTTTTAATATTATTGTATTTTAGTTTTGTACAAGTTTTATGCGATTAACTCTACCCGTTTGTATATTTTATACTAACGGGTTTTCTTATTTAATAAAATAAATTTGAGGAGTTGGCAAAATTAATGAAAGTTGAAGGCGTTTTGGTACCATTAATAACACCATTTAAGGATGGGAAGGTAGACTTTAAATCTTATGAAAGAATGATTAATCATTATGTTAATGAAGGTGTAAATGGAATTGTTCCACTTGCAACTACTGGAGAGTCTCCTACAATTCTATCATGCGAGTATGAGGAAGTATTAGCAAAAACTATTGAGTATAATAACAATCGAGTGCCAGTGTATGTAGGATTAGGAGGAAATAATACTAGTGAAGTAGTTAAAATGTTAAAAGTAGTAGAAAAACATAATGTGGATGGTATACTATCAGTAGCTCCATATTATTCAAGACCAGATCAGAGAGGACTTTATGAACATTTTAAATCTATATCTGAGTCAACTGATTTAGATATTATACTTTACAATATACCATATAGAACTGCATCTAATATTGAGAATGAAACTGTACAGATATTAGCTCAATTAAAGAATATAATAGGGATAAAAGATTGTTCCGGAAACATGAAGCAGACTACTGAATTATTACTAAATCCACCAAAGGATTTTTCAATTCTAACGGGAGAAGATGCATATTTTTATACAACCCTTATTCTTGGTGGACAAGGTGGAATAATGGCCTCAGCTAGCTTAAGAACTAAAGAATTCATTGATATATATAACTTAGTTAAAAAGAATGATCATCAAGCTGCTTTGGAGAAGTGGAAATCATTGCATGGAATGATACCTCTACTATTTGCGGAACCTAATCCAACACCATTGAAATATTGCTTAAGTAAGGTTGGTCTTATTGATTCTGATGAAGTTAGGTTGCCATTAGTAAATATAACTAAAGAATTACAAAGCAAGCTTGATAAAATGTTGGATAAAACTTCAGTGCATAGATAATATAATAAAAGTGTAGTATAAATTTAAAGGAAGCAATCATTGCTTTCTTTTTTGGTTGTAATTTGAAAGGTAATCTGTATAAATATTCAATTATATCAATATTAATCAATAAATCACTTTGACTACTAAAAAAAATAGGAGTAATATATAAACTGACAAATTGAGCAAGGAAGTGATTGAAAATGATGCCTAAGTTCTTTTTTATGATTAAGAACGGGGAAATTACAAGAGGACAAGTTATAAAGGATATCATAGCTGGAGTTATTGTTGCAGTAATAGCATTACCATTATCAATAGCGCTTGGGATATCATCAGGAGTATCACCAGAAAAAGGGTTACTAACGGCAATATTTGCAGGATTTATAATATCATTTCTAGGGGGGAGTAAGGTTCAAATAGGAGGTCCAACAGGAGCATTTGTTATTATAATTTATTCAATTATCCAAGAGTATGGATTAAACGGTCTTATAACTGCAACAATGATGGCTGGAATAATCCTAGTTATTATGGGGTTATTAAAATTCGGGTCACTAATTAAGTACATACCACAGACAATAACTATAGGGTTCACCGCTGGTATAGCGATAACACTTATGACAACACAAGTTAAAGATTTTTTAGGATTACAAATTAATAATGTTCCGGCAGAATTTTTTGAAAAGTGGCAGAGTTATTGTTTAAATATAAGATCATTAAATATTTGGTCATTAATAGTAGGAATAGGCTCTATAGTTATAATGATAACGTGGCCTAAGATTAATAAAACAATACCTGGTTCAATGATTGCATTAATTGCTACGACTGTTTTTGTCAAAGCATTAAATATACCAATAGAAACGATAGGCAGTAGATTTCAAGATATTTCATCAGCAATTCCAGTGCCTTTATTTCCAAATCTTAATATAGATGTAATAAATAAATTATTTGCGCCGGCTATGACTATTGCTATTTTGGCAGCCTTAGAATCACTATTGTCAGCAGCGGTCGCTGATGGAATGATTTCAGATACCCATGATTCTAATATGGAACTTATAGCACAGGGAGTAGCCAATATTACATGTGGGCTATTCGGTGGAATACCGGCTACAGGTGCGATAGCAAGAACTGCTGCTAATGTAAAATCAAACGGAAAAAGCCCAATTTCAGGTATGATTCATGCTATAGTGTTGTTAGTGACTATGTTGGTGTTAATGCCTTTTGCAAAGATGATACCAATGACAGTGCTGGCAGCAATATTAGTAGTTGTATCGTATAACATGAGTCAATGGAGAGTGTTTAAAGCATTGCTAAAAGCTCCAAAGAGCGATGTTATTGTATTACTAGTTACATTTGGGTGTACAGTAGTATTTGACTTAGTTGTTGCAATAGGTATTGGAATGATTATGACAATGTTTTTATTTATGAAGAGAGTATCGGATACTACTGAAATTAGAGATTTAGTAGGTGAAGGTGTTTTTGATGACGATATATCTAGTGTATTAGAAAAAGCAGAAGGAAAGATACATGTATATCAGGTAAATGGTCCAATGTTTTTCGGTGTAGTGCAAGAATTTATTGCTAAAATGAAAGAAATTGAATCATCTGTGGAAGTTGTAATTTTGGATATGCGTCATACTCATGCAATTGATGCATCTGCGATTGATGCATTAACTAGGTTACTTAAACATTGTAATACTTTAAACATAAAGCTGTGCTTAACTCATGTGGAAGGACAGCCTATGAAGGTATTAAATAAAATGGGCTTCATAGTTAAAATAGGAGAAAGTAATATTTATGAGACTAAAACAGAGGCTATAGAAGAAGCATACGATTATGTGAAGCATTTAGAGGCATCTTAGGAACTATTTGCTTAAAATAGACATTTTTCCCGTGAAATAGTACATACATATTATAATAAACAATGCAGGAGATTTAGAAAAAATATTATTCTAGAGTTTCCTGCTTTCATTTTATATAGGTATATACTCTAATAATATATTATAATTAGACTTGATAGAAAATTATTATATTATGTGAATGAGGTATATTTATGGAATATGGCTGGGAGAGAACGTTCCCATTTTTAGAAATTGATAATACTATAGCTAGTGAATTATTTGGTGAGATATTAGAAGATAAATATATTACTAATATTTCACGCATAAATGAAGGCTGTAGAACAACGAATTATCTTATTGAAACCAATGGGACTGATAAAAAGTACATTTTAAAGATATTTTTTTCATCAGAACAGAACTATAGAAGAGAAATTAAATTGTTAAATCAATTGAAAGAAAACCATATTAAAAATATTCCAACAATCTATAAGGTTAGCACCCATAATAGTATTGAAAATAAAGAATATGCGATTTATGAGTATGTAGAAGGAAAGAGTATAGGCAAAGCAATAAGTGATGGATATGTTTTTGATGAAAGCCTTATTATAGATATTGCAAAATTTTTAGCACAATTACATAGTTATAAATTTAAGAAAGCAGGCTTCTTAAATGAAAATTTAGAAATAAAAGAGAAATTACCTCCACTTATATCATGGTACGAAATGTTTATGGGAGATAAAGCAAAGCAGCGGTTAGGAAAGAAAATAGTAAACCAAATTAATGAAATAGTTAATCAAAATAAAAGAGTATTTGAGGAATTGGATAATGACATTAGACTTGTTCATGGAGATTTTCAGGGAACTAATATTCTAATTAGGAATAATAAATTATGTGGTGTTATAGATTGGGAATTTGTGATGGCGGGACATCCGTTAGCAGATATAGGGCAGTTTTTTAGATATGAAGAATATTTCAATAAAGATTTAATACAAATATTTAAAGAAGAATATAATAAAAACTCAAGTTATAAGTTAGGAGACAACTGGTATAAGATAAGTAAACTCAGAGACTTAGCTAATTTAATTCAGCTAATTAATGGTTATGAAGACATGCCTAACAAGTATTCAAATATAAAGAAAATATTGATTAACAATATTAACATATTATTAGATTAGAGGAATGAATTTTAATAATCGAAAGATGGCACGGAGGATAATAAAGCTCAAATTACTTTATTTGTAATAAATATTATCAAATTAAATGAAAAGAAAGAAACATTTTTCATAAATTTTTAAAAATATATTGACAATTTTATAAATGGATAATATACTAATTACAATAAACAACGGTGTTTGTGAAACGTACTAATAGGTACGTGTTACAAGCACCGTTTTTTTATTAAAAAAAATTACGATATCGTGGTAGGTCAAGTAAATTATTTTACAAAAACATTTTGTAAAGTAACGGAGCTCAGTTACTTTCTGAATTACATTTGTTTGAAAAAAATAAAAGCAAGTAAACAATAACTTTTACTTAAAGAAATACCAATTTAAGGGGGATTTATTATGCAAATCAATTTTGGCGATAGCAGTTTTATATTAATATGTTCAGCACTTGTACTTTTAATGACACCAGGACTAGCATTCTTTTATGGTGGAATGGTTCGTAGAAAAAATGTTTTAAATACGTTGATGTCTTCATTCTTTATTTGTGGATTAGCATCAATATTATGGGTTTTAATAGGTTATTCATTATCCTTTGGTGATGATATTCATGGAATAATTGGTGGACTTAACTTTGCATTGTTTAATGGAGTTGGAGGAGATCCATCAGCATATGCAGCAACTATACCTCACGAACTTTTTGCAGCATTTCAAATGATGTTCGCAATAATTACTCCAGCACTTATTACTGGATCTTTAGTAGGAAGAATGAAATTTTCAGCATTATTTATATTCATAGCAGCATGGTCAGTTTTAGTATATTATCCATTAGCTCATATGGTATGGGGTGGCGGAATAATTGGTTCTTTAGGAGCAGTAGACTTCGCTGGTGGAGACGTAGTTCATATAAGTTCAGGAGTTTCAGGGCTTGTAGCTTGTATTGTTTTAGGTAAGAGACGTGGATATGGAATGATGTCATATCAACCACACAACATTCCATTTGTAGTTCTTGGAGCAGCATTACTTTGGTTTGGATGGTTTGGATTTAATGCTGGAAGTGCATTAAACGCTGGTCCACTTGCTGTACATGCTTTCATGACAACAAATACTGCAGCAGCAGCAGCATTACTTTCATGGATGTTAATAGAAAAAGTAAAACATGGTAAGCCAACAGTACTAGGAGCAGCAACAGGTGCTGTAGTAGGATTAGTTGCAATTACACCAGCAGCAGGATTTGTTCCACTTTGGTCCTCAATTGTAATAGGTGCGCTAGTATCTCCAATATGCTTCTTCTTCATGAGTGTTGTAAAATCTAAATTTGGATACGATGATGCTTTAGATGCTTTTGGATGCCACGGAATTGGTGGAGTTTGGGGAGGTATTGCAACTGGATTATTCGCTCAAACATCAATTAACTCTGTAGCAAAATGGAACGGTCTTTTCTTTGGAGATATCAATCTTTTAATTGCTCAAATAGAGGGTATTGTAATAACAGTAGTTTTTGCAGCAGTTATGACATATATTATCTTAAAGGTTATGAAGTTATTTATGACTATTAGAGTTGAAAGTTCAGAAGAAGCTGATGGTCTTGATGTAGCTGAACATGGTGAAACAGCGTACCCAGCATTCAATGGATTAGACTAAGGTATAAATGTGATCAATGCAATCAAATACTATAAATATATATAATAGATAAGCAATCTTAATGGATTTATGGTATAATTTCAGAAAGACGTTTATTAAATGTATATTATGTAGATAATTAGGGAGGAAATAATTATGAAAAGAGTAGAAGCAATTATAAGACCTTCAAAACTTGAGGAAATCAAAGATGCTTTAAAGAATAACAATATAAATGGTGTAACTATCAGCCAAGTTATGGGATGCGGACAACAACGTGGATGGAAAGAGTATCATAGAGGAACAGAAATAACAACTAATGTATTACCTAAGATAGAAGTTAAAATAGTTGTTGAAGATGATAAAGTAGAAGATGTTATTGAATTAATTACAGGATTAGCTAGAACTGGTGAAGTTGGCGACGGAAAAATATTTGTTGTAGATATTGCAGAGTGCGTAAGAATTAGAACTGGCGAAAGAGGCAACGCAGCATTATAAGAAATATTTTAAATGAAAAATTAATATCTTAATATAATACTTAATAGAGAATAATTTATCTCTAGAATTTTAAGGAAAGAGTTTTAATAATAATTTTCTTGATAGAATCTATAGAGGTGAATTGTTCTCTATTATTTTTTACTCGTGTTTATGGTTATAAATGTTTAATAACAAGATTATTAGGTATAATAATAGTAGTTTGAAAATTATAGTGTAGTTATAAGTAGTTTTTTATATCGACACTAAAGAAAAATAAATAGGAGTGTATTATGACAGATAAAGAAATTTTTTTGAATATAGAAGAACATTTACTTAGTGACGATAGACCATCTGTATATATACAAGAGGCATTAAATAGTCACTTGCTTGATAAATACCCATTTTCAATGATTAAAGATTTAAACGAAGTTGACCAAAATCCTAAATTTCATCCAGAAGGAAATGTGTTTATTCATACTATGATGGTTATAGATGAAGGAGCTAAAAGTAGGGATAAAAGTGAAGATGAAAGAGCTTTTATGTGGGCACTTTTGTTGCATGATATAGGGAAAAAACCGACTACTAAACTTAGAAAAGGAAGACTAACATCATATAATCATGATATTGTAGGTGCGGAGATGGCTGAAGAATTTTTAAATTATTTTAACGAAGAAGAAAGCTTTATAAAAAATGTAAGAGGCCTTGTAAGATGGCATATGCAGAGCTTATTTGTCACTAAAGAAATGAAATTTCAAAATATAGATGGTATGTTAGAGGATGTGAAGGTTAACGAAATTGTATTAGTTTCACTTTCAGATAGATTAGGCAGGGGAAATTTGGATTATAATGAGATTAGTGATACAATTGATCAGATTAATAAATTTAGAGAAAAGATAAGTAGATTCGTTAAGGTATGCAAATAAATTTTAATAATAAGAAAGAGACTATATAAAATGATTCGAAAAGATAGTCTCTTTATTTTACGTTAGTTTAACACTATAAGTTTATTTACTATTTTTACTTTAACCATCCTAACCAATAGAATAGAATACCAAAAGCGAAGATTCCGAATATAATCCAAACTGCATTAACTTTCTTTCTAAGCAGGCTCATGCAGATGAAAGTAAAGATTAATGTAAGTAATCCTGGTAATAATGAATCTAAGATGTTTTGAACAGTTGTAACAGCCGTTGTCCCATCTGCTTTAGTAATAGTGGAAACCACTAGTGGAACATTTATAGTAGTCCATCTATTAACAAGAGCACCCATTACGAATAATCCTAGAATTGAAGCTCCGTCTGTTAATTTTTGAAGTCTGCCTCCGGCCATTTCTGCAATTGTTTTAGATACTAATATATATAACAATAAGCGTGCCAATATAGTGTATCAAAAATGCAAAGTATTATTACGATACAGTTTTAGTATAATTAAATAAATATCATTAAAAATTATTAATACACTAGAAATGTAAAGTAATACACTTTGCATAGAAAACTATATACTTTTAATTAATAATACTGTTATTTGATACTAAAAAAATACTTAGTAAAATATTAATATTCGTTAAGTATATCAACCATGTAATACAGTTCATCATCAGATAACGATATAGATAACGAATTCTTAAATTTTAAGCTTGCTTTTCTTAAAGCAGATAGAATATCTTGACCTAGAGTATCAGGAGGTTCTCTATATACCAATCCATCATTTAAAATCATTCTTTCTAAGGCGCATGCAACATGTAACATAATTCTTAGTTTTGCAGGATTCTCGTAATTTATGCATAAGGATTGTTCAATAGTAATAACAAAATCCTCCAATAAAGAACATATTTTTTCAGGATTTAAGTATGTTAGCAGTTCTCTAAGACTTTGTTTACAAAGATTTTTAAGAACAATTTGATTTTCTGCTTTATTATTAGTATCAACAATAGTCTTTCCATCTATCAAACTTTTTAATACTTTTTCGCCAGATCCATCAATTAAATTTTCTAGTGAGATGAATGGAATTCCCATATTAGGATTTGATATGCCAATAAGTGAAATGATTTTATTATTTTTTGATATATGATTAATTGATTTGTTTAAATTTTTCAATCCAATAGGAATTATATTAATATCATTTGTAGTAATGTTATCAACAATATCCTGAACTAATTCCTTAAGTTTAATTGCAGCGCCTTTACCAGTGGAACAAATTGTTACAAGAACTCTGTCAGTATTTGCGATTTCTTCAGAAATAACCTTATTTGTGTAGCCTCTAAAATCAGTAATTAAATATGAGTAAACTGAATTTAAATCTGTATCAAATAAAGAACATTTTCTAACTGCTTCTAATACTAATGGTGTGGATACCATATCAACACTTTTTGTGATGATATTTGTCCTCTCAGTAATAACATCACCAAAGCTATTTAATGATCCCATATCTACTAAAAGCAATACTCCTTTACCTTCATCAACAATTTTTACTTTTTCAATAACTGTTTCTAATATATCGTAAGGAGCCATTTCAAGAGGCATATCAACAGCTAATATATTATCTGCATCAAAGAGTTTTCTGGCAACAGCAACCATACTTGTAGCAGTGCTTGAACCATGAGCAGCTACCACTATGCCAACTCTTTCTTGATGCGATGATTCTTGAATTGAAGTTAAAAGTAAAGCAAGATATTCAATCTCAATAGGTGGAATAGTTAAATTATAGCGACTTTCAATTAACGAATGTATTTCAGTGGCAGCCTCGTACTCTTTACTATTAACAGAAAGCTGTAATTCAATATGCGATGAATAAGAAATAGTCTTCTTCTTAATACGATTAAATAATGCACTAAAATGAAGACTTGTAGCATAAATAAATCGCTCATTTAGTTTTCTATTTAATTTAGCTTCAGCCAGTGCCTTGATTTCTTCGGCAAAATCAATTATATCTTTATCAACAATTTTCAATAAGCCCTCTCGCTTATGGGTATCATTTTTAAACCTTGCATAGAATTGTTTTAAATGAATGTTGATATCTGTCGTGATGAAGTTCTTAATATCTTCATCTCTCATTCCTTCTTCTTGAAGAGCTGATGTTTTATCTTCAATAATGTTATAAATATTAAATGGCGGTTCATAGGCTTCAGTCTCCAAAAATGTTTTGTCTATATCAGGCTTTATTGTAATTGTGTTAGGAATTATATTCCATGCAGTTGCATTATCTTTTATTTTGTTTCCAAAAGCAAGAATTCCATTTTTAATATTTGGCGGCAGCAATTTAAGATTTATATCAATACACTCATCAGTATTGATAGAGTTTAAAAATCCCTTTGCACAAGCTAACTGAATATTAGATTTAAGCTGTCCAACATTTCCGTAAGAAGTACTTCCAATAAGGGCTTTAATGGCTTCAGCTGAGATTTTTATTGTCTTATTAACTCTTTGAGCTTCCTTTGATATTAAATAGTGTATTAATTGAATTTGGTCATCTATAGGCCTTTCATCAAAACTTGGAATTGCTATAGTTATTGGAATTCTCCTTATAAAAGTATTAAGCAATGTAGAGTTTGGATCTTCTGTTGTCGCTCCGATCAATAATACATTTGCTTTACGTGCTCTATCTGTTTCACCAAGTTTAGTATATGTTCCGGTATCCATGAAATAAAAAACCATCTCTTGACCTTCAGGTGGTAATCTATGTATTTCATCTAGGAAAAGGATACCTCCATCAGCTTTTTCTACTATACCTTCTTTTTCTTTATCAGCACCAGTGAATGCACCCTTAATGTGCCCAAAAATATATGATAAAAGAAGTTGAGGATTATTGGCGTAGTCAGCACAGTTAAATACAACAAAAGACGCATCATCGGGCAGTTTCTTTATATATTTTGAATATTCATACATAATATTGGCAAATAAACTCTTACCAACACCAGTACTGCCAATTATTAACGTGTGTAGACTATTTGGCGGATACATTAATGCGGCTTTGGCTTGTTCGATTTGATTTTTTAAGCCTGTATTAGCACCTATCAAGTAATCAAACGGCGATTGATCTTCAGTAATTACCTTTAATGATGTTGAAATTAATGAATTTACATCGTTTATCTCATCTAAATCTTCAGATAATTTTACAGAGAGTAAGTCTTCAAGGTATTTTCTATCAAAATACATAACAGGCCTGTTTTTTATTTTAATTATTTTCTTTTCTCTACAAAGTGTATTAAGTTCTTTTGAAACATTATTCCTTAAAATATCTAAAGTTTCTCCAATTTCTTGAGCACTGAACCCTTTTTGCTCTAAAAATTGATTTTTATCAAAACTTTTAGAATTTTCAAGAATATAATTATATATTCTATCTATACGCTTCATGATAAATCCCTTCCTTTCAATAAATATTGTAAGAGGAAAAGAAAATATATTCAATAGTGTGTCAATACAGTTACTGATTATAGTAACTAATTTAGAAAAAAGTGTATTAAAATATTAATGAGATAATATTTTAATTTAGTTTGAGTATTGCTTAGTATTGATACACTAATTCTAACTGCTCGAAATATATAGTAAATTAAGAGAATTATTTTAAACAAATTAAGATTTTAGAAATATTATATAAGTATTAAGAAATGTATTAGGGAGATAATATGTTTAAAATTTTTTCTTTTGGGGTTGGGAATATATTCAATGCTAAAAATATTCAGAAAATAAGTGGAGTCATGCAAACTTTTCTGGATATTATTGATATAAATGAACTCACCTCAAATAACGGAAATACTTTTCAGGGAGAATATTCTGAAGAAAACTTGGAAGCGGATCAAGAAAGTTTTATTAATTTTGAACAATATGAAGACATGTATTTATTAGCTATAGATTTAAGAGGGATAGACCTAAGAGAATTAAGTATAAGATACGATCCAGGGATTATAGAAATAAATTTAATTAGATCAGAAATACAAAAAAGTAGTTTTGGAATCTTATCAAATAACACAATTGTAAGGAGAGCATATAACAAAAAATTCGAAAATATAGAAGATATTGATACGGACCAAGTACTTAAAAGTATTGATAATGGAGTTCTCAGCATGAGAATGCCGAAAAAATATGCATTTATTGATACTATAATAGAAGTAGATTCTTATGAGGATAATGTAGATAGTTAGGTGGCAGCTATAGATAATATGTAATATGCGTTTGCGGAAAAATTTAAATTATAAGCTTGAATTTTAGAAAATAAAAAAGGGAGGATAAGCTCTAGGTGTGCACCTAAAAATAAATCTTCCCTTAAATTAAGAACAATAAAATCTTTACATTTTATTACTTCTTACGCTTATTAGCAACTTCAACATTCACTTTTTTTCTATTAATCTTTCCGCCTGGACACTTATCCAATATTTTAGTAGATACAGTTTCATCAACTGTTACAAATGAGAAGTTTTCCATAAGGTCTATTTGACCAATCGCTGAAGCATTAATTCTTGTCATATCTTTAATGTAGTTAATTAACACTTTTGGTGTTAAGCCATCTTTTTTACCGACAGAGAAGAATAAACGAATATCTTCTTTTTTGCTTGGTGCATCTAGTTTGTTTGAACTGTAGTCAAACACACTTTCATTCTCAAATTTAATTTTCATTAAAGCTGCAATAATTGAAATTGGATCGTTAGACTCAGCAAGTTCTATTGCACTTGGAATAAATTTAGTAAGTTCTCCAGTATTGATAGCTTCTTGAACTTCTGAAACCATATCTTTAAATTTTTTATTATTAATTTCTTCTGCTGTTGGAATTGGTTTTTGTGTAATGGAACTTTTAGTTACATTCTGAATTTGTTTAAGCATCGAAAAATCTTTTGGAGTTACTAACGAATATGCAGTTCCACTTTTATCTGCTCTACCAGTTCTACCAATTCTATGAACATATGATTCAACATCTTGAGGTAAATCGTAATTAAATACGTGAGTTACTCCTTCTACATCAATACCTCTAGCAGCAACATCAGTAGCAATTAATAAATTAAGGGTACCTTCTTTAAATTTATTTAAAGTAGTTAACCTATGAGCTTGTGTCATGTCTCCATGCATTCCTTCAACCATATAACCCTTAGATTGTAACTCTTGAACTAACTCGTCAACACCTCTTTTAGTTCTACAGAATATTATAGCTGAACTTGGATTGTCTAAATCTAACAATCTACAAAGAGCTTCAAGTCTATGCTTATTATTAATCATAAAATAGTTTTGCTCAATCTTAGATACAGTTAGTGAGCTTTTCTTTATACTAACAAGTTTAGCATCAGGTTTCATATATCTTTTTGCAAGTTTTGCTATTGGATCAGGCATTGTGGCTGAAAATAATAAAGTTTGTCTTTCAGAAGGCGTATGACTTAGAATTTCTTCTATATCGTCAATGAATCCCATATTAAGCATTTCGTCAGCTTCATCTAGTACTAAAAATTCTATTCTATCTAAATGAAGGCATTTTCTCTTTATAAGATCTAGGATTCTTCCTGGTGTACCAACAACTATATCTACAGTACCTTTTTTTAGTGCTCTAATTTGTCTGTCGATTGAATCTCCACCGTAAATAGCTAGTACTTCAGCTTTCTCGTATTTAGAAAGTCTTTCTATTTCTTCTTTAACCTGAACAGCAAGTTCTCTTGTTGGTGCTAAAATAAGCGCCTTTATTCCTTTGTTATCACTCATTTTGGTGATGATTGGAAGACTGTAAGCGGCAGTTTTCCCAGTACCAGTTTGCGCTTGACCTATTAAATCAGCACCACTTAATGTTACAGGAATACTCTGCTCTTGTATTTGAGATGGTTTCGTAAAACCAAGGTCTGATATTGCTTTAACAACACTCTCTTTAAGACCTAATGTAGCAAATTGATTATCATTCATTAAATATCCTCGTTTCTTTTATTTTAAAATTAATTAAATTTTATTTTAATAACTAATAGTAAAGTTTTATCTATAAGTCAAATGAGTTAATTATAACACAGGAGATAAAACTATGTCAAAAATATTATATTTATAAATTATAAATATTATTCAAAAATAATTATGTAAAATAATACATGAAATGAGCTACCTTTAAACTATAGGCAGCCCATTTTATATTAGCAAGCGTTATAATGCGTTAATTATAGTAGAATGAACAGTATTAGGAAGGTTGTCTAGTTCATCCTTGTTTAAATCGGCAACATTTATCGGAGTATGTATTATTAATTCTATAGTTGCTCCTTTAATTCTGTTATTGTTTTCTTCTAATAATTTATATGTTCCATTTATAGTTATTGGAACTATTGGACATTTTGATTTTGTAGCAAGTTTAAAGCTGCCACCTTTAAATTCATCTATGGATTTACCTTTACTTCTATGTCCTGAAGGAAAAATTACCATTGAATAACCAGATTTTAATAAATTTACACCTTCAACTATTGATTCAGCAGATTTTCTTAAGTTATATCTGTCCATAAAAATGCAATTAATATATCTCATCCAAGTACTAATAATAGGCCAATTTTCAAGTTCCTTTTTGGCAATGAATCCTTTTGGAACATCAATAGCGCCTAATAGTAGTGGAATATCAAAGTTACTTTGATGATTAGAAACAAATAATACCGTTTGATTTTTTGGAATATTCTCTAGACCTATAATGTTAATTTTTGCGCCGGCTGCTTTCATTATGAATTTAGCCCAAGAGTGGCTTACCTTATGAATATACTCTGCTCTTTTTTTTATATCGCCTTTATTAGTTAATATCTTTATTTTAATTCTATGTATAGAAGAAAAAAGTAAGCTTAATGCAAAGCAGAGATAAAAATATATAGTCCTTATCATTAAAAATTACACATCCTTAATATATTAATTTTTACACTAACCAGTATAATACAAAATTTACTATATTAAAAGAATAAAAAGATTAGGTGTAGATTAAAATTTGGATAAAATTAATTTAAAATTAAGAAAAATAAATGGGGAAAATAATATTAAAATATGTATAATATATATTATACTGATTAATTCTATGAAGTAGCATATATACACAATTTACATAGGTGGGAGAATTTTAATGAATTTAAATAATAAATTAAATATTCAGGAGAAGAAGGATGATCAAATAGTAGGCTTAACATCCGATGAAGTTAAGAAAAGGGTCAAAGAAGGAAAAGTAAATCATATCCCTAAAACACCTTCAAGAACTATACCTCAGATAATTAGGGCTAATCTATTTACAAAATTTAATGCAATAAATTTCATGCTTGCAGCAGTGATTATTTTAGCTGGATCTTTTAAAAACGCTATCTTTGTTGGTGTAATAATAGTAAACACATTAATTGGTGTTATTCAAGAGGTCAAGGCTAAGCGCACATTAGAAAGATTATCTGTTATAAGTATGGCTCATGCAAAAGTCCTTAGGAATGGAGAGATAAAAGATATTTCGGTTGAAGAAATTGTACTTGATGATGTGATTTATTTGGAAACCGGAATGCAGATATTAGCTGATGGAGAAGTATTGCATAGCAATGGGTTAGAAGTAGATGAGTCAATGCTGACTGGAGAAGCTGATGCAATTTCAAAACATTCTGGAGAAGACTTAATGTCTGGAAGTTTTGTTGTTTCTGGAGACGGTTATGCAGTAGTTACTAAGGTTGGTAAAGAGACATACTCCTCAACTCTAGCTGAAGAAGCAAGACAATTTAAAATAATTAATTCAGAGTTACAAGCAGCTATTGATAAAATATTTAAAGTAATAATATGGATTGTGCCACCTTTATCGTTACTATTAATAGTAACTCAATTGAGAATTCCAGGATATACATGGCAGGAAGCATCTATTGGTGCAGTATCAGGTATTGTTGGAATGATACCTGAAGGGCTAGTGTTATTAACGAGTGCGACATTTATAGTTTCAATTATAAAACTATCTAAGTATGATACTTTAGTACAAGAATTATGTGCTACAGAAGTTTTGGCAAGAGTTGATGTACTTTGTTTAGATAAAACAGGTACGTTAACGCAAGGTGATTTACGATTATCTGAAGTTAAAAGTATTAGTTCAAGAGATTCAAAAGAGATAGATAACATATTAGCTGCACTAATCAATAATCTTCCAAGCAACAATCCAACACAAAAGGCTATATTAGCAAAGTATACAGAATATGATAAAAGTATAAAGGTTATAGATAAAATTGCTTTTTCATCAAAAAGAAAATGGAGTGGGATTACTTTCGAAGAACTTGGGACATGGATTCTTGGTGCACCAGAAATAATATTAAATAAGGAATACCATTTTATTGAGGGATTAGTTAAAGAAGAAGCTAAAAAAGGGAAAAGAGTTTTATTACTAGCAAAACTTAATAATAGGCTAAATGAAAAATTAAATGGCAGTATAGAAAGCGTCGCATTAATATTAATTGAGGATATTATAAGGGAAGCAGCTCCAGAAGTGTTAGAATATTTTGATAGCCAGGGAGTAAATGTAAAAATTATTTCTGGAGATAGTCCAGTTACAGTTTCGGAAGTTGCAAGGAGAGCAGGAGTTAAGAACTGGGAAAAATACATTGATGCAAGAGAATTGCCAGAAGATGATGAAAAATTAAAGGACCTAATTAATAATACTACTATTTTTGGAAGAGTGACTCCACACCAAAAGAAGAAGATAGTTACATCACTTCAAGAAATGGGTCATACTGTAGCAATGACAGGTGATGGGGTAAATGATGTACTTGCATTAAAATCATCAGACTGTGGAATAGCAATGGCAAATGGATCTGACGCAACTAAAGCTGTAGCACAGCTGGTATTAATGAAGTCAGATTTTGCAGCACTTCCTAAGGTTCTTGAAGAGGGTAGAAAACAAATTAATAATCTGGAGAGAGTTTCAGAATTATTTCTATCCAAAACAGTTTTTTGTATAATTCTTTCATTTGTATGTTCAATATTGTTTATAGAATTTCCTATACTTCCAATACAATTATCATTAGTGGGAAGCTGTGCTATAGGAATTCCATCATTCTTTCTAGCTTTACTGCCTAGTACGGGAGGCGTTAAGAAAGGATTTCTAACTAGAATACTAACTGTGAGTATTCCAAATGGGATACTAATTGCTTTGTTTACGCTTATGACATTTATAGCATCAATGCAATTTAACTTACCAATGGAGTACAGCAGAACTTTAGCGGTACTAATGTTTGCAGGTATTAGTATGGTAGTACTATTTAGAGTTGCAAGACCATTAACTAGCTTTAAAACTGGATTATGTTTTATGATGTTTGGTGTTATAGTGCTTGCATTCTTAACTCCTATTGGAAGATATATATTCAATTTATCAGTAATACCACTTAAAGATTGGGCAATATCTTTGGCTGTAATAGTATTATCAAGCCCTTTAATTACCAAAATAGTAGATATTTTTAGAATTAAAGTTAACAAAAAATATAAGGTCAAAACTATTTAAAAATGAGAAGCTATTTGTAGTGTTAATGTTTAAAATGAATTTTAAGTATCATTTTAAGGAAAGTATTATTGCAATTGATGATATTAAAGTAAGAATATAATTGTACTTTAGTATCATCTATTTTTTTTGTTGTAATTTTCCAGAGATTAGGGTATAATTAAATTAATATTTTATTAAAGGAGGGTAGATTATGGCTAATATAGTTGGTACTATTGAATTTATTTTAAATAAGCAATGGATATCTAGCAGTTCTTTTACAAAAACAGCTATTTCAGCTTTTGACGGGAGAAGTGCGTCCTTTTTTAGAATAAATACCGACTATGCTATAAATCCATGATCTATATCTTTGAGTTAGTTAATTTATAATATTTAAATTCTAATAAATAAAGATTTTATAGGATTCAAGGTTTATACTTGAATCCTTTTTTGCTGTGTTTATTCTATATTGATTAGTTTTAATATTTGATTTACTTAAATATATTATAAAGTATACGAAAACTTTTAATGTATAATAAATTTAAATATTAACAAAATAATGACGCCTTTCTTCCATAAGTCTTTCTCTAATAATTTTCTAGTTATTTAGTACTAAAAAATTATTAGAAAAGGCTTATTTTATTTGCAAAAAATTAAGAGTAGAGATTTTGGAGGATTTAAAAAATGAATATTAATAAAAAATTAAAACGAAATATTTCAGTTAGTTATATATATAGCTTCTTGTTGCAACTGAATATTACTTCAGCTATATGGGTTTTATATTTAGGCTTTAAAGGAATGTCATTGGTTGAAATAGGGATCATAGAATCTATATATCATGTAGCTAGTGTGCTTTTTGAATTACCTACGGGTGCTATTGCAGATTTGTATGGAAAGAAATTTAGCGTAATTGTCGGAAGAATTATGAGTATAATTTCTTGTATTCTTATGATTATATCAAACAGATTTTGGGGATTTGCCTTTGCCTTTGTATTAAGTGCTGCGGCTATGAACTTAAACTCAGGAGCTGGAGAGGCTTTGGTTTATGATAGTCTCAAAGAGCTGGGAGAAGAAGGAAGATATAAAAAGGTATGGGGGAATTTAGCTTCTGTTATGTCAATTGGACAGGGAATAGCAGTCTTAATTGGAGGAATTTTAGCAGATGTAAAGTTTTTATATGCATATATATTTGGAACAATCATACAGGTAGCAGCTTTAATTTCAGGGTTTGGATTTAGTGAACCGCCAGTCCCAAAAGAACATGAAGAAAAGCGTCCTGGAAATTTATTATTATCTCAATTATTTGTTAGTGGGAAGGTACTGAAAAAGAAAAAAGCGGTTCTATATTTAATTTTATTTTCATCTTTGTTGGCAAGTCTTCAGACAACAGTATTTTTCTATAGCCAACAATATTTTTCAGATATGAACTATTCAAGAACTATTATTGCAATAATATGTGCAGTGAGCAGTTTAATTGAAGCAGTAAGTTCAAAATATGCCTATAGGCTCGAAGGAATATTAAATCTAAAAGGAACTTTGATATGTGTATCACTAATAAATATATTTTCGTTAATGGGATTAGCTTTTAAGAAAGGATTATCTATAGTATTTTTCCTCTTAATTTCAATGACAGGAGGTCTAGCTTATACCATTTTTAGTGATTATATAAATTCAAGGATACCATCAGAATATAGGGCAACAATACTATCCTTTGATAGTTTGTATTTCAGTATATTTATGATAAGTATATTTCCTTTGTTTGGATTATTATCAGAAAAGATAGGATTTTCAATGACATTTGGAATTATAGCATTACTATATATCCCAGCAATAATGTTTCTAATGCTAAAGCTTGCAAAGCACAAAAATAAAGAGAATATTGGGGGAATCAAAAATGATAGAATTAGCTTTGAATAAATTACAAAAATATTATGGAGCAAATATGGTTTTAGAGGATATAACGTTTGAAGTACAGACCTCTGAAAAGGTAGGAATTGTAGGAGAAAATGGATGCGGTAAAAGTACTCTATTGAAAATAATAATGGGACTTGAGGGTTATGAAAATGGTACCATATCCATTAAAAAGAATTCTACGTTAGGATATCTTGAACAGATGCCAGCATATCCAAGTAACTTTAAGGTAATAGATGTATTAAATACAGCTTTTGAAAAGGTAGATAGTCTACAAAAAGAATTAGAAGATTTAGAAGCACAACTTTCAAAAGCAAATGAGGGCAATATGGAAAAGCTCTTAAGCAACTATTCTAAGCTGCAAATCCTTTATGAAGGTTTAGGTGGATATGAAAAAGAGGAAAAATTAAGTAAAGTTTGTGCTGGGCTTAAAATTAGTGAGGAATTTAGAAGCAAGTTATTTTCGGAGTTAAGCGGAGGCGAAAAAACTACAGTAGTTTTAGGAAAAATACTGCTCCAAAATCCAGATATATTACTATTAGATGAGCCTTCTAACCATTTGGACTTAGAAACTATGGAATGGCTTGAAGCATACCTTAAAGAGTATAAAGGCATAGTTATAATAGTATCTCATGATAGATACTTTCTAGATATTGTTGTTACAAAGATTATTGAGATAGAAGATATGGTTTCAAAAACCTATGCTGGAAACTATACAGCATTTGTTACCGAAAAAGAAAGACAGCTTAAACTTCAAATGGATGCGTATATAGAACAACAGAAAAAAATTAAAGCTATAGAGCAGTCTATTGCACGATTAAGAGATTGGGGAGCAAGAGGTGATAATGAGAAATTCTTTACAAGAGCAGCAAGCATGCAAAAGCTGTTGAATAAACTTGAAAGAATAGATAAGCCAGTTTTGGAAAGAGCTAATATGAGCATAAATGCAAATTTAGGAGAAAGATCAGGGGATAATGTGGTTATAGTTAAGGAGTTATGTAAAAGGTACTGTGAAAAAGTTCTTTTTAATAGAGCTGATTTATTAGTAAGAAATAAAGAAAGTGTAGCATTGATAGGGCAAAATGGTTGCGGGAAATCCACATTAATTAAGATTTTGCTTGAAGAAATTAATGCAGACAGCGGAACGGCAACTCTCGGAACTTCTGTAAAACTCGGATATCTTCCTCAAAATATAAACTTTAAAGATGAAAATAAGACTATACTAGATTATTTTAGAGAAGATATAGTAATGACGGAGGGAAAAGCTAGAGAATATCTAGCAAAATACATGTTCTTCGGAGAAATGGTATTTAAAAAGGTTAGAACTCTTTCTGGAGGGGAAAGAAGCAGGCTTAAGCTGGCTATGCTTATGTATAATGAAATAAACTTCTTAATTTTAGATGAACCGACAAATCATTTAGATATAGATTCAAGAGAAGAATTAGAGGAAGTTTTAAAGGAATTTGAAGGTACACTTTTATTTGTATCCCATGATAGATACTTTATAAATAGTATAGCAGGAAGAGTTGTAGAATTATCTCAAGGAAACTTGATTTCTTATGATGGTAACTATGAATATTATAAAGAAAAATCATCTCAATTTAAAAGTACAATGACGGTACAGCAATCCATTAATGCTAATAAAGAAAAGAAGGTAGAAAAAGCTAAAAAAGAAAAATCATCTAAGCCTGAAAAAGCAAATAAGAATGAATTTAAACAGCAAAGATTAGAAAAGGGAATAGAAGAATTAGAAGAAAGATTAAAAGTAATAGAAGAGGAAATTAATGAGAATTGTAATGATTATGAGAAAGTGAATATTTTATACAATGATAAATTAACAATGCAACAGGTGCTTGAGCAGTTGATGGAGGAATACTTTAACTAAAACTATTAATACACCTTGAGAGCATAATAAATTCGTCAAATTGAAAAGGTTTGACGAAGTTATTTCTTACGTCGCTTTAATAACTAATAGATAGATTTATGGAAGTACTCTTAATAAAATAAATATTAATTTGACAATAATAAATAATTATAATAAAATTTATGAGTAACCCATGCAAGGATTACATTAAATTATTAAATATATGCTCCTATAGTTAAATGGATAGAACAATCCCCTCCTAAGGGATAGATGTGGGTTCGATTCCCGCTGGGAGTACCAAATTAAACTACAACCAATTTAAATAATTGGTTGTAGTTTTTGTTGTTTTAAAGAACCATTCTATAATGGGCTAGAATATGAGAGAACTAGCCTAGGATGCTTGAATCGATTAAAATAAAAAATAGAACGCAAAATTTATCTTTTGAGATTAATTGTAATATGTAAAAAAATAAGTAAATAAAGTTTTAAAAAGGAGGAATTATAAAATAAATGAAGAATAATAAGCTACATTAGGAGTAAGTAAAATATTGTAAGGGGTATAATTGGTAGAAATACATTTTTTATTAGGAGGGGTATGAAAATTATGTTAAGGCTTACTTGAATAGAATTTTTTTGAGAGTTATTCCAGAGACACTTATCATAGTATATGGAATACATGTAGTCGCTAGAAAACGTATTAATATAAACCAATATATATTCTTTAGTATAATATTATCAGCATTGATATTCTACCATCAATGATTCTTCTATTATTATCTATTGTATTAATAAAATATTTATTGAAAATGAAGGAGGGGTTAAAAAATGTTTCTCACTGAAAAAATAGCAATGAAAATAGGCAAAAATGCTAAGGTATTATTAAATGTTGATGAAGATAACGAACAAATTATTATATATGGAGCAATTAATTTACTACAAATTATATCAGCTATTTTATGGGTGATAATTGCTGGTTTTTTACTTGGAGTAGTTTATGAAGCCTTAATATTTTCAATTACCGTAAGTGTTTTCAGAAAATATTCTGGAGGTGTGCATGCTTCCTCACCAAGTCGTTGCATTATAATAGGCACAGTTGTAGCTTCGGCAGCAGGAATTGTAACTGACAAGATATTATGTAAGCTTAATATTGCTACTATAATATCCATAAGCGTGGCAGTAATAATACTGGCTTTGATAATCGTTATAAAGAAGGCTCCTGTGGATAGTGTTAAGAAGCCTATTACAAATATTGAGATGAAGAAACAATTTAAAAAGAAATCTATTATTACAATAATTATTTATTCAGTAATAATTTTAACTTTATTTATACTAAATCAAAAGAATTCAGAGATTTATTATATTAATGCAATAGAATGCATTAGTCTGGGTATACTATGGCAAACCATTACTCTTACAAAAGGCGGAATAAGCTTATTAAACAAAGTTGACCTTGGTATAAAATATATAATTGAACGAGGTGAGAAATCAAATTAATAAAGTATTTATTGCATAATATATATTTGATACAAGATTAAATAAATTACATATGAAGAAAGGAAATTTTCAGAGAAAATGAATATAAAGATCAATGCTATTAAATAACCTAGAGTGTAAAGAAAGCTCTAGGTTATTTTAATTGATACGAAAGAAGTCGAAAGATTTTACGATTATTATACCATATTATTACAAATTATACATATAACGTATGGTAATGTATGTAATGTATATATTGTAATTACATTATATACATTATGTGAATTTTACGAGGAGGTATATAATGAAGGATGCGACGATAATGCTTAGAGTTACAATGGAACAGAAACAGGCGATTAAAAGAATGGCACGAAAGCAAGGAATGACAATTACAGAATTTGTACTTTTTAATATAATGAAATCCATAAGTAAATCAGAACTATCAGAGTTAAAGGGGGAAATTGATTTAGATCTAGAATTAAAAGAAATACAGGAGTAAGTGTCTTGTGGATAGAATGCGTGGACAAGCAATACAATATACACAAATACTTTGGTATTAACATTTGATCTATAAGGCAATGGCAGTATAAATAATATACAGAAGAATAAAAAAGTATACATTTAATTGGAGAAAATAATATTTAAGAAAACTGTGGTATAAACGCCATATAAAAGTATTCGAACAGAATATACAAAGAAAAGGGGGATTAGAAAATGAGAATTAGTGCAGATATAGGGTATAATACAACTAACTTTATCGGGCACGGTATGGAAGGGTCTTTTTCATCTACTGTAAAGGAGAAAGTACATGAATTAGAAACTGCAAAATATACAGTAGAATATAATAGTAAAACGTATTTAATAGGCAATGATGATGGATTTACTAGCATTGAGCATTCTAGAGATAAGGACATAATTTTTCATATTTGCTTATATACAGCTATAGCAGCTACAATGACTTCAACAATAGATAATAATGTTAGAGTTATAACTGGACTTCCTGCTCAGTTTTTTGCTGAGCAAAAGAATTCATTGATAAAAGCTCTTGAAAATAGGCGAGTATTTATGAAACTTAATGGAGAAAATAGAACTTTTACTATTACAAAAGTAGTTGTATTTCCTCAATCGGCTGGATTATTTTTGTATGATAAATCTTTGGTAGAAAGGGACACTTTGGTGGCAGATATCGGAGGTGGCACATTAGATATAGCATACATGAGCAATGGTCAGTTTAAGGAAGGAAGAACATATCCGTTAGGAGTAAATTCCACTTATGATATTCTTCTTCAAGAATTATGTAAGTATGGAGTAAACTATTCAAATCGTATGAAGGCAGAACAAATAATAGCAGATAAAACTATATTTGCAGACGGCAGAGAAATAGATGTAAGTAAAGATATAGATAATGTACTAAGTCTTAGAGCAGGAGAAATAATAAATGCTATAAAGCAGGCATTTCCAGAGCAATCAAAATATTCGAGGTTCGTTTTTATAGGCGGAGGGGCTTTACTTCTTAAAAATTATTTGGGGGATTACAAGGTGTTAGATGATGCACAAATGGTTAATGTAAAAACCTATGACATAATAGGTAAGAGTAAGAATGTGTAAAAAATTAAAAACTACAATAACATTAGCCCCCCATATAAAGGAATATGCATCAAAAGAGGCTAGTTCTCTTGGTTTGGATTTTTCGGCATACATAACAGTATTGATAGCTGAAAAAATGAGAGGAAGTATGCTTACTTCACCTATAAAAAATGTTTCTAATGATGAAATTAATGATATACCTAACGAAAAAGAGAGTAAAGAAATTATAAAGATAGATAGTGAGCAGGAGAATGAAATAGATAGGCTTTTACAATGGTAGAATAGATGAAGTTTTTCATCTATTCTTTTTTTTGAGTTACACTTCTAAGTTATTAATAGGGTGGAATTCATTATTAAGAGGATTAATAGCGATTTCTTTTTCAAAAGTTGCCTTGGGAGTCTCAATAACTATTCTGTAATTTTTGGTTTCATTAATTAGCTCAATATTTTCGAAAACTGCATAGCCATCCAATATACTATGTGGTGAAATTTCTGTATTTTCAAGAATATTTTCAGATGAAATATTTATATTAATGAATTCAGATTCGTCTTCGTTTATCAATGAAATTCCATTCTCATTATATTCATCTCTTATTTTAAGGTTAACTGCTAAATATGATTTATCCTTATCAATTAATTGTATACTGGAAATATTGATAGATTTAGTTGATGTGTTCTCTATGGATAGGTTTACAATTGCTAAGTTATAATCCCTATCCTTGAAAAAACCAAAGCAGTAGCTTTTATGAATGTTATAAGATATTTTTAAATTAGGAAGAGCTTCTAGAGTATTTTTTAGTTTTATAGCTAATAAAAAAACATCTGCCATGAAAAATAATAGCAGTATAAAAATAAAAATATTTGAATTTTCTTTTATAAATGAAATCATTAATAATCACCTCCTAATAGAATTCTATCACAAAATTTAATTAAAAATTCAATTTAAATTAGTAACGGATGTTACAGAATTGTTGAAGAGAATATAGTAAACTCTTAATTGTCAAAAGCGAGAAATAGAAACAAGAAAATTAATATAAATATAAAGAAAAAATAGGGGGAAATTAAATATGTCAATGTTTTGTTATCAATGTCAAGAAACAGCTGGATGTACGGGCTGTACTAAAGTAGGGGTTTGCGGTAAAGATGAATACGTAGCAAAAGCTCAAGACTTATTAATATATGTTACTAAAGGACTAGCTATAGTAAGTAACGAAGGAAGAAAAGTTAATGTCACAGACTCTAAAGTTGATAAATTTATAGTAGAAAATCTATTTACAACAATTACTAATGCTAATTTTGATAGAGATTCTATTTTAGATAGAGTTAAAGAAACTTTAAAAATAAGAGAAGAATTAAAAGCTAAAGTTGTCAATGCTGGTGGACAAGTTGGAGAAGTTAAAGTAAGTGGAGGATTCTTCAAGAAAATATTTGGAGGACAAACTACAGAGGTTATTGCACCAGATGCAGTAACTTGGAATGCTGATAATGTTATTGAATTTGACAATAAAGCCGAAACTGTCGGGGTTTTAGCAACAGAAAATGAAGATATAAGAAGCTTAAGAGAACTTATAACTTATGGGTTAAAAGGATTATCAGCTTATATGAAACACGCAATGAACTTAAAATATAACAATGAAGAAGTTCATGCATTTATGGCAAAAGCATTAGCGGCTACAATAGATGATACTTTAAGTGCTGATGACTATGTGGCTTTAGCACTTGAAGCTGGAAAATTTGGTGTAGATGGTATGGCGTTACTTGATAAAGCTAATACTGAAAGTTATGGACATCCAGAAATAACAACAGTTGATATCGGAGTTAGAACTAATCCGGGAATATTAATTTCAGGACATGATTTAAGAGATTTAGAAATGTTACTTGAGCAAACAGAAGGAACTGGAGTAGATGTTTATACTCACGGAGAAATGCTTGCGGGACAATACTATCCAAAATTCAAGAAATATAGTCACTTTGCAGGAAACTATGGTAATGCATGGTGGAAGCAAAAAGAAGAATTTGAAAAGTTCAATGGGCCAATACTTATGACTACAAACTGCATAGTTATTCCAAAGGATTCATATAAGGATAGATTATTTACAACAGGTGCTACAGGAATGCCAGGATGTGCTCATATTGAGGCCAAGGCTGATGGTACAAAAGACTTCTCAAAAGTAATGGAAATGGCTAAAAAATGTAAAGCCCCTACTGAAATAGAAAAAGGACAAATAGTTGGTGGATTTGCTCACAACCAAGTTTTAGCATTGGCTGATAAAGTTGTTGATGCTGTTAAATCAGGTGCTATAAAGAGATTCTTTGTAATGGCTGGTTGTGATGGAAGAGCAAAATCAAGAGATTATTATGCAGAATTTGCACAAAAGTTACCTCAAGATACAGTTATATTAACTGCAGGTTGTGCTAAATATAAATATAATAAATTAAACTTAGGTGATATTGGAGGAATTCCAAGAGTATTAGATGCAGGACAATGTAATGATTCATATTCATTAGTTGTTATAGCACTTAAACTTCAAGAAGTATTTGGATTAAAGAGTGTAAATGAATTACCTATATCATACAACATAGCTTGGTATGAACAAAAAGCTGTAATAGTATTATTATCATTATTACACTTAGGAGTTAAGAACATTCACTTAGGACCAACACTTCCAGCATTCCTTTCACCAAATGTTGCAAAGGTATTAGTGGATAACTTTGGAATTGGTGGAATCACTAACGTAGATGATGATATGAAGATGTTTATGGAAGCTTAACATTATTGTATAATTTCATAAAAAATAAAACGGAAAAACATTAGAAATCCTATAATACTAACATAATATTAATCAAATAATATGAAATCCTAGTCATTTAATATGGCTAGGATTTATTTTTTATTGGAATATTTTAATATAATCTAAATTTAAACAAGTTTAAATAGTTAGTCCATTATAAATCGATATTTAAACTATGTAATATATCACAAAAAATAATGCAAAGGTTACCAAATAAAATGTATGATATACATAATAGTACTTGATATTATTGCTAAATAATTTAAAATATTTATATAAGGATAAGAGAAAGAAAGGGGTGGAAGTATGGAGGTTGTTTTAGAACAATTTATTCCATCGGACAGACCAAAGAGACTTAGTAATATGCTTAAATATTTATCAATTACTTTTGGAGTAATTGCATTAATGTTTGTTTTTGCATCACTTATAATTGGAATTGCACTAGGAATAGTAGCTTTAGCATTTTTTGTTGGTAGCTATGTGATGTATGTTGATTATGAATACGAATTATATAATGGTGATATCACAATAACTAAAGTATATAATGCAAGTAGGAGAAAGATAGCTCAAAAGATTAATAGAGATGATGTTAGAAGAGTTTATTTTACAGAAAGAAAAAATGCTCTCAAAAAAGGTGTGACAGCGTATTACAATACTAACTTAAATGGATTAAACATATACACTTTTGAATTAAATAATAATAAAATAATACAGTTAGCGTTAAATGCTGAAATAGAAAAGATAGTAAAGATAATTTATGTTCAAAAGATGACATTATAGAATAAAAATATTGAAAATAATAATGAATGAGAATTATTCCTTTTATATAAAAGGGAATAATTTTCTTTTTTTTATAGAAAAATTTAATTAAGAAAATAAAGCTTAATGCATTGTTATGGAACTGATATCATATATACGGGAGGTTCTATAATTGTAAATTTCTATTTCGAATGTTTCAAGTATAGTTTATTTTGAATTTATTGCAATAATTAATGGAATTATGAGTGACGCTAAAAACATAATAATTTATCAATATAAAAAAGGTATTGACATTACATGTGTGGAACTGATATCATATAAACATGAAAACGGTTTTCGAATCATTTATTATTCAGGAGGGGATATTTATGAAGGAACAGATTGTAGCAAAAGAAATTCTAGAGAATATTGGTGGAAAAGAAAATATAAAATCAGTAGAACATTGTGCAACAAGACTTAGACTTATACTTAATGATAAAGGGAAAATTAATGAAAAGGCAATTGAAAATATTGATGGAGTGAAAGGTCAGTTTTTTGCGGCAGCTCAATATCAAATAATCCTTGGAACAGGGTTTGTAAATAAAGTTTATGATGCTATAGTTGGACAAAATTCGGATTTAGTTACTGGAAATAATAAAGAAGAAGCTTATAGTCAAATGACATTAGTACAAAAGATTTCTAGAACTTTTGGTGATGTATTTGTTCCAATAATCCCAGTGCTAGTTGCAACAGGATTATTTATGGGATTAAGAGGGCTTATACAAAACTTGGGAATACAAATGAATGATAACTTCGTTCTTTTTACTCAGGTACTAACTGATACTGCATTTGCATTCTTACCAGCATTAGTTGCATGGTCAACAATGAAAAAGTTTGGAGGAACTCCTGTTATCGGAATAGTAATCGGTTTAATGCTTGTATCACCAAGCTTACCAAATGCTTATGCTGTAGCAGCGGGAACAGCAACGCCAATAAATCTTTCAATACTAGGATTAACAGTTCCAGTTGTAGGATACCAGGGGTCTGTATTACCAGCATTAGTACTTGGAATTATTGCAGCTAAAACTCAAAAAGCCCTTAAAAAAGTAGTCCCAGATGTATTAGATTTAATAGTTACACCATTTATTACGTTATTATTTTCAATGATACTAGGATTATTAATAGTTGGACCAATCATGCATAACACTGAACAATTAATCTTTGGAGCCATTAGAGCATTTATGGGGCTTCCATTTGGAATTGGGGGGTTAATAATTGGAGGAGTTCACCAAATTATAGTAGTTACAGGGGTTCATCATGCATTAAATGCTTTAGAAGTTGAATTGTTGGCAAGTACAGGAAAAGATGCATTTAATTCAATAATAACTTGTGGTATTGTTGCCCAAGGATCAGCAGCTTTAGCGGTAGCTTTTAAGACAAAAGATAAAAAGAAACGTTCATTGTATATTTCATCAGCAATTCCAGCATTTTTAGGAATCACTGAGCCAGCAATCTTTGGTGTTAATTTAAGATTTATCAAACCATTTGTTTTTGGATGTGTAGGTGGAGCTGCTGGAGGTATGGTTGCCGCTATGCTTGGAATGGCAGGTACAGGAATGGGAATTACAGCTATTCCAGGTATGTTGCTATATGTAAATAATTTACCAAGTTATATATTAATTAATGCCATAGCAATAGTAGTAGCCTTCTGCTTAACTTATTTCTTCTTCAAACCAGAAGAATAGAAAAGATTGATATTGAAAACTTTATATTAATGCAATCTAATTAAAATAGGTAACTCTAATAAATTGTTATAAGTGGATAGATTTAGTGAGAGAAATTTTACTTACTAGATCTCATCTGCTTATATTAAGTAAACGAAAAGCTTTAGGATATATGATTAGAAAGCTATTATGCCTAGAAATAAGTTGTTTTCAATAATATATAATAATGTTATATAATAATATTAACAAAAACTTATTTGGAGGATAATATGGATCGAAAAGTTACAATTCAAGATATTGCTAATATGGCTAATGTATCTAAGAGCAGTGTCTCTAGATATTTAAATAATGGGTATGTAAGTGATGAGAATGCAAAAAGAATAAGAGAGGCAATTGAGAAAACAGGTTTTGAAACCAATTTCTTTGCAAAAAGATTAAAAACTAAAAAAAGCGGATTAATCGGTATTGTAATTCCTAGAATTGATTCAGTTACAGTAGGTAAGTTTTTAACTGGGGTCAATAAGAAGTTAAAAGAAAATGGTTACCAAGGAATTATTTTGATTAGTGAATTGGATATGGAAAAGGAACTCATTAATATTAGCAGTCTAAGCCAACAAGGAGTTGATGGAATAATTATTAATTCTATGGCGATTACTAAAAAGCACATCGAATTAACAAGTAAACTTAGAATTCCAACAATTTTTTCTGGGCAGAAAAACGAGTTTATTAATTATATAAAAATAGATGACTATGAAGCGGGAAAAATAATGGGAAATTATTTTAAAGATAAAGGTCATAGTAATATAGTATTCCTTGGAGTAAATGAGTGGGATAAAGCAGTAGGTGTTGATCGGAAAAATGGCTTTATTGATGCTGTAAAAGAAAACAATCCAAAGTGTAATGTTCAATTTGTTGAAACAGATTTTTCTTTTATAAGTGCATATAATAATGCAAGTGAAGTGCTGAAATATAATCCTACAGCTATAGTTTGTGCTACTGATAATATCTGTCTAGGGGTACTTAGATATTTGCATGAAAATAATGTTAAAGTGCCAGATGAAATTTCAGTAGCTGGCTTTGGAGGATATGACATAGGAAGTGTTTTATATCCAACTCTTACAACTGTAGCTTTTGATTATGAATTAATTGGGATGAAGACAGCTCAAGGAATTTTGGATTTAATTGATGGAAAAGAGCTGGCAGAAAATAATGATGCCTCTTTAAGGTTAATTGAAAGGGAGAGTGTAAGAGAAGTAAATTAATATGAAAAGAGGAAGATGATGTTAAACCCAAAATCGTACCAAGAAATAAACGAAGAATTAAATAACTATTATAGTAATAAAACGAGAAACATATGGAGAAACAATTTTCATATTGAAATGCCTTTTGGGCTGATTAATGATCCAAATGGATTAAGTTATTATGATAATAAATTTCACATATTTTATCAATGGAATCCTTTTGGATGTGAGCACAAAACAAAGCATTGGGGATTAGTGACAACAAGTGACTTAGTTAATTTCACTAAGCCCCAAATAGTACTAAAGCCAGAAGATTGGTTTGATAAGAATGGGTGTTATTCGGGATGTGGATTGGTCAAGGATGATGAACTTAAGTTGTACTATACAGGAAATGTAAAGGGATATAATGATGAAAGGGAATCATATCAGTGTGTAGCTGTATATCATAAGGATGGGACAGTTGAAAAACAGGGTGTGATTATCGAAAAGCAACCTGATGGATATACAGCTCACTTTAGGGATCCATATATATTTATGGAAGATGGTACTTATTATATGATTCTTGGAGTTCAAAATAACGATTTAAAGGGAAAAGCCTTAATCTATAAGTCAAAAGATTCTGTTAGTTGGGCATTGCTTGGGGAGTTAAAAACTAACATGCATAACTTTGGATACATGTGGGAATGCCCAAATGTTATTAAGGTTAATGAAGATAAACATGCATTAATTTTTTCACCACAAGGGTTAAATTGCGAAGAATTTAGAAATCAAAATATATATCAGTCAGGTTATGTAATCGGTGAGTTAAACCTAAAAGATATTCAATTAAAAAACCATACTGAGTTTAAAGAACTAGATATGGGATTTGATTTTTATGCACCACAAGTATTTAAACATGAAAATAAAAATATAATGTTTGGATGGGTAGGACTTCCGGATAAGGAGTTTGAGTATCCAACATCTGATTTTGGATGGATGTATTCATTGACTATCCCTCGAGTTTTAGAATATAAAGATAATGTACTTTATCAAAAACCTTTAGAAGAAATTAAGAATTTAAGACAAGCTCAAGTTTTAGAAGTTAATGGATTGATTTTTGATAACTATAATTTGAATGTGGACTCAAGATGTGCAGAAATAATATTAAACATAGAAATGCATAAGACTAATTTTATAGAAATGAAATTGAAGTTTAATGAGGAATATATACTATTAACTTATGATAAGATAGACCAGGTATGTACTATTGATAGAAGTAATATGAATCTTGGTGGGAGAGGAATAAGAAGGTTTAAACTAAAGGTTGCGGAAGAATTGAAGCTAAATATGTTTATTGATAATTCTATTATGGAAATATATTACCAAGATGGACTTGAAGTAACAACGTTAATGTATTTTCCTAAGGAGGAACAGTTAGAAATTCAAATTAGAAGTGAGGACAAAGCTGAAATTAACAAGTTAAGTATGTGGAATTTAAGGAGTGTGAGATATGAGTAATAATGTCTTTTGTATTGGAGAACTTTTAATTGACATGGTTTGTGTTGATAATAAAGGCTTGAAGGATGGGGAAAAATTTGAAAAAAAGGCTGGTGGAGCCCCAGCAAATGTAGCGGCGAGTATATCTAAATTAGAAGGAAATGCTTATTTTTTAGGTCAAGTAGGGAACGATTTCTTCGGGAAACATCTAATTGAATTGTTAAAGAATCTAAATATAAATACTGAAATGACTGTGGAAAATGGTAGTACAACTATTGCCTTAGTTGGAATTGATAGTAATGGAGAACGTAATTTTGATTTCTTAAGAGGCAGTGATGGAGAATATTCTTTTAGTAATAT
The DNA here is from genome assembly GCA_021781745.1 of Bacillota bacterium. Taxonomy (GTDB): domain Bacteria; phylum Bacillota; class Clostridia; order Clostridiales; family Clostridiaceae; genus Clostridium. The sequence goes on along the minus strand of JAJXWH010000048.1, from coordinate 5,313 downwards.
TAATTTATCAAAAATAAAAAACGCTGATATAATTCACTTTGGATCAGCTACAGGATTTTTAGAAGGTGAATTAAAAAAGACTTATTTCAAATTATTAGAATATGCAAAATCTAATAGTATCTATATATCTTTTGATCCTAACTATCGTGATGCTTTAATTACAGAAGATAAATTGGATTCATTTATTGAAGATTGTATTAAATTTATAAGAGACAGTGATTTTATTAAGTTAAGTGATGAAGAATTATATTTAATAACTAGAGAAAAGGACATAGAAGCTGGAGCTAATAAATTACATGATTTAGGAGTTAAGGTGGTAACAATTACTCTAGGTGCTAAAGGAACTTACTTAAGTGTCAAAGGTGAAAATAAAGTAATTCCGTCTATAGAAATTAAACAAGTAGATTCAACAGGTGCAGGTGATGCTTTTGTTGGAGCTGTATTAAAACAAGTTTCTGATATTGAAGATAAAAAGAATATAAGTTTTGAGAAATGGATTGATATAGTCTCATTTGCTAATAAAGTAGGTGCAATCACATGTACTAATTATGGGGCAATAGCATCAATGCCTACATTGAGTCAAATAAACAATTAAATTTTGAGAGATAGAATATTTTGATAGAAGGGATTATTTCTAAGGAATTAGTAACAACCCTTCTATTTTTTTGTTCAAATTTTCTTGATTTATGATTATAGTTAATAATATAAATGAGTAAAAAGCTTATGATTTAATAATTTATATTATATGTTAACGCATTCTGAAAAGTAACAGTAAATATAAAAGAATTATTGAGAAATTTAATGAAGGGAGTATCACGTAATGCATAGTTTTTTGAATATTGCAAAGAATGAGGCGCGTATAGCCATGAGTAAAGGAGAAATTCCAGTTGGAGCAGTTATCGTAAAAGATGGAATTATTATAGGGAAAGCTCATAATCTAAAAGAAACTTTGAACGATAGTACAGCACATGCAGAAATTTTGGCAATAAAAGAGGCTGCAAAATATATTGGAGATTGGAGATTAAAAGGAGCAGAAATGTATGTAACTTTGGAACCGTGTCCTATGTGTGCAAGTGCTATTGTTCAAAGTAGAATTTCTAAAGTTTATATAGGGACTTTTAATAAGGATATGGGGGCTTGTGGATCGGTAATAAACTTATTAGAGAGCAGTGCGTTAAATTCTTTTGTAAGTGTTAAATGGATGTATGATATAGAGTGCTCAGATATACTTAAAGAATTCTTTGAAAGCAGGAGAGTTACACCTAAAGAGTTATAGCATATGCTATTTGAGGTAACTGGTAAATTTAATTAAAAAGAAATTTAAAAAATATGCTGACATTAAGACGTAATTATATTATTAATTTAACGTTAAAATAAAACCACAAAATAGATGATGATGACGAAATTAAGAAATGATAGTATATTTTCTATTGACGTATTATATTGTATGGTAGTAAAATTAAGAAAGAAAATAAAATCTTTGTTAGGTGAGGCTCCTATATAGATACATGCTGCTGCCCAGAAACGTCGAAAGACGCCAAGGGGTCAACAGGTATTGCCGGATTAAGGTTCTACTTAATGTAGCCGAAAACCAAATGGTTTTCTATGCTATATAGTGCTAAAACTCAACGAGTGAAGGTGGATATCACAATTATGCTTTATCGCTAGTATTAGGTATATTTGTAATGTTATTATTTGGTAGATAACCCTTCACTATATAAGTGGAGGGTTTTATTATTATTTCAAGGAGGTGCAGCCAATGGATGACTATGATACGGATAATTGTATTATGCATTTTTATTTAAGTTCAAGTAATACTAATTTTAGGGCATTAATTGGATGCATTTTTCATGCCCTAAATTGAGAGGGTGAAACATTTGAAAAAAATAACAAACTTCTTTTTTAGTAAAATTATTCATAAAGAAATCCACAATATCTCGGGACAAATAATTGGTAAATTAAATGACCTTGTTCTTGATTTTAGTCAAGAAAAGCCTACTGTAGTATATATACAAATTACAAATTGGCGAAAATCTTTTTATGTATCTGCGGATGCACTTGATGTATTCAAGGATGAAAAAGAAAAATACTTTATTAAAATTAATAGCGAAAGTCTTGTAACAAAATTACCAAGTGAAGAAGATATTTATTTAGTAAGGGACTTTCTAGATAAACAAATAGTTGATATAAATGGCAGGAAAGTAGAACGTGTTAATGATGTAAGGCTTGGAAATATTAATTCTAAATGGCAGCTCGTTGCTGTTGATATAGGAACTAGAGGATTACTTAGACGACTTGGAATAGAATATCCTTTTATAATATTAACTGAAGCCTTAAAATATAGATTAAGAAATAAACTGATTATATGGAATGACGTACAGACTTTATCTACTGGAGTTAACAATTTACAGCTTCAAATGCCAATAAATAAAATTGAAACTTTGCATGCGGCTGATATAGCGGATATAATTGAGGATCTTGATAGTAAAAGCAGAGATATATTATTTAATAGCTTAAATAATCAAAAAGCTGCTGAGGTTTTTGAGGAAATAGAAACTGATGTTCAAATAAATTTGTTGAAATCTATGTCTGATCAGAAAGCTTCTGATATACTAGAGATTATGCCATCTGATGAAATAGCTGATATTCTTGAGGAAATAGAAGAGGATAGAGCAGAAAAACTTCTTACTCAAATGGATGAAGAAAGCCAAGGCGAAATAAGAGAGCTTATGGAGTATGAAAAAGAGACAGTAGGAAGTATTATGTCAAAAGATTTTATAACTTTCTTACCAGACATAACAGTAAATGAAGTTTTCACTTGGATTCAAACTAATTCTCCAAGTGAGGAGGAAAGCTATTATATATACATTACTAATGATAAAAATAACCTTATTGGAGTTGTATCTTTATTTTCACTTATTGCGTCTGACAAGGATGCAAAACTTTATAATATCATGACTACTAGGCCTGAAAGTTTAAGAGACACAGATGAGGTAGAAGATGCTATTAGCTTAATGCATAAATATAATCTTATTTGCCTGCCTGTTATAGATGAAGATAACGACTTAGTAGGTATAGTGTCCTTAAACGATAGTATTCATGAGTATACACGATTGAGGAGGGTTGTATTATGAAAAAGGTATTATCTAATAGATTCAAAAAGATACTTTTCATTATGACTATCATCGGACCAGGATTAATTACTGTAAATGCAGGTAATGATGCTGGTGGTATTACAACATATGCTTCAGTCGGAGCTTCATACGGATATAAAATGTTATGGGGATTACTTTTAATTACATTCAGTCTTGCAGTAATACAGGAAATGAATGCAAGAATGGCTGTTGTAACTGGTAAGGGGTTATCTGATCTAATTAGAGAGAAGTTTGGAGTGAAGCTTACTTTCTTTGCTATGACTATTTTGTTAATTGCAAACATGGGAGTTGTTTTGGGAGATTTTGCAGGTATTGCTGCGAGCTTAGAACTTTTTAGCATAAGTAAATATATATCAATACCTATTGTATCAATAATGATATGGTTTCTAGTGACTAAAGGATCGTATAAGAAGGTAGAAAATATTTTCTTATTATTTACTTTCGTATTTTTTACTTATATTATTTCAGCATTTTTAACTAAACCAAGTTGGGAAACTGTTTTTACATCAATGGTTACGCCTACTATTGAATTAAATACAGGCTTTCTCCTTACGTTCATAGGAATGATTGGTACAACAATTACTCCATATATGCAGTTCTATCTACAATCATCAATAGTGGATAAAAAGATAAGTATATCTGACTATAAGTATGAAAAACTTGATGTTTATTTGGGGTCTTTTTGGGGTAATGCTGTATCCTTTTTTATAATTGTTTGTACAGCTGCAACTTTATACAAGGCTGGTATAACAATAGATAGTGCAGAAGAAGCTGCAATGTCTTTAAGGCCATTAGCTGGAGAATGGGCGTTTATCCTTTTTGGAGCTGGATTGTTTGGAGCTTCAGTGCTTGCTACAGCTGTTATTCCACTTTCTACTTCTTACGCTATATGTGAGGCTTTTGGCTGGGAGAGTGGTGTGGATAATGATTATAAAGATGCACCAGCTTTCTTTGGAATATATACAGGTATAATTGTTTTGGGAGCATTGTTTATATTGCTTCCTGGAATATCTCTTATTCAAATTATACTTATAACTCAACAAATAGCAGGGATATTATCGCCTATTATATTATCCTTTATGATAATTTTGATTAATGATAAGCGCATAATGGGTGAGTATGTTAACAATAAAATTCAAAATATTATATCTTGGGCTACTGTGATATTTATTATAACTTTATCTGTAATATTACTTATATCACCACTTTTCTCGTGATATATATAGATAAGTTAAATATTTATAACTAAATATATGGATTTTTTAGTGTTAAGATATTTAGAGAGTATAATTTAGAAAAGAGTTATACTCTCAATTTTTCAAAGATATTTAAATATAAAAGTATGGAAGGTATCATCTGCAATGCATTCTTAGTGATGTATTAAAGTTTCATAGGATTATAAGTTATATAAACCTAAAATATTTAGTTGAATTTAAAAAAATAATATGATATTATAATTTAGCATAAAATTATTAAGAAATTATGTGGAGAGATGTCCGAGTGGTCGAAGGAGCACGCCTGGAAAGCGTGTATAGGGGCAACTCTATCAGGGGTTCAAATCCCCTTCTCTCCGCCAAATAGAAAATACAGTAATATCTATGCTTTAAGCGTTTTAAAGGATTATATGAAATTTATCAGATTTAATCAAAAATCGGTAAGTTTTGTATAGTCCTTTTTTGTTGTACCTAAGATTATTCAAGGCTTGACGGATTTTAAGAATTCTAGAATGTGTATAGTTTTGGAGGTGATAGCAATAAAAAAGATAAAAATGAACGATTATGAAATGACTTTTAATGATGGATTTGAAGATTTCAAGATTTATTGTATTACAAAAAATTTAAGTAAAGATACAATAAAACACCATGAGGGAGTTATAAAAACAGTTTTTAAATTTATTAATCCTAATATGCCAGTTAAAGATATTACAAGGTTAATTGTAAATCAGTTTATTTTAGATTGTAGAAGTAATTTAGAAATTAAAGATATAACCCTTAATACTTATATGAGAAGTCTTAGGACAGTACTATATTATTTTACTCTATAGGAATTTATAATAAAGTCAAATCTGTGGATAACTTTTGAGAGTAGCAGAAACACACAATCTACGAAGCAGATTTAAATATGGACAAATAATGAACAAATCATTAATATAAGTATT
>JAJXWH010000047.1 GCA_021781745.1 Bacillota bacterium | reverse complement strand
AAAAATAATAATGAACAGAATTGAGATTTTAAGACAATATATTGATAATATACTTTTAAATATGTCAGATTTTGAAGAACGAAGATGTGCTTATGTACATTTATATGGAGTTGCTCAATCTTGTGCAATAATTGCATTAAAACGTGGAGAGAATACTGAACTTGCAACTATGGCAGGTATGCTTCATGATATATATTCATATGCTAAAATGGATACTAAAGACCATGCACATAAAGGTGCTGTTTTGGCAAAGGAAATACTGACATTATTACAGATAACAAATGAGGATGAAACCCAAATTATTTGTGATGCTATTTATACACACAGCGAAAAAGGATTGGTGCATTCTGATTTTAATGAAATTTTAATAGATGCAGATGTGCTTCAGCATTGCTTTTATAATCCTACCTTTGAAGTATTGCCACATGAAAAAAGCAGGTATGAAAAACTCAAAATTGAGTTTGGTATTGCGTAAGATTAGGACATCAACCTTGCTTCGGAATTTTCTATGAGCTTAAGAGATATTTATATAACGGAGGATAATATAATGATTAAACAAGCTGATGTAAATGATATAACAGTTGTGGAAACATATATAGGTTGCTCAATAATAATTTATAATAGTGAAAATAGAGTTTTAATAGCGAGAAGAAGTAAGTCAAAAAAGAAATTTCCTCTTATGTGGGAAACTGTAGGTGGTGCACTAGAAAATAATGAAACACCAGATGATTGTATTCGTAGGGAAGTAATGGAGGAGCTTAATTGCACTATCAATAATTTAAAGCTATTTAATGTCTATGTAATCAATGAAGATAATAGATATGTTTTGATAGTGTATACAGGTAAGTTAAATGGAAAAGTGCAACAAAATTCCGAGATAGATCAGGTCAGATGGATTGATAGGTCTGAGGTAGAACAGTTTGACTTTTGTGGTAATGAAATTAATAAATTATTAGATTATTTCAAATCCCATTCATAGGAGTTGATTCACAATACTCTTATAAAATGGAATAGTAATTATTTGTGTATAAGTAGGTGTTAATGTGATATATAGATTGGCAACAGAAAGTGACATTTCAATGCTTTTAGAAATGAGATGGGAACATGAAGCATTGCGGAACAAAAACTATAGAAACAGATAGATTGATTTTGAGAAAATTTATGCCAAAGGATTCTGATGCAATGTACAAAAATTGGGTTTCGGACGTAGAAGTTACCAAATATCTGATGTGGTCAGCACATAAGAATCAAGAGGTTAGTATATCAGTTACTATTTAATTATTGTTATACAACTGAAGACGAATATAAAATAATAGCATCCAAACTATAAATTCAAATTTTGCAAGGGAAAAGTATATGGATGGAAAGTTAAGAAATATGTCATCTATTTATATATCACGAGGCAATAAAATGTTATTGCTTTATAGACAAGGAGGTAGAGTTGTTAATGATGTTTGGGTTGGTTCAGCAGGAGGACATTTTGAAGAATATGAACTTAATGATGCCATGGCTTGTATTATAAGAGAATTGCAAGAAGAATTAAATATTACCGAAAATATGTTAGATGAGATAAGATTACGATATGTTACTTTGAGAAGGACAAAAGGAGAAATCAGACAAAATTATTATTTTTTTGCTGAGTTAAAAGCTAATATTGATATTCAATTTACTTCAAATGAGGGGATTTCAAAATGGTTTGAAAAATCGGAATTAAATTCTTTAGAGATGCCTTTTACTTCAAAGTATGTAATTAAACATTACCTAAGTATTGGTATTTAGATTATTAGCATAGTAGTGCATTATTATACACTGGAGGTGGAGAAATGAGTAAAATATACATTGTTGGTATTGTTGCAAGTGGTAAGACCACTCTCGCAAAAAAACTATCAAAAGAAATGAACATCCCTCATTATGAACTGGATTGTATTGTTCATGTAAAGACTGAAAATGGAAGTTACAAACGAACGCCAGAAGAACAGGCGCAAGAAATTGAACGCATTGACGAACTTGGTGATTGGATTATTGAGGGGACATTACGCTCATCATGCCATTGTTTACTTGAAATGGCAGATAAAATTATCTTTCTTAACACTCCATTGTGGTTACGGAAATGTAGAATACTAACCCGATTTATTAAACAACAATTACATATTGAACCTTGCCATTATAAGTCAGACTTTAATATGCTGAGACTAATGTACAAATGGACAGATGATTTTGAAAATAACAGAAAGCAATTTGAAGAAATATTGAGTACGTATAAATATAAATTAACAACCATAGCGAGTTCAAATGCAAAACTATAACTAATAAGCATAATGCGAAGTATAAGTTGGTTCACTATCTTCTTAATGGATGTAACATTTGAGTTTGTAAGTGTTGCACTAATGTAAATTGTTATGAATTAAAATAATTGTTTTAAGGTGGAAAATTATGAATATTAGAAAAGCAACAGAAAGTGACATTTCAATGCTTTCAGAAATGAGATGGGAACATGAATATGAGGAAGAAGGAAAATTCGATATTTCAAAAGAAGATTTCATTAAAGAGTGCAATTTATTTTTAATTAATGGTCTTAAAAGTGGAACTTGGGAGTATTGGATTGCAGAAGAAAACAATATAATTGTTTCAAATATTTATATAAATAGAATACGGAAAATACCAAAGCCACAAAAACTAGTTGCAGAAATAGGTTATGTAACAAATGTTCATACAAAGGTTGAATTTAGAAATAAAGGAGTAGGAACAGAACTTTTAAAAAAAGTAAAACAATGGGCTACAAATAATAAAATTGAATTATTATTTGTTTGGCCAAGCCAAAAAGCAGTAACTTTCTATGAACGACAAGGGTTTTCAACGAATAACAAAATAATGGAATTAGAAATGTGATTAATTGGCAGTTTTCATATAAAACATAATAGTAAATTATGATAAAGTCAAGACTATTTATATATGGAGGATAAAATGGTAATTAATAAGGGGACACAGCAAATAGAAACTCAAAGGCTTATATTGCGCAGATTTGAGCCAAGTGATTCTAAATATATGTATAAAAATTGGGCAACAGATAGTGAGGTGTGTAAATTCTTAAGTTGGAATCCTCATAAGGATTTGAGTGAAACAGCGAATATAATTGAAGGTTGGATTAAAGAATATGAAAATGCTGATAATTATAACTGGGTAATTGAATTAAAAGATATTGGTGAGATAATTGGACAAATTTCTATAATGCAAGTTAATGAAAAATATAGTTCTTGTAGTGTGGGATATAATATAAGCAGGCAATTTTATGGAAATGGAATAATGACAGAGGCACTAAAAGCTATTATCAGCTATTTGTTTAAAGAGGTTGGTATGAACAGGATTGAAGGAAGACATAATACTCTAAATCCTGCTTCTGGTAGAGTAATGCAAAAGTCTGGAATGAAATTTGAGGGGATTATGAGGCAGGTACAAGTCAATAAGTTTGGGGAATTTTATGACTTAGCAGTATATTCAATATTGAAATCGGATTTAATATGATAGCGTTAGATGATTCACAATATTCTTGTATTATTCAACAATCGTAGAGTATTGTCCACTAATAATATTTTATTTATGTGTATACAAGTAAAAGAAACTAACAAGAGGAGAGTAATAGATGAAAATTATAATAGCAGGGTGTCCAGGTGCGGGAAAATCAGTATTAACAAAAAGAATTAATGATTTTCTGCATTATCCAGTTTTGCATTTAGATAAGATTTATCATACTGGCGGAAAATTGCACATCACAAGAGATGAATTGGTTGCAAGAGTAAGTGATTTTGCAAGTATACATGAGAAATGGATTATTGATGGCAATTATATTTCTACACTTGAAATGAGGGCTAAGTTAGCTGATACAATAATAGTATTAAATATACCTTCAGAAATATGTGTAGCCAATGCTTGTAAAAGAGCTGAAGAAAATATCAAGCAAGGTATAAATAGGGATGACATGGCAAAAGGTTTTGATTATACAGTCACAGAAGAATTCATTAATTTCATTAAAAGTTTTGAAAAGGATACAATGCCGAGAATTAAATATATACTAGAAAATTTTCCTAATAAAAGTATAAAAATTTTAAGTAGTTATAGAGAAATAGAAGAATTTGCAGATAATTTGAGAAAAGAATATGCTGAATAAATTTCTGAAGGATGGTATTAAAAGGACTGTTAGAACAAAATTTATGAATTGATCAATTCGGAATTTTCTTATAAAGGTGTAACAATTAAAATTTTAATTTGTTTCATAACTCTAAATTATTACAGAACTTAGAGATAGTACATTGAATAAACTTGAAATAGAAAGATTAGGTAATAACAATGAAATTCCATATGATTTATTTCTTTTAGGCAACTAATCCATTGAAGTAGTTATAAATAAGGAATTCTTTTTAATAGGGTCTTAATGTAAAGTAAGGAGTGATACTAAATGATTAAAAGATGCGAATGGGTGACTGAAGAAAATTTGTATATTGAATATCACGATAAGGAATGGGGAGTACCAGTATATGACGATAGGAAACTATTTGAAATGATATGTTTAGAAGGGGCTCAAGCAGGACTAAGTTGGTGGACTATTTTACAAAAAAGAGAAAATTATAAGAAGGCCTTTGATAATTTTGAACCAGAAAAAATTGTTAAATATACAGAAGAAAAATTGAAATCATTAATGGAAGATAAAGGCATAGTTCGTAATAGACGAAAAATTGAAAGTGTTGTGACAAATGCGCAATCATTTTTGGAAATCCAAAGTAAGTATGGTTCATTTTCTAATTATATTTGGAAGTTTGTAGATAACAAACCTATTATTAATTCTTGGAAGAGCATAAAGGAGATCCCATCTTCAAATGAACTAAGCGATAAAATGAGCAAACAGTTAAAAAAAGATGGATTTAAGTTTGTAGGCAGTACAATTTGTTATTCTTTTATGCAATCAGTAGGAATGATAAACGACCATATAACAGAATGCTTTTGTCATCCTTCCTGTTCAAAGTAGAGATAATTACATTATTATAGCAGCCGTAGGATAAATGTATAGTATTTTTAAACAATATTTAAAGATCGCTGAGAAATACAAGTTACCATTTATTGCAACAACTCCTACTAGAAGAGCAAATAAGGAGCGTGTCATACAATCTAAATTTAATGAAAGGATAATAAGAGATAATGTACAATTTCTGCAAGGAATAAAAAGAGATGCAAATGTAAATATGTTTGTGGGTGGCTTAATGGGGTGCAGGGGAGATGCGTATAAAGCAACTGATATTTTATCGGTAGAAGATGCACAAGAATTCCATTCATGGCAGGTAAACTTATTTAAAGAAGCAGGAGTAGATTTTTTGTTTGCAGGTATTATGCCTGCACTATTTGAGACTATTGGCATGGCAAAAGCCATGGAAAATGCAAACTTACCATATATAATTAGTTTTATGATTAGGAATGATGGAAGACTAATAGATGGAACTACTATTAATGATGCTATTTTAAGTATTGATAATGCTACCCTACAAAAACCAATTTGTTATATGGTAAACTGTGTTCATCCAATTATCTTAAAACAGGCTTTATCTTATCCTTTCAATAAAACAAGATTAGTAAAAGAAAGATTTCATGGAATACAAGCAAACACTTCACCATTATCACCAGAGGAATTAGACAATTCCACGGACTTAAAATCTTCTGATAGTATTAGTCTTGCTAGTGATATGATGGATTTATATGATTATTTTATTCCTAAAATTCTAGGAGGCTGTTGTGGAACTGACAATACTCATATAGAAGAAATAGCAAAAAGGTTAGATCAAATATAAATTTTAGTGAATATAAATTAGATTATAAGTGTGCATTAGTTTTTGCCGTTCCACATAGAGAATTATTAAATATGAATGATTATAAAGAGGAGAAACTTGAAAATTTAATATGCGAAGCTCGTGATAGGATAACTTGCTGTTAGAGCAAATTACTAGTGTACTGAAGAAACATAAAGTTCAATATTATGTACCACCTGTTGCACAATCAAATGAAGAAACACTAATTGCGACATTCTCATTTAAATTTGCAAGTGTTAATTCAGGGTTAGGTTGGATAGGTAAAAATAGTGTTTTAATCACAGAAAAGTATGGACCAAGAGTAAGATTATCTGCAATACTAATTAATTATGATTTACCAATAGGAAGAGCGGTTACAAGAAGTAAATGTCCAATAGAATGTAACATAAGTGTTGATGCATGCCCTCATAAGGTTTTAACTGGTCATAAATGGGATATAGAAACAAAGCGTGAAGAATTAATTAACTATAAATTATGTAACAAGAAGAGGGAGCTTTATATAAAAACGCATAATAGAAAACATTCTTGTGGATTATGTTTGTTATCATGCCCTATTGGAATATAAAAATATATGAATAAACATACTCTTGATAAATAGAAATTTATAAACAAGAATAAATACAGACAATTTTATTGATATTTCAAAAAAGATTTATTAGAGAGTGTAATTTACTTTTTTGAGGGGGAACAGGCAATGTTAGAAATAAAGAAGGCGAACATTAATGATGCTCAACAAATTACTGAAATAAAAACAAGAGCATTTAATAAAGAAATTAATACATATTTAGGAAGAGATGGAGGACCACCAGGATATGATAAGGTAGAGTCTGAAATTGATATTATAAGGAAGTTTATTTCCTATAAAATCGAATTAGATAATCAAATTATAGGCGCACTATTTCTTATTCCACTAGAAAAGAATAAGATGCGATTTGAAGATTTTGTAATAGAACCATCATTTCAAGGGAGAGGGTATGGCTATAGAGTAATGGAATTAGTTGAAAAAATGCACCCAGATATAAATGAATGGAAGCTTTCTACTCCAATATTTAGTATAGGTAATCAACATTTATATAAGAAATTTGGTTATGTAGAAGTCTCAAGGAATGATGATGAAATTGAATTTTATAAAAAAATATAGCAATCAAAATTTGACTCACATTTAGTTTTGACTTGCAATAAGTTAAGGAAAAAGGCAATGGGATTTTTTGGGGATGAAGATTTACTAATAGCTATCGAAAGTAAAAAACATTTGAATGAAAGTTGAGGCGTAAAATGAATAATAAAATGTATGAGAATAAAATGCCAATTTATTTAAAAGAAATGGTTGATTTACAAATTGTAAAAGCAAAAAAATTTCAAGATAAAAAAGCAGTGAGTTTCTCTTTTTTTACCGACCCACATATTACTGAGGCATCGAATTTTTCAGACATAGAGACTTTAAACTACATAAACAATAATATGGATATTAAATTTACAGCTTGTTGTGGAGACAATTTAGATAATGGAATAACAAAGCACATTCATTTAGATACTGCGGAAAAATTAATTAATAGGTTATCTTTTGATAATTATTTTACAGTTAAAGGAAATCATGATGATAATTCTATAATTTCAAATGGAGTAGATAATGTAAAATATACTATGGTACCACAAGAACAATATAATATCATGTTTAAAAGGTTAGAGGGAATTGTTCAATTTGATGAAGCAAATAGAGAAGGAATGTACTATTACTATGATATGCCAGAATATAAGACTAGAGCAATTTTTTTAAATTCTATCGATATTCCATATTTTAAAAATCAATATAACAAGGCAGCATGGAAGTATGATGGACAAAATACTTATGCTTACTCAAATGCCCAATTAAACTGGTTAGCACACATTGCATTGAAGATACCAAATGAGCAATGGAAAGTTATGTTTTTTACTCATGTTAATCCATTTCCAGAAGAAATGATAGGTGCAGACAATCTTGTATATAATGGAACTATAATGTTAGGTATTATAGATGCATTTAAGATGGGGATAAAATACAATTCTATAGCAACTACTGGAGATTTTGAGCAATCAGTTTCAGTTGATTTTTCTTCACAAGGACTTGGAAAAGTCATTGCTTTTTTCTATGGACATACACATAGTGAACAAGTTCTAACAAGAAATGGCATTAAATATATTAGTACATGGAATGATGCGCCTAGAAAATCATTAAGTAATCCAAACGCGCCAACAAGAGTAATAGGTAAAGTATCGGAAATATGTTTAAATATTGTTACAGTAAATTTCGACTTAAATAAAATTTTTATAACCAAAATTGGAGTAGGGGATGATTTAGTAATTGATATATTGTAAATCATTTAGAAATACAATTTTCCATAAATGAAATTTTAAGAAGAAGTATTTACAAAATATGTTACAATTAATTCACAATAGTAAATTATGCACTAAGTGGAAGTAACTTTAAAAATCATGAGGAGGAGTGTGTTTATGAAAAATGATATGCTTGAAATTAATAAGAAGTGTTGGGATAATATTGCTCAACAATTTTTTGGAATAACTGCATTACCTGAATATGGACCGTTTATTAAAAGCGAAACTGAATTAAATTTATTTGGCGACGTTAGCGATAAAAAAGTATTAGAAATTGGTTGTGGAAGTGGTCATTCATTAGAATATATGGCGAAGAGAGGTGCACAAGAACTCTGGGGTATGGATATTTCATCAACTCAGATTGAAACTGCAAAGGATTATTTAAGCAAGAAAGACTATAATGCTAATTTATATTGTTCACCTATGGAGTTAGAAGCAGATATACCTAAAAACTACTTTGATATAATTTATTCTATATATGCACTTGGATGGACTACAGACTTAAAACAAACTTTTAAAAATATATTTTCATATTTAAAAGAAGATGGAATACTGATATTTAGTTGGGACCATCCGATTTATCAATGTTTAGGAAATAACGATACTAATATAGTTGTAGAAAGGTCGTACTTTGATGATGGGATTCAGCCAAATAAAACATTTAAGGGACAGCCAGTTACTTTAAATAGAATTAGATTAAGCACATTTATTAATGAGTTAATATCCTCAGGCTTAAATATTGAAAAACTTATTGAGGGAGATATTGCAGAAAAGTATACAAATATAGAAGCGGAACCTTCCGAGCAATATTATTCTCTTTATAGAGCTAAGTATATACCTAACTCATTTATAATCAAATCAAAAAAGATTAAAACTAAGTAATTCGTATATTTCTTATAAAACGTAATAGTAGATCAAAATACGAAGAAAGTAAAATTAGTTTTAAGAGAATATCGTACTTTGAATAGGGGGATAAAATTATGGATAGTAATTATATTAAAGAAATGGCATATTCATTAGGAGCAGATGTATGCGGAATTGGAAGTATAAAAAGATTTAACGATGCTCCAGGGGAATTAGTAATGAAAAATGTGATGAAATTTTAAAAAAACAAAATAATTATTATTGCTCATCGTTTGAATACAATAAAAGATGTTGAAAAAATATATATATTTAAGGAAGGTAAAATTGTTGGCGATGGGGTATTTAAGGAACTCCTGGATCATAACAAATATTTTAAACAGCTATGGAATAGTAAAAGGTGAACTTTAATTGGAGGATATAATGATAAGTTATAAAAGAATTGATTGTAATTATTTTGAACAATACGATGAAATTCCCATGCGAGTTGATGTAAATAGCCATTATGTGTTAGATAGAATTAATAACGGACTTGGGGGGATTCTCTTAAAAGAAGTGGCAATTAAAAATTATATACGAGATTTTTCAAAACATGCGAAGGCAACAAAGTTTAGTGAAAAATTTGATATAACAAACTGGACATTTTTTATGGCATTTGATGATGAAAAACCTATTGGTGCAGTAACGATTGTTTCAAGAACTGCTGATATACATATGCTTGATGGAAGAGATGATATGACTGTATTATGGGATATACGTGTATCTGATAAATATAAACACCAAGGAATAGGACAGAAATTGTTTGATTTGGCTGTGGAGTGGTCAAGAAGCAATGGTTTTAAACAAATGAAAATTGAATGTCAAAACAATAATGTACCTGCTTGTAAGTTTTATCACAAACAGGGAGCGATTTTAAGAACGATTAATGAATATGCTTATGTTGATGATGCTGACAGCAGGTTTGAGGTACAATTTATTTGGTATCTTGATTTGTAGTAGAGTGTGATTATATAAATTTAATTTACTATCTTCTTAAAAGGTGTAACAATCAAGAGTTTATAGTACTACACCAATGTAAATTATTATGAAGCCATTACTACTCATATTTAGGAGGAGAAAAATAATAATGAACAGAATTGAGATTTTAAGACAATATATTGATAATATACTTTTAAATATGTCAGATTTTGAAGAACGAAGATGTGCTTATGTACATTTATATGGAGTTGCTCAATCTTGTGCATTAATTGCATTAAAACGTGGAGAGAATGCTGAACTTGCAACTATGGCAGGTATGCTTCATGACATATATTCATATGCTAGAATGGATACTAAAGACCATGCACATAAAGGTGCCGTTTTGGCAAAGGAAATACTGACATCATTACAGATAACAAATGAGGATGAAACTAAAATTATTTGTTATGCTATTTATACACACAGCGAAAAAGGATTGGTGCATTCTGATTTTAATGAAATTTTAATAGATGCAGATGTGCTTCAGCATTGCTTTTATAATCCTACCTTTGAAATATTACCACATGAAAAAAGCAGGTATGAAAAACTCAAAATTGAGTTTGGTATTGCGTAAGATTAGGACATCAACCTTGCCTCGGAATTTTCCTATGAGCTTAAGAGACAGTTATATAACGGAGGATAATATAATGATTAAAAAGCTGATGAAACTGTTAATTATACTGAATCTTTTGGGCAACTATTTTATTCAGAAGTAGAGGCGTTAAATAATGAGCTTCATTTTGAGATAGGTGAAATTAAATTATTTGACGATATACCAGATAAATTAACATATCCCCTAATTCAACCATTTTTGAACAAGAAGGTATTGGAGTTTTTACAAGAGATGCCTACATAATTATTGTAAAAAAACGCAATGGTATAATATGATGAAGTATTGATGAATTTAAAACTTAAGTATAGAGAGTGAGAGTGTGAATAATGAAATTTGAATATGCAAGTGAGTTAGATTTTCAATTTATACTTGATAATGATAGACATGTATCAAAACAATTAATAAAAAATAAATTAAAAGAAAAAGAAATTATGATAGCAAAAGACCAGGATAACAAAGTTATAGGATGGTTACGATATAATTACTTTTGGGACAACACTCCATTTATGAATATGCTTTATTTAAATGAAAACTATAGGAATAATGGAATAGGAAAGGAATTAGTTGGATTTTGGGAAACTGAAATGAAGACTAAAGGCTATGAATTGGTTATGACATCAACATTATCGAATGAACAAGCACAGCATTTTTACAGAAAGTTAGGGTATAAAGACTCTGGTAGTTTACTATTGGATGATGAACCTTTAGAGATAATTTTTACTAAAAGTATATAATGATAAATTGTTAATTCGTTTTATTCAGAAACTATGTAATAACAGTAATTATAACAAAGTAATAAAGAACTAGTAAGATAAAAGGGAGGGAAGAAAATGGGTAATTTTGAGATTAAAGCTATTATATTCGATTGGGGAGATACATTAATGCGTGATTATAAAGAATATAATGGTGCGATGGTGAACTGGCCGAATGTAGAAGTAATTTCAGGAGTTAAAGAATCTCTGGATAAACTTAATGAAAACTACATATGTTGTGTAGCTTCAAATGCAGGAGATTCTGACGTGGAGTTAATGGCTAAAGCATTAGAAAGAGTAGATATTAGAAAATATTTTAAATACCTATTTACTTCTAATGAACTTGGATGTTCAAAGCCAAGCCTTGAATTCTTCAATGAAATATCACGTAGGCTCAATATCGAAGCAAGCGAGTGTATAATGGTTGGTAATGATTATTTTAAGGATATTACACCAGCTAAACAGATAGGAATGAGAACAATTTTACTTTCAGAGGAGATTAATCAATCCATAATGACTTATGCAGATGTAGTAATAACTTCAATGAAAAAATTAATATCTGCAGTAGCAGAATTGAGTTAGGATTAACGAAATAATACAGACAATTTCATGGGGAATGTAACCGTGGTAGAAATAGGAGATATGAAATTACGTTAAAAGGATAAGCAATCTAAACTGCCAAGCCAGGAGAGATTTAATAAGTTATTAGCAATGAGAAGACGAAGAAATTAGAAAATTAAAAGTTATGCATGATGTATATAGATCAAGGGCTTATGTAAAGTAAGCTCTTATTTTATGCTGAAATATAACTATAATGTATATTGATAGAGATGAATTGAGAAATAACATTAGGAGTTAATTTTAAACATGGTAAGTTTTAATAAAATAATATTTCGGTTATAATTAGTATATAAAATGAAGAGAAAATAGTTTGATTTTAATTTTTTAAAGAGTGAGTGGTGTATTATAACAATTACAATAGTGAGGAGGGGAGAGAGTTAGTAATGAAAAAAAGATTTAATATAACTGGGCCTTGTATTAGTAAAAAACACTATATGGTTAATATAGATAATAAGATTAAAAAAGTTCAAAATCTTATAGATAGAGGAGATTATTTTGTTATAAATAGACCTAGGCAATATGGCAAAACTACTTTGCTATCTCAAATAACAAAAGTATTTAAAGAAAAGTACTTAGCAATAAGAATGAGCTTTGAGGGAATTGGAGATAGTGT
Organism: Bacillota bacterium; assembly: GCA_021781745.1. Classification (GTDB taxonomy): domain Bacteria; phylum Bacillota; class Clostridia; order Clostridiales; family Clostridiaceae; genus Clostridium. The sequence goes on along the minus strand of JAJXWH010000047.1, from coordinate 26,952 downwards.
TTTTGAAAATGAGGAAGCTTTTAGCAACGCTTTTTTAACTTTAATTCAAGAATCCTTACAGTTTATAGATTTAGAAAAATCTAATGAGCTTAAATCTTTAAAAGCAGAAATTAAAAATTTACAAATGTTATCAAGTGCTATAACAAAGTTTGTTCAAAATACTGAAAAGCCAGTATTACTACTTATAGACGAAGTTGATAAGGCCAGTAATAATCAGCTGTTTTTAAGTTTTTTAGGAATGCTTAGAAATAAATATATATTAGCTAATGATGACATGGATTATACTTTTCATTCCGTAATTCTAGCTGGAGTATATGATGTGAAAAACCTAAAACTAAGGCTAAGAACAGAAGAAGAAAAAAAGTATAACAGTCCATGGAATATTGCAGTTGATTTTAACATTGACATGACTTTTAATTCTTTAGAAATAGAAACTATGCTTAATGATTATGTTAATGAAGAAAATGTGAAAATGGATACTTTGGCTATAGCTGAAAAACTGTATTATTATACTAGTGGATATCCTTTTTTAGTTAGTAAATTAAGCTTAATAATGGATGAAAACTTCAAGGAAGCATGGATAGAAGAGAATATTGATAAGGCCGTTAAGATGCTTTTAAATGAAAAGAATACCTTATTTGATTCTTTAATAAAAAATCTAGAAAATAATAAAGAATTCAAAAGATTTATTGAAAAAATAGTATTATCAGGGGAAGAGATAGTCTATGTTCCAAGTGACAGCTTAATCTCCCTTGGAGAATTATATGGGTTCATAAAACACGAAAACAATAAATGTAAAATTCATAATAGGATATTTGAACAATATATATATAATCACTTAACTGCAATAAATGCACATAAAAGTGAAAATATATCCAGCTATAACTTTAGAGATAAATTTTTAACTATTGATAATGGATTAGATTTTGAAAAAATACTTTTAAGTTATCTGAAATTTATGAAAGAACAGTATAGCAATAAGGATGAAAAATTCATTGAGCATCATGGGAGACTACTATTTTTAGCTTTTATAAAACCAATTATCAATGGCGTGGGCTTTGATTTTAAAGAGGTTCAGGTGTCACAAGAGAAAAGATTGGATGTGGTTGTAACTTACAATAACCATAAGTATATAGTAGAACTAAAAATATGGCACGGAGAAGAGTATCATAAGGCCGGTATAAATCAGTTGTGTGATTATTTGAATATTCATTCTATTAATAAAGGTTATTTAGTTGTTTATAATTTCAATAAGAATAAGGAATTTAGAAATGAAAAAATATATGTAGAAAATAAAGAGATATTTATTGTGTATATATAATAAAGAGTATATTTTAAAAAATGACTATTAAGGAAATTAGCTATCCATCAAAAGCTCTTTAGCAATATAAAGGCTTTTGATGATTATTTTGGTATATCAATATCCTTATTCAATTAGATATTAATATTATCATTAAAATTTAAATTTCCACAAATGCATATTTCTTTTAAAATGGGCATAAAAGATAATCCTTTTTGAGATAACGAATATTCTACTTTAAGTGGAACTTGGCATTTTCATGTGCCTAAAAAGTATGAATATTTAAATGCAAATTGTTTTGTGTAAAATCTCAATATACCAAGAAGTAATTGATAAAAAAGAAGGAAAACGTTATCAAAATGTCGAATATATAAAATATATCGTAATTATGAAAGGGTGTGTTTTATATGAAGAAAACAAAAGTTTTAGTTCCATTGGATGTATCAGAAATGAGCATGTATCCTATTAATTGGATAAAAAAACACTTTGATAAGAATGATATTGAAATTACACTAATGAATGTAAGCGAAAGAATTGTGGCTGATGATTCAGGTGATTTTCAAAAAAGAAGTAAACTAGTTTTAAAGGAAGTATCAGCGAAATTAGAGGGATATACAGTTGAAAAGTTTCTTGCTGTCGGATATACCCCAGATGAAATATTAAAAAAAGCTGAAGAAGGTAACTATGATATGATAATAATGGCAAAGTCTTCTAAAACAAAGTTACTCAGAATTATTGGTTCTGTAACAAATAAGGTTCTTAAAGATGCTAAAATACCAGTAGTAATTCTTCCTCAATAAATTTTATTATTAAAGCTGAGATTTTCTTATATTTTAGAAAGTTTCAGCTTTAATGATTCGTTTTATGAAAATAGGATTAAGGGCCGGCGTAGTGACAATTGTACCTAAGCCGTTGGAATAGTTAAAGTATTAAGTGATAAAAGTCATTATAAATATAAATATATTGCATTGTGGATAGAGTAATAAAACTAATTTGCATCTCACATTATTCAAAAGTAAATGAATTATGTGAGATTTTTTTAATAATAGTGATAAGTGTGGATATTAATTAGAGAATAAATATAGTAATTAATATAAAAATATGAACAATATTGTTATAATGTAATAAATAGAGGCAATAAATATATATATATATATATTGAACTATCAATTGTACATTGTTAATTGCAATATATATGCCTTATATAAAAATAAAGGAATTGATTTTAAAGATGAATTTTAATATAGAAAAATTATCAAAAAACTTTGAAAGCAAAGTGGATTTTTTTAAAAGACAAAAAGGAAATGAACTTCTTAGAGCAGGAAAGGTATTGAATATTAAAGAAATAGCTGATAGAGAAAGGGATTTTATAGAAATTATCTCTAAAGTGTACTCTCAAATAAGTTACTCGCATTATGAGGTCAAGGTATTGATAAATGGAAATTCTAGTGAAATAGAAGGAACATACTGTGATTGTTTAGATTTTTATAATAACTCCACGCCAAGAAATAAATATGTTTGTAAGCATATATCTGCAGTATTATCAAAATATATTTCTGCAAGAAAAGTGAAAAACGAAGAAGAGAAAAAAAGAATTGAAAATATGGGAAGAGATATATTAAATGAACTTAATGCGTTAAGTCAGCCCAAGGAGAAGATTAACCTAGAGGTCAATTTAAATGCTAAAAACTTTAATGGGTACTTTCAAGCAGCTTTTAAAATTGGAAATAAAAAAATGTATGTGCTAAAAAGTGTACGAGATTTTATAAAGGCTAGATTAGATAATGAAAAAATATATTACGGGAAAGATTTTTCTTATGACCCATCAGTGCATATATTTAATGAAATCGATGAAAATATAGTTTATTTTATAGAGGAATATGTAGCTAATGATGCCATATCGAGATATAACAGTACTGGATTAATTGATGGAAAAAATTTAAATATTAATGATGTTTCTCTTAGACGCTTTTTGCTTATGCTAAAAGAAAAAGGAATAATATATGATTCAGAGAAAGTAAAAATTATTGAGGGAGACCTTCCCTTAGAGCTGGATATTAGTGAAAAGAATGAAAAATATATTGTAAAAATAATTGGAGAATCCTTTAAACCCCTTACGGATAAATATGATGTTTTTCTTTTTGAAAATAATATTTATTTACCTTCGAGGCTGCAGATACATAGTCTTAAGTTATTTTATGACTATTTTAAAAACTTTAAAAGGCTGGAATTTAAAAAAGAAGCAGCCTTAGAGGTATTTAATGAAGTAATGCCTAAGTTAGAAATTATGAGTTCTAGTATTAAAATAGATGATAAGATTGATAACCTAGTTAAAAATGATTTGAAGGCTGAATTCTTTTTGGATATAAGAAATAAACAAGTAGTATTAGATGTAAACCTAATGTATGGGGACGAAAAATTAAAATATTTCTCTAAAGTACAAGATAAAAATAAAATCATTATACGTGATTCCATCAGGGAAGAAAAGATTCTTGAAACTATAACTAATCTTAATTTCTCGTATAAGAACAACATATTTGAATTTAATGGAGATGAATATGCCTTATATTTGTTTTTAGGAGGTAAGTATAAAGAACTCGAAGTCTTAGGGGATATTTATTATTCAGATAGATTTAGGGATAGAAAAGTTTATTATACACCTAAAATTCAAGGGAGTATTAAGGATAATGAGGATAGTTTTTTAGATTTTACCTTTGAAATTGAAGATATACCACCTAAAGAATATAAGAATATTTTAGAGGCTTTTAATAATAAAAGAAAATATTATAAGCTTAAAAATGATAGCTTTATAAATCTTGAAGGACAAGAAATTCAGGATTTTCTTACCTTGGTTGACGGGATTACAAGTGGCAGTAAGGAAGGAAATATAAGACTACATAAGAACAAAGCTATTGTTTTAAATGATTATTTGGAAAATAGTAATTTAACATTTATAAAAGGGAAAAATATTGTAAAAGATATTTCAAATAAGGTTTTAGAATTAAATAAACTTGAATATTCCATGCCAGATAAACTAAAAACTCAGCTTAGAGATTATCAAATAACTGGGTTTAAGTGGTTTAATAATTTAAGTTACTTAGGCTTCGGAGGAATATTAGCTGATGAAATGGGACTAGGAAAGACCGTGCAGACTATTGCATTTTTACTATCTGAAGAAGGTAAAAAGTCCATAATAATTGCACCAACGTCCTTAGTATATAATTGGAAAAACGAATTTATAAAATTTGCTCCATCTATGAAGGTTGGCGTTGTTCATGGAAATAAAAATGAAAGGGCAAATGTTGTTGAAAATATAAATAAATATGATGTAATATTAACCACTTATGGAACTTTAAGAAATGATGAAGAAAATTATGAAAACTTACATTTTGATTATTGTATACTTGATGAGGGACAAAATATAAAAAATCCTTTGGCTAAAAGCACAAAATGTGTTAAAAATATAAAAGCAAAAAGTAAATTTGTATTAACAGGAACTCCAATTGAAAACAACTTAATTGAGCTGTGGAGCATTTTTGATTTTATAATGCCTAATTATTTATACAATCCAACATTTTTTAAGAAAAAATTTATTGATAATGACAATTCTGCAATTGAACTTCAAAAATTTATAAGACCTTTCATGCTTAGAAGGCTAAAAAAAGATGTTATAAAAGAGTTGCCCGATAAAATTGAGAAAAATTATTATGTAGAGCTTACAAAGCAGCAAAGGAAGGTTTATGCTACATATGTAAAAGATATTAAGGCTAAAATGGAAGATGAAAGTTTTGGAGGAGATAAGATAACTATATTTTCTTATTTAACAAAACTTAGACAGCTATGTCTTGATCCATCTATAGTAGTAGATAAATATACTGGTGGAAGTGCAAAAATAGAAGAAGCTTTAAAGCTTATTGAAGAAAATATAGAAAATGGCCATAAAATCCTTTTATTTTCGCAGTTTACTTCTGTATTAAGTAATATCTCAGATGAATTATCAAAAAATAAAATTGAACATATGTATTTAGATGGAAGTACAAAGGCAGGTAAAAGGTTGGAACTTGTAGAGGAGTTTAATAAAAGTAATAAGTGTAAGGTATTTTTGATTTCCCTAAAAGCTGGAGGAACAGGACTTAATTTAACTTCTGCTGATGTTATCATACATTTTGACCCTTGGTGGAATCCAGCGGTAGAGGATCAGGCGACTGATAGAGCTCATAGGATAGGGCAAAAGAATGTAGTTCAAGTATTTAAACTAATTTCAGAAGGAACTATAGAGGAAAGAATTATAAATCTTCAGGATAGTAAAAAGGAGCTTATAAGTGATGTTTTAGATAGCGATTATAAGAGCGAAAATATGCTTTCAGCCCTTTCAAAAGAGGAACTTATGGAGTTGTTTTCATAATAAAAATGCGTGCTTCTGTTTTAGGAATTAACTATAATAATAGGAGATGTAGTGAGGTGTCAATGGTGAATAGAAGATTTAACACAACAGGGGTTTGTGTTCCACATTTACATTATATGGTTGATATAACTAATAAGCTTATGGAAATAAAAAGTATGGTTTATAGAGGAGATTATTTTGTTATAAATAGACCAAGACAGTATGGAAAAACTACTACTATGTATATGCTGGAGAAGGAATTAGAAGATGAGTATTTAGTTTTAAGTATTAGTTTTGAAGGGATTGGAGATAAAATTTTTGAAAATGAATCAGAATTTACGTTAAGTTTTTTCAAGCTTTTAGCTAAAACAGCAAAATTCCAAAATGTGCAGATAAGCAAACTTATGGTCCAATTGAGTGATAATATAAATAATTTTGATGAGTTGTCAGGGGTTATAACTGAGTTAATAGAAAATAGTAACAAAGAGATAATTTTATTTATTGATGAAGTGGATAAAAGTTCTAATAATCAGCTATTTATGAGTTTTTTAGGCATGCTTAGAAATAAATTTTTATTAAGACAGCAGGGTAAGGATAAAACCTTTCATTCAGTAATCCTTGCAGGAATTTATGATATTAAGAATTTAAAGCTTAAAATAAGACAAGATGATGAGAAGAAATATAATAGTCCATGGAATATAGCAGTAAATTTTAATGTAGATATGAGTTTTGATTCGGACGAGATAGGTACTATGTTAAAAGCATACTGTGAAGATAAAAAAGTAGTAGTTAATATTAATGAAATGTCAGAAAAAATTTATTTTTATACAAGCGGATATCCGTTTTTAGTAAGCAGGATTTGTCAGATTATTGATGAAAGTCAATTGGTATGGAGTGAAGAGAATATTAATAAGGCAGTAAAAGAATTATTACAAGAAAATAATACACTTTTCGATGATTTGGTAAAAAATGTTGAAAATAATCATGAATTTAAAGACTATATATTTGATTTAATAATTAATGGAACGGAAAAGACTTTTAATATTCATAATCCACTTATAAATTTAGGAGTTATATACGGATATTTAAAAAATGTAGATGGTAGAGTAAAAATATCTAACAGAATATTTGAACAAATGCTTTACAATTATTTTTCTTCCAAGCTTGAAAATAGAACAGATATGTCAAATTATAACTTCAAAGAAAATTTCATAATTGAAAATGGACTAGATTTTGAAAAGATACTTTTAAGGTTTCAGCAGTTTATTAAAGAACAATATAGTTCTATTGACACAAAATTTATAGAAAGAGAAGGAAGACTTCTTTTCTTAGCATTTATAAAACCAATAATAAATGGAATAGGTTTTGATTTTAAGGAAGTGCAGATTTCTGAAGAAAAAAGACTTGATATAGTAATTACTTATCTTTCTAATAAGTATGTAATTGAATTAAAAATATGGAGAGGCATTGAATACCATAAAAAAGGATTAAATCAGCTTAAAGATTATTTAGATATTCAAGGCTTAGATAAAGGATACATTGTTGCTTATAATTTTAATAAAGATAAGGATTATAAGGAGGAAAGAATAAATTATGAAGGGAAAAATATATTTGTAGTGTATGTGTAGGTAGTGGCATTGTAAATCACTAATCGCTGACTTAGAAAGGAAATAAATTCAAAATTTAAACTCAAACATTTATCTATATAACGAATGTTTGAGTTTTTTTAATTAATTTAGTCAATCAATATCCATAGAATGAAAATCTATTTCAAGATTTTCATAAATATTTACCTTAACTTTGAATTGTTCATAAAGGGTCAACTTTTTTACATAATCGTTACTAGGATTATATTAATCTTCTTTTACATGTTTTGTCTTTGATGTATAATGTATTAAAAATATAAATTTGAGATGAAGAAATAAGGGAGACACAGATGTTAACGCCTAATAAAACTACAAAAGTATATGATCAAGTTATAGAACAAATTAAAAATAAAATAAAAAGTGGAGAAATAAAAAAGGGAGATAAATTACCAGCAGAAAGAGAAATGGCAGAATCAATTGGTGTGTCACGAGCATCAGTAAGGGAGGCAATAAGAGCTTTAGAGGTGGTTGGTTTGGTAGAAAGCAGGCAGGGAGCTGGGAATTACATAAAAACTAATTTCGATAATTCATTATTCGAGCCTCTTTCAGTAATGTTTATGCTGCAGGAATGTTCTGTTAGGGAAATGTATGACCTAAGAGAAACTTTAGAATTACAATGTGCTAAATTAGCAGCTAAAAATATAGAAGACAATGAACTTGCACTTTTAACTGCCATAGTAGACAGAATGTATATTGCAGGAAGTGAAGAGGAAAGTCTTGAACTCGATATTAAGTTTCACTACTTAATTGCAAAAGCTTCACGAAACGTATTGCTAATAAATGTCCTTGAAGTTATATCCCAGCTTATGGATGAATTTATTCAAAAATTCAGAATGCAGATTTTACATGGGGGAAATAAGGAAGGTCTATTAGAAATACATGAAAATTTACTTAGAGCCTTGAAATGTCGTGATGAATCAAAAGCGTACAATGCTATGAAAGAGCACTTTAATTTAATTAGGAAAGCTTATGGATATGATGATTAGGCATATGAAAAAATAACAAGTCAAAATAGGCGGTCAGATTAACTTATTATTTTTTTGATAATGCCTTAAATATATATACTTAGATTATTAATGCAGTTATATTGATAATCTAAGTATTTTTTTTGATTTATGAATGTTATTTATTTAACAATAAATGTTAAGTACGAAGATATATAGAAAAAAATTTAATTTGAATTTGTAATCTGGAAAATTAATACCAGCATAAATGTGTAATTATTCACAATAGAAAACATTACTCATGTAAACATTTTCTGTTAAATTAATAACAATTGTTTACAAGAAATATTTGAAGAGCTATAATTAAAACGTGAATTGGTCATACCAATTAAGTATTGGTATGATAAATACGTGTAAATTTATAGGAGGAAAATCATTATGAATATTTTAGTTTGTATTAAACAAGTACCCGGAACTTCAAAAGTAGAAGTTGATCCTGATACTGGAGTGCTAAAAAGAGATGGTATAGATTCTAAAATGAATCCATATGATTTATATGCTTTAGAAACAGCATTAAAAATTAAGGAGAGTAAAGGTGGCACAGTCAAAGTATTAAGCATGGGACCTAATCAAGCTTTGAGTGTAATAAGAGAAGCATATACTATGGGAGCTGATGCAGGAACCTTGCTATCAGATAGGAAGTTTGGAGGAGCTGATGTTTTAGCTACTTCTTATACTATTGCTCAAGGGGTTAAAAAAATGGGGGATTTTCAGCTTATAATTTGTGGAAAGCAGACTACAGATGGAGATACAGCACAAGTTGGACCTGAAATGGCTGAATGGCTAAAGATACCTCATGTAGCAAATGTAAAAAGAATAATTGAAATTGGAGATTCTTCAATTACAGTTGAAATGGACATGCCTGAAAGTCTTGAAACTGTAGAAATAGCATATCCATGTTTGATTACAGCGGATAAGGGAATATTTGAACCAAGATTACCTTCTTATAAAAAGAAATTAGCTACTAAGGATAGAGAAATTAAAATATTAAGTTTGAATGATTTTGATGATAAAAATGAGAAAAATTATGGCTTGAATGGTTCTCCAACTCAGGTTGAAAGAATATTTCCACCAGAAGTTAATAATGATAGGGAAATGTGGACAGGAAGTTCAAGTGAATTAAGTGAAAGAATAGGGAATAAATTAAAAGCACTAAAATTCGTTTAAGAAACAGGTAATTAATTTCAAATTAAAGAAGGAGAAGAAGCTATGGCAAAGTTGATTATAAATCAAGATAAGATAACAGATATTGAAGAATTATTAAAAATCTGTCCCTTTGGTGCTCTTGAAAATAATAATGGCAAAGTTGAAATAAGTGGAGCTTGCAAGATGTGCAGACTTTGCGTTAAGAAAGGGCCTAAAGGTGCTGTTGAATATATAGAAGAGGAAATTAAAGCAATAGACAAAAGTGCCTGGAAAGGTATTGGTGTTTATGTTGACCATGTAGATGGAGATATACATCCAGTTACTTATGAGCTAATAGGAAAAGCCAGGGAATTAGCTGGTAAAATAAATCATCCTGTTTATGCAGTATTTGTAGGAAATAATATCTCTCATAAGGCAGAAGAACTTTTACATTATGGCGTAGATAAGGTCTTTGTGTATGATGACAAAGAATTAAAATATTTTAGAATAGAACCATATACAGCAGCTTTTGAAGATTTTATAAACAAGGTAAAACCAACGGCGCTACTAGTTGGAGCAACTACTATAGGAAGATCCTTGGCACCTAGAATTGCAGCTAGATTTAAAACTGGACTTACAGCTGACTGTACTATTTTAGATATGAAAGAAAATACGGATTTAGTTCAAATAAGGCCAGCTTTTGGTGGAAATATCATGGCTCAAATAGTTACCCCTAATTCTAGACCACAACTAGCAACTGTTAGATACAAGGTTATGACAGCCCCAAAAAGAAGTGAAGAAATTGCAGGTGAGATAGTTTCTTGCAGTATTGATAAAGAAAAATTGAAATCAGGAATTACAGCTCTTGAAATAAAGAAAAAAGCAGCAGAAGTTGGAATAAGTGATGCAGAAGTAATTGTAGCAGCTGGCAGAGGGATTAAATCAGAAAAAGATTTGGCCATGGTTATGGAATTAGCTAAAGCTTTAAATGCAGAATTTGCATGTACAAGGCCCCTTATTGAAGCAGGCTGGGTTGATGCAAAAAGGCAGATTGGATTAAGCGGAAGAACAGTAAGGCCGAGGCTTATAATAACTTGCGGAATCTCAGGGGCAGTCCAATTTACTGCTGGAATGAATAATTCAGATTACATTTTTGCAATTAACACAGATGAAAAAGCACCAATCTTTAAAGTTGCTCATTATGGAGTTGTTGGAGATATATATGAAGTAATTCCTGAATTAATAGAAAAGATAAAACTTGCTAAGGAGGCATAGGGCATGAGTTATAAAGAAGTTGAAGCAAAGGATTATGAATATATATTATCTATTGCTGAAAATGATAAAGAAAGAGTATTTTTTAGAAATGAAATAAATGAAGATTATAGTCATGATGAACTTGGTGGAATTAAAAATATGCCAGATATAGTAATTCAAGCTGTAAATACAGAGGAAGTTTCAAAAGTTATGAAGTATGCCTATGAAAATAACATTCCTGTAACTCCAAGGGGATCTGGCACAGGGCTTGTAGGTGCAGCTGTTCCTTTAAAAGGTGGAGTAGTTATTGATCTTAGCAGAATGAATAAAATATTGGAATTAGATGAAGAAAATTTAACCCTTACTTTAGAACCAGGAGTACTTTTAATGGATATTGGAAAATATGTTGAGGAATTCGATTTATTTTATCCGCCAGATCCAGGAGAAAAATCTGCAACTATAGGTGGAAACATAAGTACCAATGCAGGTGGAATGAGAGCAGTAAAATATGGAGTAACTAGAGATTACGTAAGAGGTCTTGAAGTTGTACTTCCAAATGGAGATATAGTAGAGCTTGGAGGAAAAGTTGTTAAAAATAGTTCTGGTTATGCCTTAAAAGATTTAATAATTGGAGCTGAAGGAACTTTAGGAATAGTAACAAGAGCAACTTTAAAGTTATTGCCTCTTCCTAAAAAAGCATTAAGTCTTCTTATACCTTTTGAAAGTCTTGAAAGAGCGATTGAGACTGTTCCAAAGATAATTAAATCAAAATCAATACCAACTGCAATTGAATTTATGCAAAAAGAAGCTATCCTTGCAGCGGAAGAATTTTTAGGAAAGACCTTCCCGGATAAATCTTCAGATGCATATTTACTATTAACTTTCGATGGAAATTCCACAGAAGAAATTGAAAAGGCTTATGAAAATGTAGCTAATATCTGCTTAGAAGCAGGAGCACTAGATGTATTTATTTCTGATACAGAAGAAAGACAAGAATCAATATGGTCAGCTAGAGGATGTTTTCTTGAAGCGATCAAGGCCCTAACTAGCGAAATGGATGAAGTTGATGTTGTCGTACCAAGAAATAAAATTGGAGAGTTCGTTACTTTTACCCATGAACTTGAAAAGAAAGCAAACATAAGAATAAAGAGTTTTGGACATGCTGGAGATGGAAATTTACATGTGTATATATTAAGGGATGAACTATCTCAAGAGGCATGGCATACGAAATTAAGTGAAGTTATGCAGATAATGTATGATAAAGCTAAAGAATTAAAAGGACAGGTTTCTGGGGAACATGGTATAGGCTTTGCAAAGAAAGGATATTTAAAGCAGTCCTTACCAGATCAATGTATAAACATAATGAAGGGAATAAAATTAGCTTTTGATCCTAGAAATATATTAAATCCAGGAAAAGTATGTGAATAAAATTGCGATTATTATTTAAATTAATGTAAAGGATAAAGGTGAAGAAAAGTATGGAAATTATGTTATGTGTAAAACAAGTTCCAGATGACTCAGTTGAAATTCATTTGGATAAGGAAGCTAAAAAACCTAATTTGAAGGGAGTGAGTTTAGTAGCAAATGCATTTGATACCTATGCATTAGAGCTAGCAGTACGCTTAATTGAAGAACATGGAGGAAATGTAAGTGTATTAATTGTTGGAGCAGAAGATTCTTTAAACACCTTAAAAAATTGCCTTTCTGTAGGAGCTAAAGAAGCATTTTTCGTAAAAGATGATTTATATGCAGGTTTAGATTCACTTGGAACAGCACAGGTTTTAGCAGATGCTATTAATAAAATTGAAAAAGACAAAGGTAAAAAATTTGATTTAATTCTTTGTGGTAAGGAATCTACAGATGAAATTACTGGTGAGGTTGGAGCAATGCTTGCTGAAAAGCTTCAAATGGGTTTTGTTAGCAGCGTAATTGAAATAAATTTGAAAGATAATGCTATGGAAGTTCATGCAGAAACTGATGAAGGCTATAATTTGGTTTCACTAAAATCACCAGCCGTATTAACAGTAAGTAAACCAAATTATGATCCTCGTTACCCTACTATAAAGTCAAAGATGGCAAGTCGTAAGGCAGTTATTCCAACTTACAGTGCAGCAGAAATTGGAGAGGTGAAACAAGCAAAAGTACGCTGCATTCAATATGTTGAACCTCCTAAGAAAGAAGCTGGGGTAAAGATTCAAGAGAAAGATGCGCAACTAGCAGTAAGTGCTGTTATGGAGCAAATGAAAAAAGATAAGGCAATCTAATTAAGGGGGAAAATGAAATTATGAAAGTATTAGTGTTCATTGAAACAGATGGAGAAAAAGCATTAGGTGGAAGCCTAGAACTTATTAGTGCAGCAGGCGCATTAGATGCAGAAGGAACAGCGCTAATTGTAGGTAGCAGGGAATTAGCAGATACAGTAGCAGCTCTAGGAATCCCAGTTATTTATGCAGATACTGCTAGAGATTGTGACACTTTGACAGAAGTATTATCAGAAACCGTTAAAGAAGAAAATCCAGATATTGTTCTATTAGCTAATACACCATTATCTAAGGATATTGCACCACGTATTGCAGGACGAATGAGTTTAGGCTGTGTAAGTGATGTAATAGGAATGAGTAAAACTGATGATAAAGTTATATATACTAGACCAGCTTATGGCGGTACAATTTTAGAACATATTGAAGTAGAGGGCACTGCTATAGTTACAGTTAGAAATGGAAGCTTTCAAAAGCCAGAAGCTGCTTCAAATGCAGGCGTTATAGAAAAGAAGGTAGAAATTCCAGCTAGTGTTATTAAGGCAAAAATTATAGATACAGTAAAAGAAATATCTGAATCTGTTAATTTAGAAGAAGCTGAGGTTATTGTTTCTGGTGGACGTGGAATGGGAAGTGCAGAAAATTTCAAACTTGTTGAAGAATTAGCACGTGTACTTGGTGGTGTAGTGGGTGCAACAAGGCCAGCAATTGAAAGTGGATGGGTTTCTCGTGCGCATCAAGTTGGACAATCAGGAAAGATAGTAGCGCCAAAGCTTTATATTGCATGTGGCCTTTCTGGAGCAACACAACATACATCAGGAATGTCAGGTTCGAATTATATTGTGGCAATTAACAAAGATGAAGAGGCTCCAATTTTTGAAATTGCTAATGTAAGCATCGTGGGAAATGTAACTGAGATTCTTCCAATAATGATTGAAGAAATGAAAAAAGCGAAAGCACAATAGGTATGATTTTTTAGTAAGGAGGCATATTATGGCTTCAATAGAGATACCATATTCAACAAAATCTTTAAAAATAGAAATTGATGATAAAAATTTAAAAGGAATATTAGTTTCTAAAGCAGATGGTTATAAAGCAGATGGTTCACAAAGTGATATAGTTAATAGGGCCCTTGATCACCCCATAGGAAGCAAATCCTTAGAAGAATTAGTGAAAGATAAACATAACATGGTTATTATAACCAGTGATCATACAAGGCCTGTTCCAAGTAAGATAACCATGCCTATTCTCCTTAAAAGAATAAGAAAGGTAAATCCTGATATAGCTATAAAAATTCTTATAGCTACAGGTTTTCACAGACCAACAACAAGAGAGGAGATGATAAATAAATTTGGGCAAGATATAGTTGATAATGAAGAAATTATAAATCATGTTTCTACAGATAAAAGCAGTTTAATTAATGTAGGAACTTTACCTTCTGGTGGTAAGCTTTACCTAAATAAATTAGCCCTAGAAACAGAACTACTAATATCTGAAGGGTTTATAGAGCCACACTTTTTTGCAGGCTTCTCTGGAGGAAGAAAGAGTATTTTACCTGGAATAGCATCTGCAAAAACTATAATGGCTAATCATTGCTCAGAATTTATTAATAGCAATCATGCAAGGACTGGAATTATAAAGGACAATCCTATACATGAGGATATGCTTTATGCAGCAGAAAAAGCAAAGCTTGCATTTATATTAAATGTAGTTATAGATGAAGATAAAAACATTATAAATGCTTTTGCAGGTGATAGTAAGCTTGCTCATGAAGAAGGCTGCAAATTTGTTATGGATCTTTCCAGTGTAAAAAGTATACAAGCTGATATTGTAATTTCAAGCAATGGAGGTTATCCACTAGATCAAAATATATACCAGTCTGTAAAAGGTATGACTGCAGCAGAAGCCACCTGTCGAAAAGGCGGAGTAATCATTATGATAGCTGCTTGCAATGACGGACATGGCGGAAAATCCTTTTATGAGACTTTAGCAAATTCTAAAGGACCCAAAGAACTTCTTGAAAAAATATTAAAGGTACCTAGAAATGACACTATACCTGATCAATGGGAAATTCAAATTTTAGCAAGGATTCTTAGTGAGTTTACTGTGATTTTTGTTACAGATATGTGTAATCCTAATATGATTAAAAGTATGCATATGAAACATGCGTCCACCTTTGATGAAGCATTAAAACTAGCATATGAAATTAAAGGAGAAGATGCAGAAATTGTAGTAATTCCAAATGGTGTAGGAGTAGTTATAAAAAGCGAAGAACAATAAAGCATAAAATTTTACACTTGTATATTTAAGAATTAATAAAAATCATAAGTAAATAAAAAACGCAGCATATAACAAAGAACTAGATTAAAATACATGTAAAAACAACATTTATAAGCAAGTGGAGAGATAGAGAAAAATAATGTAGTGGTCGTATCAATTTTGAAAAGGTTATAAACTTAAAAATTGTATAGGGAGGAAAAGGAATGTTGTTTTTTAAATTCTTAATGGCTATATTACCTATCATTTGGCTTATAATTGCTCTTAGTGGGTTAAAAATGCCAGGTTATAAAGCTTGCTCAATTGCACTTGTTCTTACAATGGTTTTAGCTATTTTTTTCTGGAAATTGGATGCAGTTTATGCTGTGACAGGGGTATTGGAAGGAATACTCAACGCACTGTGGCCAATTTGCCTAGTTATTGTTGCAGCTTTGTTTACGTATAATTTAATTTTACGTACAGGTGCAATGGATTCCATAAAAAAAATGCTAGCAGGAGTTTCTAGGGATAAAAGGGTTTTAACCTTAATTATTGGATGGGGATTTGGTATTTTCATGGAAGGCATGGCGGGCTTTGGTACAGCAGTTGCTATTCCAGCATCTATGCTTGCGGGGCTTGGATTAAATCCATTTGCAGCAGTTATAGCATGTTTGGTTGGTAATACTGCTCCAACTGCATTTGGATCAGTTGGGATACCACTCGTAACGCTTTCGGCAGTAACAAAAGTTGGAGCTAATACACTAGCAGCAAATACAGGAATAATTGAAGCAATTATCTTTTTTATCACTCCATTTATTATGGTGTGCATTGTAGGTGGTGGAATGAAGGCATTGAAAGGAGTATTTATTGTTACCTTAGTTGCTTCCTTATCATTTCTAGTACCTGCGTATATTACAGCAACAGTAATTGGTGCAGAACTCCCTGATATAGTAGGTTCCATTTGCTGCATGGCATGTACAGCTGTAGCAGCAAGAATCTTTAATAAAGAACCTCAAGAAGAGTATTGCATTGAAGTTAACAAGAAACAAGAAGAAAAAACTTTATCATTTAGTAATGCAGTAAAAGCTTGGTGCCCATTTATTTTAATATTTTTAATGCTAATGTTTACATCTACATTATGTGCACCAATTCATGATGCAATTGCAGTATTTAAAACTAGTACAAGTGTATATGCTGGAAAAAGTGCTAATACGCTTACTTTTAGCTGGATTAATACACCAGGTATTATCATTTTTGTTGCAGCAATTATTGGAGGTTTTATTCAAGGTGCAAAAACATCAATGATGTTTGATGTATTACTTAATACATTAAAAGCAAATTGGAAAACAATTGCTACAATTTGTGCAGTTATGTCAACAGCAAAAGTAATGAGCTATAGTGGAATGATTTCAGACATTGCAAGCCTTTTAGTTGTAGTTACAGGAGGAGCATATCCGTTAATTTCTCCATTAATTGGATCTATCGGAGGCTTCGTTACTGGTTCAGGTACATCAACCAGTGTCTTATTTGGAGGATTACAAGTGCAAACAGCACAAAACCTTGGACTTTCTACAGCATGGATGGGGGCAGCAAATACTCTTGGAGCAGGTATAGGAAAGATGATTTGTCCTCAAAGTATTGCAATTGGTGCCAGTGCAATCGGTAAGTCTGGTTCGGAAAGCAAAATTTTAAGAAGTGTATTTAAATATTTCATATGCTATGTAGTTATTGCTGGAATTGTATGTTTTGTTGGAACACTTTAAGGCAGTTGATATTTTACAGGTGACCATTTAAAGTTGACCAGGAAAAATCCCAGTAGTATCTACAAAATTAAAGAATCTTATTCAAAAGTCTACATTGTCCACGGGATATCCTAAAGGGCATAAAGTGTAAACTGAATTAGTTCGGCATAGTAATTTGCTAATAAAAGATAAAGTGAATTTTACACCAAATATGTTAGAAAGGAATGATCATTATGGATCAGTATAATCAATTAACAGAAGAATTAATCGCAAAATTACAGGAGGCAGCTCCAGGTCATATTCTAACAGGTGATGATATTAATGAAGATTATTGTCACGATGAAATGCCTATTTATGGGAAAGCTGCACCACAAGTTGTATTTATGGCACACTCTACAGAGGAAGTTGCTGCTGTAGTAAAAATATGTAATGAAAATAAGATACCAGTAACTCCAAGAGGAGCAGGAACAGGACTTGTAGGGGGAGCAGTCCCACTACTTGGAGGAGTTTTAATTGATATTACAAAGATGAATAAAATACTTTCTTATGATCTAGAAAATTTTGTTGTTCATGTAGAGGCTGGGGTTTTGTTAAACGATCTTGCAGAGGATTGTGCAAAGCAGGGATTACTATATGCTCCAGACCCTGGGGAAAAGTTCGCCTGCTTAGGTGGAAATGTTGCAACAAATGCTGGAGGAATGAGGGCTGTTAAATATGGTGCAACACGTGATTATGTACGTGCAATGAAAGTTGTTCTTCCAACAGGAGAAATTACGGAATTCGGAGCTACAGTATCAAAAACAAGTTCAGGTTACAGCCTATTGAATTTGATGATTGGTTCTGAAGGTACCCTTGGAATTATTACAGAGCTTACTTTAAAAATCATGCCAGCGCCAAAGGTAGTTGCTAGTTTGATTATTCCTTTTGATAATTTAGATGATTGTATTTCTACAGTTCCTAAATTTAAAATGGAGCACATGAATCCACAAGCAATAGAATTTATGGAAAGAGAAATTGTTTTAGCTAGTGAAAGATACATTGGAAAGAGCGTATTTCCACAAGTAATTGGTGGATTAACTGCAAATGCTTATTTACTTGTTACTTTAGATGCAAGTAATGAAGATGAATTAAATAATCTTATTGAGGAGGCAAGTGAAATAGTATTAGACTCAGGAGCAATTGATGTCCTTGTGGCTGATACCCCTGCAAAGATAAAAGATGCATGGGCAGCACGTTCTAGTTTCTTAGAAGCAATTATGGCAGAAACAAAGTTATTAGATGAATGTGATGTAGTAGTTCCAGTAAACAAGATAGCTTCTTATCTTGCTTTTGTAAATAAAACTGGTGAAGAGTGTGGAATAACAATTAAGAGTTTTGGACATGCAGGAGATGGAAATCTTCACATATACCAATGCAGCAATGATTTAGAAGAATCAGAATTTAAAACAAGAGTTGATAAGTTCTTCAAGATAATTTATGAAGAAGCAATAAAATGCGGTGGACTTGTTTCAGGGGAGCATGGAATTGGTAGTGGAAAGATGAGTTATTTGGCAGACAGTGTTGGCGAAGTAAATATGGAATTAATGAAAGGCATTAAAAAAGTCTTTGATCCAAATTTTATTATGAATCCAGGTAAAGTATGCTGTGCATTAGAGAAAATCAGCTAAAAAGGCAATATAATCAATATCCCATAAAGTGAAACTTGATTCAGGTGGGGTTTGATCCCCATCTGAATCTTAGTTGAACTTATCTAGGGTCGTGCCACTGTTAGCTCAAGATTTGAAAAAGATTGAGTGTTACAGTGGCTAGACATCAGATAAAAAAGAAAAAGGAAGGCAGGAAATTAATATGAATTTTAAACAAGATGAAAATCATGAACAATTACAAGAAATGTATAGAGAGTTTGCAGAAAATGAGGTAATACCAATTGCAAAAGAAATTGATGAAAGCATGCGCTTTCCAGAAGAAAATGTAGCAAAAATGGCTGAAATGGGCTTACTTGGTATTCCGTTTCCTGAAGAGTATGGTGGAGCTGGAATGGATACCTTAAGTTATATACAATGTGTAGAAGAATTATCTAAATGCTGTGCAACAACAGGTGTTATTGTTTCAGCTCACACAAGTCTTTGTGCAACACCAATTTACACATTTGGTACAGAGGAGCAAAAAGAGAAATATTTAAAACCACTTGCTTCAGGAGAAAAATTAGGTGCATTTGGATTAACAGAACCTGTTGCTGGAACTGATGCTTCTATGCAAAAGACAACAGCAGTCTTAGACGGAGATCATTATGTACTAAATGGAAGCAAGATCTTTATTACTAATGCAGGTTATGCAGATATATATATCGTTTTTGCTATGACAGATAAGAGTAAGGGAACAAAAGGTATTTCGGCATTTATCGTTGAAAAAGATTTCCCAGGTTTTTCTGTTGGAAGTCATGAATTAAAGATGGGAATCCGAGCATCTTCTACCTGTGAATTATTCTTTGATAACTGTATAGTTCCTAAGGAAAATTTATTAGGAGAAGAAGGCAAAGGCTTTGGAATTGCAATGGCAACTCTTGATGGAGGCCGTATTGGTATTGCTGCACAAGCTCTTGGTATTGCAGAAGGTGCAATAGAAGAAACTGTAAAGTATGTTAAGGAGCGTATTCAATTTGGACGTTCTATTTCACAATTCCAAAATACACAATTTGAACTTGCTCAAATGCGCGCAAATACAGAAGCTGCAAAACTTTTAGTATATCAAGCTGCATGTGCAAAAGATGATCATCAAAAATTCACACATTTAGCTGCTATGGCAAAATTATTTTCGGCTAGAAACGCAATGGATGTAACAAATCGCTGCTTACAATTATTCGGTGGCTATGGATATACAAGCGATTATCCAATTGAGAGAATGATGCGTGATGCCAAAATAACAGAAATCTATGAAGGAACATCAGAAGTTCAAATGATGGTACTTTCAGGATGGATGCTTAGATAAGATATAATTAATTTGCTCTCTAGTTAGCACATGATAAAAATAATAGATCAAAGATGAGCTGCTTTTTTCGTGCCATACAAGAAAGCAAAAGAAGCTAATACTGGTCCTATTAGTTGATTTTGCGCACTCAGTATAACGGGAAATAGGAAAACATGTGACCTACTATTTTTAGATTGTGCATTAAACCTATATAAACAAACTATGGGAATAACAAGTTCAACTATGTAATGTAGAGAACTTGTTATTTTCTATGTTTTAAATTAAAAAAACAATGATTATAGATCAATAGAATTAAAGTCTATTTCTAGATCATCAAAGATGTTTACTTTAACTTTATCATTAAAGGTATAAGATGTAGGAGCATCATATCCATTTTCAGTTAATATATAAACTAATATATTACTTTTCATAGGATTAACAATCCAATATTCCTTAACCTTAAATTTCTCATATAAATACAGTTTTTTTATATAATCATTTCTGGGATTTCCTGGAGATACAACTTCAACAATCATATCAGGGGAACCACTGCAACCACTATCTGTTAATTTACTTTTATCGCATATAACGGATATATCAGGCTGAACTATATTTTTACTATTATCTACGTCTTCATCATTATTTTTAAGTATTACATCAAAGGGTGCAGGATAAACTTCGCACGAACCATTATTAGATTCAATATATTTTCTTATTTTATAAAGTATTTCAGTTATTATTTTCTGGTGTATTCTAGTTGGAGCTGGGCTCATATTAATAATTTCTCCTTCAATTATTTCAATTCTTTCATTTTCATCAAAGGTGAGATAATCTTTATAAGTATAAGTTTTGACTGGATCTATTACCATGAAAAAACCTCCTTTATTTATAGTATTGCCTAATAGTTGTTTATTTAAAATACTACAGATATATATCTATATCTATCATAATCTTTTAATAAAATAATAGCATTAATTAAGAGTTAATTCCATAAATTCAGAAGAACATTTAAGTAATATACTTAGAATAGCAGATGAAATTATTAGTAGAAAAATTATGTGCTGTTAATTTAGAGTTTATAAAAATAGGCTCTTATTTTTTTGTGAAGAATATGCTTTTATGGTAAAATATATCCATAAAAAAGTTTACGTATTGTTATGTGGAAATTAAATAGATAGAATATGCAAATTTTAAAGAATAAGGCACATGAAAATAAATACCAAGTCCAAAGTTGCCATGGATATTTTTCATCAGGCAAGGAGGCAAGTTGCCCTCATAGCGGGCCTATTAGGTCAATTTGCTGACGCAGCATGATGGAAAATAGGCTGGCAAATGGACTTGTTATTTTTTTGATTCTGCCTAAATAGGAGAAAAGCTAATGGATAACAATAAGTTCTGGGATAATATTTATAAAAGTAAAAGTGCAAAGAAACCAACATACGATTTATGGTTAGATAAGCATATTGACATTTTAGAAAAAAACAAGGATAAGGAAATAATTGATTTAGGCTGCGGAGCTGGTGGAGATACTCTATATTTAACTGAAAGAGGATATAAGGTAATTGCTTGCGATTATTCAGAAGAAGCATTAAAGATATTAAATGAATTCATACCAGAAGTAAAAACAACTCAACTAGACCTTGCGAAAACTTTACCTTTTGATAAGGAAAGTATTGGATTAATAATAGCAGATTTATCCCTTCATTATTTTAATGATGAAACAACTAAAAATATAGTAAAAGAAATAAAAAGAGTATTAAAACCACATGGATACTTGATTGGAAGAGTTAACTCCGTAAATGATTTTAATTATGGAGCAAGAAGTGGTACGGAAATAGAAAAGAATTTCTATTTGACAGAAGAGGGCTATAAGAGATTTTTTTCTGAAGAAGATATTCACTGGTATTTTGAAGAATTTATTATTGAAGTTTGCTCAGAAAAAAGTATTATGAAATATGGAAATGAGAAAAGAGCTTTTGAATTTGTTATCAAGAAAGCATCACGTTAATTAAAATTATCAATGTATTAATAAGGCAAGTAATTATGGAAAGAGTGAGAGTTTATGTAAAGTAAGCTCTTATTTTTTAATAGATCGTATTGTATGGGAAAATACAATGGTAACTTTTTGGACTAACCATCCAAAGTTCTTATACAATATAAGGGCTCTAGATGGTTATTTTAGTTAATCAATATCCATAGAATGAAAATCTATTTCAAGATTTTCATAAATATTTACTTTAACTTTATCATCAAAGGTGTAATATATAGGAGCGTCGTATCCATTTTTTGTTAATACATAAACTAATATAGTTCTTTTTATAGGGTTTACAATCCAATATTCCTTGACCCTGAATTGTTCATAAAGGTTCAATTTTTTTACATAATCGTTACTAGGATTATAAGGAGATATAACCTCAACAATCATATCAGGTGAACCGGTGCAGCCTTTTTCAGTTAATTTATTTTTATCGCATATAACGGATATATCAGGTTGAACTATATTTTTACTATTAATTACTTCATCATCATCATTTTTTAGTATTACATCGAAAGGTGCAGGATAAACTTCACATGAACCATTATTTGATGTTATATAATTTTCAATGTGAGTAGAAAGTTTTAGTATTATTTTTTGGTGTATTCTACTTGGAGCTAGGCTCATATTAATTATTTCTCCGTCTATAATTTCAATTCTTTCATTTTCATCATAAGTTAGATAATCTTTATAGGTATAAGTTTTGATTGGATCAATTAACATGAAAAGACCTCCTTCACTATATATTATTGACTTATAGTTAACTATTCAAAACAAAATGTTGCACAGATATTTATGAGCTTCTAATAAAATAATAACATTAATTAAACTTTAATTCTATTCCGTACTGAAGATAAAATGTTAATTTCCTCAGATGATATGTATAAAAATGATACTTAAACATTTATACGTATATTGATTTTAATACTGAAAAGATATCACTTTGATTCTAACAAGTAATTCACGACATCTCTGTCGTGGATTTTTTCATAGTATCTACTATCTGTATATTAAAACGAAGAAAATGTCCAAATTTTATTTTTTTGAATTATATTGATTTATTTAACTATTGTGTAAGAATATACATTAATATACAATTGTATTGTATATAGTGGGATAATTGTGATAAAAATAAAATTAACAAAAGTAATAACTAGTACTTTGATAATAGCTTCAGTATTAGTATTAAATAAACATATAAAAGAGGTCCAGGATAATTCAAAAGAAGATATAATAGTAAGTTATGTTGACGATGTAAGAATAGCATTATATAAGTATAATATTATTACGCCCGAGATTGATTATCCAGAAGAATTAAAAGATTATTTGGGAAGAAAAGTATGGAAAACAAAACTAAGTGTCATAGCCAATAATCCAGAGAAGTGGAGTGTTTTTAAGAAAAATTCGTTTATATAAAAATTCTTAACTATAAATAAATATGAAAATATATAAATGTATATCAGGTGCTGATATTAAATTTGCAATCTTTGATGCTAGAATAGAAATAACATCACCTACTTAAAAGAACATGAAAGTATAACCAATAAGAAAGCAAGAGAAGTAACTTTTATAATAACTAGAAAGGCGTGAATTTTATGATTCGTTTTTTAGGAGACTTATTACCTTGTATAGTCCTATCATATATTCTTTTTAAGAAAAGGAAAGCATATAGTTTAGCTTTATTAATCGTTTTTGGATTCAACTTATTGAATATACATGTGCTGAAAATAAACCTCGATAATAATCCTTTTATATTTTATATGGTGAGTGCATTTTTTATTATGGGAATTATATTGTTCTATAAGGATTATAAGAAAAAGAAGAATATATAGACTCTTTAGGAAAAGGCGAACTTAGATGAAGATATACAATAAACTTGTAAGAGATAAAATACCAGAAATAATAAAGGCAGATGGACAAGAATGCGATATCTTAATTGTATCTAAGGAAGAAAAGTACAAGCTTTTAGAAGCAAAATTTCAAGAGGAAGTTAATGAATTTTTAGAAGATAAAAATCTTGAGGAATTAGCAGATGTAATGGAAGTATTGTTTGGTCTTGCTGATTCTTTAGGATAAAGTATATATAAGACGAGGAACTATAATATTAAATTTTGTTAAGCAAAGGTGGGGATTTCTATTTTTCCAGATCTTATTAAGCATTATGATTTAATACGTTCAATTCTAAGGGATGTCTTTTTATATGGATGTTTTTCAAAAGGTGATTTAGAAAATAAAAATCATGGAAGTTCAAGAAAAGTCAGTTATGAGATGCGTCGAATTAAACAATATATAGAAAATGATTTTATTAAAATAGATAAGGATGGAAAAAATAAATTATTAAGTTTAAGTTATGATGATATTTCAAATACAAAAAATTTTTTGGTTAATACGTATTTAAGCAAGAGTTTTACTAAAACTGATATTATCTTATATTATTACTTGCTCTTAATTTTAAACTATAAAAACGAACCCATGAACTTATCAGATATTGAAAATCAACTTGTAAGTAAGGAATTAATTGATTATGAAAATATAAGCAGTAAAACTATAGAAAGAAAGCTTAATGAATTAGTAAATTCTATGGAAATTGTAGCAGCTAAGAAGAATGGGCGAGTTAAAGAGTATTACATTTCAGAGGATATACTAAATGAACTTAATAATGAAGAAATTCTAAAACTTTATTATATAGTAGACTTATATAAAAATATTATCTTTCCTAATGTAAGTGGACATTATTTTTACGATACACTAAAAGATTATATGGAGTTTGAACGAAATATAATACCAAAGGATAACAATTGTTTCCAATATAAAAACTTGCATTTTCATCCTGTAATAGAAGAAGAATTAATTTTGAAAATTATGACAGCAATTGAAAATAGAAAAGAGATAAGGCTTAAGAATAATTGTAAAACTATACGTGTCAAAAGATATGATAATGAAGTAGTTAGACCCTTTAAGCTAAGATATGATATTGAATGTGGTAGGTTTTACGTCTTTTCATTTACTAACAACGGAAGATGTGTTAGTGCAAGGCTCGATAGGAAAGATGACGTGGAGGTATTAAAAACAAGATTTAATTATGAGGAATATGAGGAAAAGTATAAATTAGCTATGGAGAAAAGTTTTTCAAGTGTACCTCATAACACTGATGTTTCCTATGAAGAAGTGGAATTTGAAGTTAAAATTAATTCCTTAAATGAATATTATATAGTTGAAAAGATAAAAGGTGAACTAGGGGAGTGCACTTTTGAGGAGATAAGTGATACTACCTATTCCTTTAAAAAGATAGTAAATGATGCTTGGGAAATGATTCCGTGGATTAGAAAATATGGTGGTTATTTAAGGGTTATTTCGCCTAGGTATCTTCATAAGAAAATAAAAAATGATTGGGAGGATATGCTTAATAATTATGGAGTTATTTCATGAATACAAAAATAAATATTTTCATTTAGTATTTAGAATTTTAAATCTATCAAAAAATGGACTTTATAAAGATGAAATTATAAGGCTTATTGAAAAAGAAGAATATGATGAAAAAATAATAGGTAAAGACTTTAAAACCTTTGAAGGAATGCTTTTAAATCAATATAGCAAAATAGATAATTTTAATTTCTTGGAAAAAAGAGATGGAAAGTATTATAGTATTTTAAATAATGAAGATAGTGTACCTCTTAAAGTTAGATTTTCAAAGCTAGAAAAATCCTGGCTTAATGGAATGATTAAAGAACCAGTAGTACAAGCTTTATTTGGAAAAGGAACCATAGAAAAATTGGAAGCAGCCTTGATAGACGTGAAAGATGGAAGTAACGAAGTAATAGAACTTACAAATAAGATGAAAAATGATTTTGATGTTGATTTAGAAAAATTAAGTAAGGATTTTTATACTATTTTAGAAGGAATAATTAATGAGAAGCCTATTATATATTCAAATGTAGATAAAAACGGCAATGAATATAATAACCAATTAGCACTCCCAATTAGAATTGAATATTCCTTAAAAGATGATAAATTTAGAGCATCCCTATATTCTTTAGAAGAGAAGCGGTCTATAATGGTTAATTTACATACCTTAAAGGAAGTTAAAATAGCACAAAATGTTAATTCAAAAGTAAAAAGAGAAGATGTGCTTAAGAAATTAAAGGAAAAGAAATACTCAGAAATTCCAATTACAATTGAACTTGAAGATATTAGGGGAGCTATGGAAAGATGTTTTATGAGTTTTTCCTCTTTTGAAAGAAATTCCAGGACTATTTCAGAAAATAAATATGAAATAGATATTTATTATTATACCTTTGAAGAAGATGAGGTCATAAGAAAAATAATGTCCCTAGGGCCATATGTTAAAGTAAAGTCACCTGATAGAGTTAAAGATATTGTTATTGATAAGATTAAAAAGGCTTTTATGTTTGAAGCAGATGAAAGTATGGGAAACGCAAATAAGTTATCTTAAATATATGAAAATAATCTAAAATAGAGCTGGAAGTTGTAGAAAACTTTCTAGCTTTTTTTAATGTATAGGAAAATGTAAAAATTTTCGATTTTGAAAGTCAGTAATATCAATGGATAAGAGAAATTCAGATTGTAAAAATTTCATCAAAATACGAGTATATCCATGTAGATATGTGTTGTAAAAAAGTATATATGTAAGCATGCATCCATATATGTATCATAAAAAAATCCCTATGGAATGTATTAAATAAATGTTGTTAGTGATTATAAATACAAAGATGTGGCAAGTATTAGAAGGAAATACAAAATATGAAATTACAGAAGTGCAAAAATACAAAATATAATTTCAAAATAAAGCTGTTAAAAACTACTAGAAGTTATTGAAAGTTATAAATTGTAAATTGTAAATACAAAATAGAGGTGTTCCTTTTGATACAAGAAGATATTAAATTAAAAAAATTAAAAACACATGTAAACTATATTTTAAGAAAAGATTTTTATGACAATAGAGTTGTGAAAAGCTGTCCAA
>JAJXWH010000009.1 GCA_021781745.1 Bacillota bacterium | reverse complement strand
AAAGCAATTCAACGCAGACACTATTTTACAAGGAATAAAGACTACTACAAAGGAAGAATTTTATTAGAATGTAATAACCATTTCTTGACAGCTTAAGCTGTCAAGAACATATTTTGGTGTTGAGCCTAAAAAACTTTGTGAAATGTTTTTAAACTGTGAAACTTTAGATGATGCACATAAATTATCTAGTCTTGCCTTTGGAATATTTAATATGAAGCACATAAAAGGAGAGATAATTAGAAAGACGGAAAGTATAAACAGTGGTATTTTTGAAGAACCTCCATATGTTGAAAGCATAAAGCCTAGAATTCGTGCTTATAGAGAAAAAAGTGTGAGAAATCCTATAATGAATAATGAGCAGAGAAAAAATAAAATGTTACATAAAATTATAAAAATAAGAGAAGAAGAAAAGAAAATAATAGATAATTATATAATAGAAAATGTTATAGATTTTTCAAAGTTACCTGAAATAGAACCTCATGTAAGGCTTACTCTTTTAAGATGGCTTAGCAAGGGAATGAATTCACCCGATAAAAGGGGGAAGACCGAAGATGGAAGGATTTATAGAGTAGAAAGTCCAAGAAGTTCCGGAGATAAATGCAAGCTTTTATGTGCAGATGGAACATTTGAAATGCCTGCCTATATTATAAGATTTGAAAGAGGGATTCAATGAAGGAATTAGAAATATTATTAGAAAATTATTGGATAAGTAAGGATGATAATAAGGAACTTTATTATAGGATAAAGGATAGCATACCTAATTTTAAAGCCTTTCTTTCAGAAAAATTAGGATATCAGGTTATTGTAAACCCACATTTGATTAAGCTTGAAAAACTTCCGGGAAAAGCAGAGGCCTGGATGGGAATTGCAAATTTTGAAAGCAATAAGGAGTATGCATTTTTATGTATTTTATTAATGTTTCTAGAAGACAAGGGTAGAGAAGAACAGTTTGTTTTATCAGGGGTTACTGAGTTTATCCAAGGGAACTATATGGGAGAAGAAAGTGTAGACTGGACTTTGTATAGACATAGAAAGTCTCTTATTAAGGTTTTAAGATTTGCAGTTGAACTTAAAATGATAAGAGTAGATGATGGTGATGAGCAGAATTTTGCCAGCAGCATAGATACAGAAGTATTATATGAAAGCACAGGCTTTTCAAGATATTTTGTAAGAAACTTTACTACTAGCATATTAAATTATAACTCTTATAAAGATATTGAAAATGAAGAATGGGGAGAAGTGGATACTGAGAGAGGTATCATAAGAAGGCAGAGAGTTTATAGAAGACTTTTAATGTCTCCAGTGGTTTATAATGAAGGCAGTGAAGATGCAGATTATGATTATATAAAAAAGCAAAGAAGTATGATATCCAATGATTTAGAAAATTTTTTGGACTACGATATTCATGTACATAGAAATGGGGCTTTAATAGTTTTAAATAGAGAAAAGAATTTGAAGGATACTTTTCCAGGAGGAAAGGCTATAAGTGATGTAGTGTTATTATTTAATGGAATTATAAAAGAAAAAGTGAATTCAAAGGAACTTAAATTAAAAATAAATGATACCATTACAATATCAAGAGCGCATTTTGGAAGCTTAGTTGAGGAGCTTAAATTGAATTTCAGCCACGGTTGGAGTAAGGAATATAGAGAGAAAACATTAAGCGCTTTAACAGAAGATATTATTAAGTATATGAAAGAGTTTAATATGCTTAGTATATTAAATGATGGCAAAGACATAGAAGTATTGCCTCTTGCAGGAAAAGTTATAGGTAGTTATCCAGAGGCTTTTAAAGAAGCAGCTATAGAGAAGGGAGATTCTTAAGATGAATAGTAACAGATGGATTATAAATAAAGCAGGATTAGTGAACTTTTGGTATTATGATGAGGAGGAATTTGATTTTTCTGATGGAAGACTTCTTTTAAGGGGTTCTAATGGATCAGGAAAGTCTGTTACTATGCAGAGTTTTATTCCACTATTGCTAGATGGAAATAAAAGTCCAGAAAGACTTGATCCCTTTGGCTCTAAAGCAAGAAAAATAGAAAATTATCTTTTAGGTGATGAAGATAGTGGTAAAGATGAATCTCTAGGATACCTATATATGGAATTTCAAAAGAAGGAAACTGAAAATTATCTTACAATAGGTATGGGCTTTAAAGCAGTTAGAGGTAAGTCCATAAAATCTTGGGGCTTTGCTATAACTGATGGTAGAAGAATAGGAAAAGATTTTTTTCTATACAAAAGTGTAGGAGAAAAGCTTCCTTTAACAATGAAGGAATTAGAAAATAGAATAGGTGCAGGCGGACAAGTACGTGAAAGTCAAGGAGATTATATGAAAATGGTAAATGATCTTCTTTTTGGCTTTAATGATATTGAGGAATATGAAGAATTAGTAAAACTTATGGTTCAGCTTAGATCTCCAAAGCTATCAAAGGATTTTAAACCTACAGTAGTATATGAAATACTAGAAAATTCTCTGCAACCTCTTTCAGAAGATGATTTGCGTCCAATGTCAGAAGCTATAGAAAATATGGATAATATTAAGAGTAGACTAGAAGAGCTTAAGGAAAGCAAAAAGGCTGCTGATAAAATAAAAGGCGCTTTTGATAAATATAATAACTTTATAATAACTAATAAGGCTAAGCTTTACGTGGATAATAAAAATCAAGTTGATAAGTTTGAAAAAGATAAGTTGAATTATGTGGAAGAAAGAGATAGAGCAGAAAAGGCATATAAAGAGGCAGAGGATGAACTTAAAGACTTAGATATACAGCTAAAAACCAATGAAGAAAAGAAGAAAGAATTAGATAAGCATGATAGTGTTCAAATAAGAGAAAAAATTATTGGACTTGAAGGAGACATAGCTGATTTTAAGAAACAAAAAGCTGATAAGGAAGAGCAGCTTCAAAAGAAAAAAGATAGTGAGAGAGAGGTAGCTGGCAATATAAAGGAATTTGAAGATAAAAGGGATAGTGCTATTTCAAAGCTTAAAGGTAAACTTGAAGAAATGGATACTATTGCGGAGGAATTTTCCTTTGATGAGCAGGAGTTTTTAAAGGATGAATTAAAAAATAGGTTAACTGAAGAATATAGTTTTGCATATATAAAAGGCAGCTTAAACAAATATACAACTGATATAGATAAAGCTATAAAAGCTCTTGAAGAAGAAGAAAGAAAAAATCATGAATATGATAAGGCTCTGCAGGAATTGGAAAAAAGCAAAGCTGATAGGGAAGAAAAAAATAGAATATTAAATCAAACTAATAGCCTTATGGAGGAAATAAAACAGGAATACATAGAAAAAATATATGGATGGAGAAAAGAAAATAATGAGTTAAAGCTTTCAGATGGTGCTATGGTTAATGTGGCAAGAGATATAAATAACTTTGATGATACTAAAAGCTTTGATGCTGTACTTGAACATATTAGAAATGAATATAACGGATTTCAAGATATACTAAATAAGAGTTTATATGAATTTAAAGGCGAAAAGAATAAGTGGGAAAAGTTATGTGAAGAGAAGAAAACAGAAATTGACCAGTGGAAAGTCAAGAAGGATCCAGAACCAGTTAGAGATAGCAAAGTTCTAGTAAATAGGGAAGCTCTAAATAAAGAAGGAATACCTTTTATTCCACTTTACAAAGCAGTTGATTTTAAAGAAAATATTTCCGAGGAAATAAAAGGCAAAATAGAAGAAGCACTTTTAGAAATGGGCTTATTAGATGCTTTAATAATTCCAGAAAAATATAAAGATAAGGTAATGACTATTAATAATGAAGGTGCTGATAAATACATATTTTCTTCTCCAAAGCTTTTTAACTACAATTTATCAGAAATGCTAAAGGCTGAAGATATTAAAGTATCAGGTATAAGTCAAGAAGATGTATACAATGCAATAAATAGCATTCTTGTTGATGGAAATGATGATAATACATATATAAATGAGAAGGGACAATATAGCATAGGAATACTAAAAGGTACGGTAACAAATATTTATATGCCTAAGTTTATAGGTATTGCAGCAAGACAAAAGTATAGTGAAGAGCAGATAGAAAAGCTTTCACAAGAACTGAAGAATATAGAAGAACACATTGTTCAATTTGATAATGAAATAAATGAGTTAAATTTAAAACTCGATGTACTAAAAAAAGAATTTGGCAGTTTTCCTTCTAACAAAGACCTTTTAATAGTATGTAAAGATGTTAAAGAAGCTGAGTTTAACTATAATATGATTAGCAGCATTGTTGCTAAGAAGTCAGAAGATGAAAGAAAATTATATGAAGAATTAAAGAAAATAAAAGAAAAAGTATATGAACTGACTTTTAAGATTCCTATTAAAGGGAATTTAGAAGCTTATAAAGAAGCTATAGAAAATGCTAGAGATTATAAAGATGAACTATATGAACTTGAAAGGATTCATAACAGTATTCTTCAAATAGTAGAAAGGTTAATTATTTTAGAGGAGCAAAGGGAAAGTTTATTAGAAGATATGGATAATCTACAATATGATATAAATATTGTAGATAGAAAACTAAAAGAAGCTGAAATAACACATATTAATTTGATGGAACAGCTTAAGCTTTCGGATTATGATGAGATCAAAAGAGAGCTTGATGAATGTATAAAAATATTAAGAGAAATACCAAGTAAAACAAAGGAGCTAGTTCGAAGAAGCGAAAGTGAAAAGAACAATATTAATAATAGTATTAGCAATCTTTCTAAAACAGAGGAACAACTTGAATACTATAAAAAGTTAACTCATCTATATGAAGAGGCTTTTAAAGAAGAATGTGATTTAGGTTATTCAATAACTGTAGAAGGAAATGAAGATTACTTTAAAATTGCTAAAAGGCTTGTTAGAGAAGCTGCAGCAGATGAAAAAGTAACAAGAGATAAAGACGATTATACTAGTTCTCTTTACCAAAGATATCAGGAGAATACTCAATATTTAAGAGAATATAGTGTAAAAATCGATACTATATTTGATACAAATATTGATGAAAACAATATGGAGCTGGCTTCAGCAGGAATAGATAGAAGAAGACTTAATGTTGTGGGAAAAGTAAGAGGAAAGGAAGTAAGTTTTTATAAGCTTATAGAATTTATTATAGAAGGCGTAGAAGAAAATGAAAAGCTCCTTAGAGAAAGTGACAGACAGCTTTTTGAGGATATTTTAGTTAAAAATATTAGCAAGAAAATAAGAGCTAAGATATTCCATAGTGAAAAATGGGTTGATAAAATGAATGAACTTATGGAATCCATGAATACTTCAAGTGGTTTGGCTTTTAGTTTAAAATGGGGCAGTAAAAAAGCGGAAACAGAAGAGCAGTTAGATACAAAAGAGCTTGTAGAGCTTTTAAAGCAGGATGGAAACTTAATGAGGGAAGAGAATTTAAATAAGCTTTCAGAACATTTTAGATCTAAAATAGCTCAGGCAAGAAGAGGACTTGAAGATAAAGGACAAAATCAAACATTTCATAGCATAATGAGAGAAATATTAGATTATAGAAAATGGTTTGAATTTAAATTATCCTTTGTAAAGACTGGACAAAACAAAAAAGAACTTACTAATAATGCTTTCTTCCAGTTTAGTGGAGGAGAAAAAGCCATGGCAATGTACGTACCTTTATTTTCAGCAGTTTATGCCAGATATGAAGGTGGAAGAAAAGACTGCCCAAGGATTATATCTCTAGATGAAGCGTTTGCAGGAGTTGATGAAAGAAATATAAGAGATATGTTTAGGCTTTTAAGTGAATTAGGTTTAGATTATGTTATAAATTCACAAATATTGTGGGGAGATTATGACACAGTGCCATCCCTTTCAATTTGTGAACTCATAAGACCTGATAATGCTGATTTTGTAACTGTTATAAGGTATGCATGGAATGGGAAAGTCAAAGAATTATTAGTATAGATAATCAATTAGAAATTTAGAATTAACAGTATACTCGCTGAAATAATGGGTATTCTGTTCTTTCGGTTTTTAGACAATTTGCCTGTGGATTTCTACTGAAGAAATCCTACAACCAAATTCGCTCCTCAATCCTGAATTAGGCAGAGAATGCAAAAATCTGGAATCGCACTTGAAGGAATATTAAGAAACAATATGTATGATAATAATTTTGTTTTAGTCGCAACGTGATAATTTAAAAAAACTTATTATTCAAGAAAGGATGATATATTATGTTGAATAAGAACACCAACAACAAAAATTCCTTAAATAATACTATTGAAAATATAGTTATTGTCATTTCATCGATTGTATTAATCTGTACAATAATTAGTTCAATTATCATATGGGAAAAAACAAGCAATTTGGTGTATATTATATCAGGAGGTATTGGGGCTCTAGGGGTTTTATTCAATATCTATCTTTTATCAAAAGAAAAATCAAGAAAAAAATGAATGATAATCACAAGTGTTATGATTAATAAAAAGACTACGTAAGCCACTACTTTATGCTTATATATTACTGACATATTTGTCCAGTAATATATAAGTATAAAGTAGTTAAATCATTATTGGGATCATAAGGAGAAGTTACTAACAATTAAATATTGATTGTAGATTTTGTTTAGCAATTTGTATATAGGGCAATTTCTATATTAGGTGTATTCCTTTTGCTAACAGGTTGCAGTTCTAAAACTAATAATAATGAAGTTAAAGAAAAACAAGCAAGCAATAATGATAATTGAACAGGGGCATATTCAAGAATAGTTAAAAATTAAAATTAAGGAACTGGTGGTGTGACATTCATGAATAGTGAGGAATTATTACTTAAAGAATGTGTAAGCTATTTCAAGAGTAATTCTGGATTTAAGAGAACTTTAGAAAGTATAAGAAAAAAATATAAGTCACTTGGAAGTTTAGGTGGAACGGTAGTATTAAATAATTTAAAGGAAGATGAGAAAGAAGCATTAACAGGCTTGTTTAGAAAAGATTATTATAAAAAATCCACTTCCTTTAAAGTTGAAGCCTTTATTAAAGCTTTAGAGAATACAAAATTTAGTGGAGTGATTTTTGATAAAGTTCTTGAAGGATATTTTGGAGAATATCTGCTTAGTAATAAAGAAGAAAAATCAATATATAAAACAGAAAAGCAGGAGTATTTTGAGAAAATAATAGAAAAATTAAAAGGAACAAGAGCTGAAAAATGGTTATTATATTTCTTAAAGACTAAAGAAAATGCTTATAGATTAGTAAATTTAAAATATGATGAAGATAAACTACAGCTAAAGAAGAATTTAATTTATGTATGTAGTGGATATAACAGCTTAAGTTTTAAGGAAAAAAGTACAGTTAGACTAGCACTTTTTTCTTCAAATATAACGACAAATCCTCATAGTTTTGATACTAATACAGAATGTGGAAATCTTTTGCTTTATGCCATATGCTACAGTTTAGAGATAAAATATCCAGAAAATGCAGAGGAACTAAATGAAGTTTTATATAGAGCAGGAATAATAAAAGATGAAGTTTCAAACTTTACTCTTTGCAGTGGAGTATTAGCTTATAATGAAGAAGTAGAACATATTGGCTGGAGGGGGTTTTACGAAAGTCAAGAGCCGCTTCAAGTTTCCTTGTGGAATATAAGTAAAATAGATAAAGTAATAAGCCCCAATAATAAAGTATATGTATTCGAAAATCCCACTGTGTTTAGTGAAATTTTGTATAGAATAGGAAATGTAAAACCTTCGCTTATCTGTACCTTTGGAAATTTCAAGTTAGCAGCATTAATACTTATGGATAAGCTGATTAAAAATGGTGCTAAAATATATTATTCAGGAGATTTTGATCCAGAGGGAATTGTTATGGCAGATAAATTAAAACAGAGATATGGAGAAAGTCTGGCTTTATGGAGATATACTAAGGAAGATTACATAGGTATTAAGTCTTCAGTAAAATTAGAGGATTACAGAATAAAAAAGATGAACAATATAAAAAGCTTAGAACTTAAAAATATTGTTGAAATTATATGCATAAATAAGTCGGCAGGTTATCAAGAATTGCTTGTTGAAAAATATATTGAGGATATAAAAATAATCTAATTATTAATATATAATTACAATTGTATGAATCTTATACAAAATGTAGATTTTTGTAGCAAAGTTTGTTAAAATAGAGGGCAGTATAAGTTAATTACGAAAGTAAGGTGTGATATATTAGTGGGTAAAAAGGTTAAGGATTACATAAATGCTTTAAGAGAACATGAGTATTTTCCTAAAACTATGGCTATAATTAGGATACATATAAGAAGTTTCAAGAAAAATAAGTATTTTATTCCAACAATAGCCATAGTCCTTTTCTTAATTGTAACGTTAGGCATTACAATGATTTTAAAAAATTTTATGGGAACAAAGAAGTTTGAAGGTACTATAGCAACTAATGCAGCTGAACAAGATTTTTATGATAAAAAATATGACCTAGCTATTGCAGACTACACTAAACTTCAAGAAAAAGATGAGTGGCCGATATATAATTTAAAAATTGCTGAAATTTACTCTGTGGAAGGAGATTTTATTAAGTCTAATGAACTCCTTAAAAAGGTATACGAAGCTAGAAATAAGATTATAGATACCCAGAAAAAAGATTTAGACAAGCTTCAGATTAAAGATAAGGAATTAACTAATTATATAGTATTCACATCATTGTTAAATGGAGATTATAAAACGGCAATAGAATATGGAGAATTATTTTTACAAACATATCCTGACGATAAAAATCTAATGAAAACAATGTTTACTGTTTATGTAGCAAATGGTGATAAAGATAAAGCGAAAGAAATAATTAGGCAGTATTCTCAAAATAATGAAAATGCCAGTGATTTAGCTGTTATAGCTAAGATGTATATGTTACTTGATGATTATGATAAAGGATTTGAGTCGTTAAAGGAAGCATGGGATAAAGACAAAAATGAAATATCAGTATTTGATGTTATAGCTCAGATTGCAGATTACAATGAAACTGATATTTTAGATAAAATTTCTAAGCTTGAAAAAAAAGATCCAAATGAACTTGCTTATAAAATGTGGGAAATGAAAATTTACTCAATGAGTAAGGATTCAGCTAAAAAGGCAGAGGAACTAGCTGATAAATTAGATGGTGAAGATGTAGGAAATGAAAATCTATTACTTATTAAAGCAAACATATATCAAAATTTAGGAGAAACTGAAAAGGCAAAAGAGGTATCGGATGAAATAATAAAGAATAATCCTAATTCCTTTATAGGATATCATGCTGCAGCTTGGCAGGCTTTTAATAATGAAAATTATGATGAAGCATTTAAAGATTGCGAAAAGAGTGTTCTAGCCAATAGGGATTACTCAGATAATTATGGATTTTTAATACCTGAAATACTTGAAAAGCAGAACAAAGCTGAAGAATCAGAGCCATATTTTAGAACTGCTTTATATAAAGATCCTTTAAGTTTCAATATTATAATTAAAACAGCAGAGTATTATGGAAATACTATAAAGGATACTTCAAAAGCCTTATATTATTATGATTTTGCGTCTAAATTACAGCAAAATGATGCAGAAATATATTATAATATGGCATTAATACAAATTAATAATCAAAGAGCTGATGATGCAGCACAATTATTAAAGAAATGTGTATCAATAAATAACAAAGAACCTAAATACCACAGAGCTCTTGGAACTGTTTATTTAAATAGTCAGAAAAATGACGATGCTCTTAAAGAAATAAGAAGTGCATATGCAATTGACAAAAATGATATCTTAACATTAAATAATGCAGGATGCTATTATATTGCTGTTGATGGTGATATAAATAGAGGACTAGTAAATTTGAAAGCTGCGTATGATGGAATAAATGAAAAAACTAGTGCAGAAGACAAAGATACTATAACTGCAAATTATAATAGGGTTAAGAACCTCTCAGATGCATATAATAAAAAGAATGGGGCAACATTAAAAATACCAGATCTTAAGTTGTTTTATTAAAATAAAATAGTATTATAATTTAAAATACACAGCTAATCTTGCTCATAGGGGGAGTTACATGTATCCAATTAAATTCGAAAATTTATATTATGAAAGAATATGGGGTGGAAAACACCTGGAGAAATTTAGAAATAATGTGCCAGAAGGAGTAATAGGTGAGAGCTGGGATATCGCTTGTCATAAAAATGGTACAGGTAAAGTTGAAAATGGAGAATTAAAAGGAAAAACTTTTCATGAAATAATAGAACTTTTTGGAGAAAAGCTTGTTGGGACAAAAATGGATACGAAAGAATTTCCACTTTTAATTAAGTTAATAACTGCAGATGATAAACTTTCAGTTCAAGTTCATCCAAACGATGAATATGCAAATAGAGTTGAAAAAGATTCTGGGAAAACAGAAGCTTGGTATGTAGTAGATGCAGAAGAAAATGCTTCGTTAATTGTAGGAACAAAAGATTGTGATAAAGAAAAATTTAGAAAAGCAATTGAAGAGGGGGATTTAGATAAATATTTAAATAAAATTCCTGTTAAAAAAGGTGACTTCTTTTTTGTACAAAGCGGATTGGTTCATGCTATATGTGAAGGTGTTTTAATTGCTGAAATTCAACAAAATAGTGATACAACATATAGAGTTTATGATTACAATAGAGGAAGAGAAATACACGTTGAAAAAGCATTAGAAGTAATTGATTTTTCTTTAAAGGGAGCAAATTCAAAAGGAATTCTAATAGAAAGAGAAGGTTATGAAAAGACTTATCTTTGCTTAGATGAATACTTCACTATACAAAAATATAAAATTAATACATGTATAAAAGAAAAAAGTGATGAAGAGAGATTTTATTTATTCACATGTGTTGATGGTAATGGTGTAATAAAATATGATAGAGATAAAGAAGAAAAAATTCTTATGGGGAATAGTGTCTTTATTCCAGCAACTCTTGGAGATTATGAGTTGGTAGGTAACTTTACACTATTAAAGAGCTATGTACCAAATCTAAAAAGTGAAGAAAAAGAAATATTAAGTATAATAAAAAAATAATAATATATAACTAGGGAGGAACTAAAAAGTTGCTCCTTAATTACTGAAAGTATAACCAATAATGAATTAATTGATAATTAAAATAATATTATAAATATGTGGACAAGTTATGTAATTTATTATGAAGGATTGAAATATAGAAAATAGAATATTGACAATAATTAAAATAACTTTACATTGTAATAAAGTTGAAAGAAATTTTAATATGAAAATAATATAAAATTATTTATAATTATACAAGTAAATAAAAAATTAGAAAGAGAGTGAAGTTTAGGTGGGAATAGATATATTATTTATATTTAAGGCGATTATTATGGGAATAGTTGAAGGGCTTACTGAATTTATTCCAGTATCTTCAACAGGACATTTGATACTTACCGGAAGTATTATTAATTTTACAGGCGATTTTCCTGAGATGTTTGAAGTAGTAATACAATTAGGTGCAATACTTGCAGTTGTTGTATTGTATTGGGAAAAAATACGAAGTAGTGTGGTCGACTTTTTTGCTTATATAGCTTCAAGAGGAAAAAGAGGGGAAGTCGGTTTTAGATTTGGAATTAATATCATTGTTGGATCAATTCCAATGATGATATTAGGACTAATTTTTTATAAAAAAATTAAAACAGTTTTATTTGGACCTTGGCCTGTTGTTATTGCATTTTTAATTGGTGGTATTCTATTAATTGTGATTGAAAATAAGTTTAGAAAAAATAATCATGCTATAAGGGATATTGATAAAATTACACCTATAGAATCATTAAAAATTGGATTTTTTCAATGTCTTGCCATGTGGCCAGGAATGTCAAGAAGTGCTTCCACAATAATGGGAGGATGGGTTTCGGGTCTTTCAACTGCTGTTGCTGCTGAATATTCATTTTTCCTAGCTATTCCAGCTATGGTTGGTTCATCAGGAATGGATTTACTAAAATTCAATTATTCAGAGATGAATATGACTAATGCAATAGCATTAGCTGTTGGATTTATAGTTTCATTTATAGTTGCACTAATTGTTATGAGAAAGTTTATAGATTATTTAAAGAAGAGACCTATGAGAGTATTTGCAGTTTATAGAATTGGTGCAAGTATAGTATTCGGAATACTTATGTTATCAGGAATGTTAAAGATGTAAGATAATTAAGAAGAATTGAGATTATATATTTTATATAGTTCAGTTCTTTTTTTATGCCGAGGAAATTATAGAAATTTTAATTATTGAAATTCAGTGATATCAACGCTTGTTAGATGTTTCTGCGATGAAAAATGAATGATGAATGATTTAGGTGCGTTATTTCAACCTTTAAATATAATTTTTAAAAGTATGTGGAGTATATTTCCTTTATAAATGAATGTTTGGGAAATTAAATAAAGTAGTATTAATATAAATAAATGAGCAAAAATATAATAGTAAAAAAATAAAAATTAGAATTCTTATTTAAAGAATGAATATATTGTAAATTTATACTTTTCAGAAATTAAAGTTTGTGATATCATTTAAATAAATAGTCAGAAAATAATGATAATTTAATTTATTATTTCAAAAGAAGATTATGGTATAGGGGGATTTAGAAATGTCCAAAGAAATAAAAAAAATAGCGTTATTAACTGGAGGAGGAGACTGCCCAGGATTAAATGCAGTAATAAGTTCTGTAACAAAGACAGCAATATTAAACTATGGATATGAAGTTATTGGATATAAATTCGGTTATAGAGGACTATATAACAATGATTTCATTCCATTAGATTTATCAACTGTATCAGGTCTTATATCGCGTGGAGGAACAATACTTTATAGTTCAAATAAAGATAATTTATTTGACTATGCCGTAGAAGAAAACGGAAAAATGGTCAAAAAAGATGTTTCAGATGCAGCAGTTGAGAATTTAAAAAAGGAAGGTGTAGACGTTTTAATAGTTATTGGTGGTGATGGAACATTAACATCAGCTAGAGATTTTTCTCGTAAAGGAGTAAAGGTTATAGGAGTTCCAAAGACCATAGATAATGACTTAGGGTCAACAGATATAACATTTGGATTTAATACATCGATTGCTATTGCAACAGAAGCATTAGATAGGCTTCATACAACAGCGGAATCACATCATAGAATTATGATATTAGAAGTTATGGGAAGAAATGCTGGATTTATAGCATTAGAATCAGGAATAGCCGGATCAGCCGATGTTATCTTATTACCTGAAATTCCATATGACATAAATAAAATTGTAGATAAAATTGAAGATAGAAAGAAACATGGAAAACTATTTACTATTATAGTTGTAGCTGAAGGTGCAAAACCTAAAAATGGTGAGGTTATGGTAGCTAAAATAGTTGAAGATAGTCCAGATCCAATTAGACTTGGTGGTATTGGAAATAAATTAGCTAGTGATTTAGAAAGATTAGTCAAAGATAGAGAAGTTAGATGTACAGTCCTTGGTCACATCCAAAGAGGTGGAATGACAAACACTTATGATAGAATATTATCTACAAGATATGGTGTTGGTGCTGTAGAGCTTATTAATCAAGGTAAATTTGGAAGTATGGTGTGCTTAAAGGGTAATGAAATTACCTATGATAGCCTAGAAAATGTTATAGGAAACAATAAGCAAGTAGATCCAAATGGTGAATTGGTTACTGTAGCAAAGAAAATAGGCATATCATTTGCTGATTAATTAACTTAAGAAGAGTACTAAAATAACCATTAATGATATTTTAGTACTCATTGGATACCTAATGACATTAAGAGTATTTTTAGAAAGCGGTGGGTATTATGAAAGAAATAAAAAGATATTTAGAATCTAGAATTGGAACATATTCATTTTTCTTTGAGGATTTAGAAAGTGGTTTTTCTTATGGATATAATGAAAATGTGCAGATGACAGCAGCGGGATGTATGAAACTGCCAATAGCAGTATCTGTAATAAAATATG
Source organism: Bacillota bacterium (assembly GCA_021781745.1). GTDB lineage: Bacteria > Bacillota > Clostridia > Clostridiales > Clostridiaceae > Clostridium. Next base: position 112,338 of record JAJXWH010000009.1, on the reverse strand, counting down.
TTCAAGATGAAAAAGGTTCATTTTTAGATAAGATTAAAATTGAAGAAGAAGATAAAGTTTATGGAACAGGAATTCTTCATGAATTTGATAATAGAGAATATACCCTATTTGAATTATTAGTTGCTATGCTTATACAAAGTGATAATACAGCAGCAAATAAACTTATTGATATAGTTGGTATGGATAACATAAATGAAGACATAATTGCTCAAGGACTAAAAAATACTAAGCTCAATAGAAAGACTTCAGATGAGAGAGCAGCAAGTAGTGGAATTGAAAATATAACTAGTGCTTTAGATTTGGCGAAGATGTGGAAACACTTATATAGCGCAAGTTATTTAGATAAGAAAAATAGCACAATGCTTATAGATATACTTCAACGTCAACAAATGAAAAATAAGTTAGCGCTGTATATACCTGATGATTTGAAATTTGAAATATCAAGTAAAACTGGAGATAAAGCAAGTGTTGAAAATGATACAGCTTTAATTCATGTTCAAAAAGGATCCTTTACCTTTACTGTTCTTTCAATGGGAATTCCAAATAGTGTATATGGAACAGTTACTCTTGCAAAGTGTGGCAAGATGATGTGGGATAGTATAATGAATAATTTTTAAGTCTCTAATCTAATAACTCCTAGAAAGCTAGGGGTTATTTTTTAGACTGCAATTTTAATGTGATAATTTAAACAGTAGGGTGAAATTATTTATATTGACAGAGTCTTAAAGAAGTGTTATCCTTACAAAAAGAATAACCTTTAACTTGATTCAGAGAAGTCAATAAGGAAGTTTATAATACCCATAATATTTAGGTTTATTATGCCTTCCTTTATTTAAAGGAAGCTTTTTTATTATATAGTATTATATATAATTTTCTCCCTTTAAATTAACTCAGAGAGGTTAACAAGGAGTGATGGTGAAATGAAAAAAGACCTTAGACATTTAATAGAACCAATGGATTTTACAACAGATGAATTAGATGAAATATTTAAATTAGCACATCAAATAATGACACATCCAGAAGAGTTCTCCCATATATGTGATGGGAAAATTCTAGCAACTTTATTTTACGAACCAAGTACAAGAACTCGATTGAGTTTTGAAGCAGCAATGATGAGACTTGGAGGAAAAATTCTTGGGTTTTCAGAACCAAATTCAACATCAATTTCAAAAGGAGAAACCTTGGCTGATACAATTAAAATGGTATCTATATATTCAGATATTATTACCATGAGACATCCAAAAGAAGGCGCAGCAAAAGTTGCAAGTCTTTATTCAGGCGTACCAATAATCAATGCAGGAGATGGAGGGCATCAGCATCCTACTCAAACTTTAGCGGACCTATTAACAATTACAAGTCTAAAGAATGGATTAAATGACCATGTAATTGGAATTTGTGGAGATTTAAAATTTGGTAGAACAGTGCATTCGCTTATAAAAGCAATGTCACGTTATAAAAACAACAAATTCGTATTGATATCGCCTAAAGAACTTACTATACCGCAATATATAAGAGAAGAAATTTTAGAGAAGAATAATATTGAATATATAGAAGTAGAAAAATTAGAAGATGTAATTCATAATTTAGATATTTTATACATGACAAGAGTCCAAAAAGAAAGATTCTTTAATGAAGAGGAATATTTAAGACTTAGAGATAGCTACATATTAGATAAAGCAAAAATGAATCTTGCTAAAAGCGATATGATTGTAATGCATCCGCTTCCGAGAGTAAATGAAATAGCATATGAAGTAGATGAAGATAGAAGAGCTTCGTACTTTAAGCAAGCTGAATATGGAATGTATGGAAGAATGGCACTTATGATTAAGCTTTTGGGGGTGATGTAATATGTTAGAGATTACTAGTATTAAAAATGGAATAGTAATAGATCATATTCAAGCTGGAGTGGGGATAAAAATATTTAATTATTTAGGCTTGGATACTAATAATTGCAGCGTTGCATTGATAATTAATGCTGATAGTAAAAAGCTTGGAAAAAAGGATATAATAAAAATAGAAAATTGCAATGAGCTTGATTATACAGTATTGGGATTACTTTCACCTACTATTACAATATGTGAGGTAAAAGATGAGATGATAACAAATAAGGTTACTCCAACACTGCCTAATAAAGTAGAAAATATAATAAAGTGTAAGAATCCAAGCTGCATAACTAGCCAGGAAGAGTATGTGCCTCATTCATTTGTTTTAGTAGATAAGGAAAATGGAAGATACAGATGTGAATACTGTGACGAAATAACAAAGCTTTCAGAAATATAATAATCACAAAATGTACTTCTAACTGTTAATTGTTAACTGTTAACTGTTAACTGAATAAAAGGGGTGTTTATATGGAACTTTTAATAAAAAATGCAAGATTTATAGATGTAACTCAAGATTTTCTAGGAGACGTTTATATTAAGAACGGATTAATAGAAGAAATAGGTAAAGAAATACATAAGGATAATGTGGAGACAATTGAATGTGAAGGCAGGATTTTGATGCCAGCATTTATAGATACTCATGCCCATTTTAGAGATCCTGGTCTTACTTGGAAGGAAGATATTGAAACAGGCTCTAAGGCGGCATTAAGAGGCGGATATACAGGAGTCTGCTTAATGGCAAACACTAATCCGATTTGTTCGTCTAAGGAAACCTTAGAATATGTAAGAAATAAATCAAAAGAAGTTAATCTTATAGATATTCATCAATGTTTATCAGTTACAAAGAACTTTGATGGAACTACATTAAGTCATTTAGAAGAGCTTTCAGATGATACGGAAATTAAGGCAATTTCAGATGATGGAGTAGGTATATCTAATTCGAATACTATGCTTGAAGCAATGAAGATAGCAAAAAAAAATAATTGGGTTATAATGTCACATGCAGAAAGTCCAGAATTTTCAAAAGTTGATATGAGAATAGCTGAAAATATGATGACACTTAGAGATGTTGAATTAGCTAAATTAAGTGGAGCTAGATTACATATGTGTCATGTAAGTACAAAAGAGGCTATTAAGTACATTATAGATGGCAAAATGAGTGGTGCAAGTATAACATTAGAGGTTACACCTCATCATATAGGACTTACAAGAGATATTAATGATTATAGGGTTAATCCTCCAATTAGGGAAAAAGAGGATGTAGATGCAATAATTAATGCAATAAAATTAGGAATGGTTGATACAATAGGAACTGACCATGCTCCGCATACAGCAGAGGAAAAGAAAAAAGGTTCTCCTGGAATGGTTGGTCTTGAAACAGCATTTTCAATATGCTATACAAAACTGGTTAAAGAAAATGATATTACATTAAATAAATTAAGTGAATTAATGTCTTATAATCCAGCGAAACTTTTAGATATGAATAAAGGAAAAATTAGCATTGGAACAGAAGCAGATTTAGTTTTAGTAGATGTTAATAAGAAAATAAAAGTTAACCCAGAAGAATTTAAATCAAAGGGAAGAAATACTCCTTTTGATGGTATGGAGTTTTATGGAGAAATTCTGGTTACAATAAAAGGCGGAGAAATAAAGTTTAATTCATTTAACAAGCAATAGTTAACACTAAAGAAATTCCGTAGGAATTTCATCATTAACTGATAACTGTTAATTCTTAATTGTTAACTGAGTGAAAGGGTGATTTAAATGACAAGTTACATAATGGATAAGTTATATAATAGAGTTGAAGAAAGAGGAGTAGTTTGTGTAGGTTTAGATACAGCACTAAGCTATGTACCAGATCATATAAAAGAAGGCAGAACTGATAGTGAAGCTATATTTGAATTCAATAAACAAATAATAGATGCAACTGCAGATGTATCTGCATGTTTTAAAGTTCAAATTGCTTACTATGAAGCATTAGGGCTAGAGGGATTAATTGCTTATAAGAAGACATTAGATTATCTAAGAGAAAAAGATGAAATAATAATAGCCGATATAAAAAGAGGCGATATAGCAGCAACAGCAACAATGTATGCAAAGGCTCATTTTGAAGGGGATTTTGAAGCGGATTTTATAACTTTAAGCCCATATATGGGGATGGACAGCATTGAACCATATTTACCTTATCTAGAAAAAGGGAACAAAGGTGTATTTTGCTTAGTAAGAACATCAAACCCTGGAGCAGAAGATATTGAATATTTGGATACAACTGAAAATAAAAAGGTTTATGAAGTTGTAGCAGATAAAATAACTGAAATAAGTAAAAATATTGTGGGAGAATGTGGGTATAGTGCAATTGGTGGAGTTATTGGCTGTACTCATGTTGAAGAAGGAAAGAAAATAAGATCAAATTATAATAATATGTTTTTCCTTATACCAGGATATGGAGCACAAGGTGGTAAAGCTGAGGATGTTGCCTTATACTTAAACAATGGAAATGGTGGAGTTGTAAATTCTTCAAGAGGAATACTTCTTGCTTATAAAAAAGAAAATAGAGAAAAAGAGTTTGCTTTATGCGCTAGAGAAGAAGCAATAAAGATGAGAGACGCAATTAGAAACAGTTAACAAGTTACAGTTTACAGTTAAGGGACAAATCCTCTTTAGAGGATTTCCTCATTAACTGTAAACTGTAAACTGAATTAAAGGAGGATAAACATGGCTATAACTTACAGAAATGCAAGAGTTGTTTCAAATAAAGAAATTTCAAAAGATATATATAAGTTGGTCGTAGAAGATGATTCGGAAATAAAGGCTGGGCAGTTTTATATGTTAAAACTAAACGGTACTACATTTTTGCCAAGACCAATAAGTATATGTGAAAAGATTGAGAATAAATTAACATTTCTATATGCTGTAGTAGGAAACGGAACTAAGGAATATACTAAGCTTAAAGAAAATGACGAAATAAGCTTAACCGGACCTCTTGGTAATGGATTTGATTTAGATAAAGAATATAAAAAAGTTGCATTAGTTGCAGGTGGAATAGGAACAGCACCAATGCTCGAGCTTGCAAAAAAATTAAGACAAAAAAACCCAGATGAAAAAATAGATTTATATGCAGGTTTTAGGGATGATATTTATTTAATAGATGAATTAAAAGAATACGTTAATGATGCCTATGTATCAACAAATACAGGAAAACATGGTCATAAAGGATTTGTTACAGATCTTTTAAAGCCGGAAGAATATGATACAGTCTTATGCTGTGGACCAGAAATCATGATGAAAAGGGTTATAGATATGTGTAAAGAAAAGAATGTTGCGGTATATGTATCTATGGAAAAACATATGGCATGTGGAGTTGGAGCGTGCTTAGTATGTACTTGTAAAACAAAAGATGGACATAAGAGAACTTGTAAAGATGGCCCAGTATTCGATGGACACTATGTTGAATTATAATAACCAAAGGAGGAGAAGAATGTGATGAAAGTAAATATTAATAACGTAGAATTTAAAAATCCAGTAATAGCTGCATCGGGAACCTTTGGTTTTGGTGAGGAATTTAATAACTTTTATGATGTTGGAATTCTTGGAGGAATATCTTCTAAGGGACTTACAATTAACCCTAAACAAGGGAATGAAGGTATAAGAGTATATGAAACTCCATCAGGAATGATGAATTCAGTTGGACTGCAAAATCCGGGAATAGATGCATTTATAGAAAATGAGCTTCCTAAAATGAAGAAGTATGGAACAAATGTAATTGCAAATATCGGGGGCGGATGTTTAGAAGATTATGAAGCTGCTGTAAGCAAAATAGATAACAGTGATGTAGATATGATTGAGCTTAATATTTCGTGCCCAAATGTAAAACATGGTGGAATGGCATTTGGAATTAAATCAAAAGTGGCATACGATGTTGTTAGAGAAATTAAAGGTATGACTAAGAAACCGCTAATGGTTAAATTATCTCCTAATGCGGAAGACATTGTGGATATGGCTTTAAAATGCCAAGAAGCAGGAGCGGATTCTATTTCGTTAATAAATACCTTAAAGGGAATGGCTATAGATGTATATAAAAGAAAACCTGTATTTAATAATATAACAGCAGGTCTTTCGGGTCCAGCTGTAAAACCAATTGCTCTTAGAATGGTTTATGAAGTGGCTAAGGCAGTAGATATTCCTGTAATAGGACTTGGTGGAATTTCAAATGGTAAGGATGCTATAGAATTTATGATGGCAGGGGCTAGTGCAATACAAATAGGAACTATTAATTTTGTAAATCCTATGGCAGGAAAAGAAATAATTGAAGAAATGGAAGCTTTTCTAAAAGAACAAGGAATCAAGGATATTAATGAGATTGTAGGAATAATATAAATTTGGACTTGGAGTAGCTATGGATAAAGATGATATAAAAAATTATTATTAAATAGAAAAAGTAAATGGTTGCCCTCTCAGCTTAAGTTGAGAGGGATTATTTTTTATTATCAACCGTAAAATACAGATTTATTAAATGGTATTATTTAACTAGTATTCCGTGAAATAATATTTTTTGAATTTCTTGAAGATAACAATAAGAAACATTTGAATAATCAAAATCATTATAATTAATTAAAATGATTTCAAGAAGTTTTAAAATTGTTTCAGTGGATAAAGTCTTATCTATCACTCCTTCTTCTTTTCCAGCATCAATATATTCTTTAAAAAGTTTTAATTTTTCTTTAGTTAAAGATTCAGTTAAAAGTTTTAGTAAAGAACTATCTTTTAAAGCTTCTCTGCTAAAATATTCATTAAAAGAACTGCTTAAATTATCAGAACATAAAGATAATGCCTTTACTAATTTCTCTTTAAAATCTATTTTACTATAAAGGATATCACGTGCTTGCTCTATAATATCATTCATTAGGGAACTAACACATTCGCCCACTAAAGCATCTTTACTTCCAAAATAATTATAAATGGAAACTTGGGAAACATTAGCTTTAGAGGCGATTTCTTTGATGCTTACATTTATAAATCCTTTAGCTCTAAATAATTCTTTAGCAGCATCAATTATAGCTGATTTTTTTTTATTTGTTCGTATTTCAAAATTATTCATTTGTTCCTCCATATGTAGTTTCTTAAGAAAATTATAACACAAAGTTTTTGAAGTATACAAAATGATATTTCAAAACTATTGAATATAGATTAATTAAGATGTATAATAATTTTGAAATATAAGTGTTTGAATTTCAAAACTTAAGGGGGAGTCAAAATGAAGAATGTAATATTTTATTTTAGTGGTACAGGAAATAATTTTGCAGTAGCATCCCACATAGGAAAAATGTTAAAAGATACAGAAGTTATACACATTACAAATATAGAAAGCACTTTTAGAAGAGGTATAGCATATGAACGAATAGGATTTGTATTTCCTGTTTATTATAATCATATGCCTAATATTATGAAAGAATTTCTAGGGAAAGGTCAGTATAAACCAGAGCAATATATTTTTGGAGTAAGTACCTATGGTGGTAGTTTGGGTATGGCAATGAAGGATCTTAGAGAAGTAATAAATAAATGTGGTGGACGATTAAGTGCTGAGTTTGGTATAAGAATGCCAGGTAATTATATTGTTAAATATGGAGCATTTCCTAAGCTTATCTGCGACTTTATATATAAAAGGGAAGAAAAATTTATATCAAAAATTAGTTCCAAGATAGAAAGGAAAGAAATCACAGATAATATAGAACCTAGTTTTATATCAAAATTATTTGACAAAAAAGTTATAGAGAAAATAAACAATTTTAAAAATGAGGACAAAAAATTTAATGTTAATGACAAATGTACAAACTGTAAAATATGCAAAAATATATGTCCTGTAAAAAATATAGAGATTGTGGAGGACAAACCTCTATGGAAAAATAACTGTGAACAATGTATGGCGTGTATTCAATGGTGTCCAACTCAGGCTATTAATTACTCTAATAAGACACAAAATAGAAGGCGTTATACTCATCCTAAAGTCAAAGTTAGTGATCTTACTTTAAAATAAGATATAACATAAAACAAGCTTAATTAAGTAAAGATATTATTCAATTTTAAATTGACAATAATAAAAATTAATGATATGTTAGGTTTAATAAAATAAATCCTTTAAATTGATTCGAGAAATCAGTAAGGAAGCTATTAATATATTCTTAGGCGTATTATGTCTTCCTTTAAATTAAAGGAAGATTTTTTATATCTATTCAATATAGAAAAGTTAATTTACTACTTTAATAAATTCAGATTATATAAGGAAGGTAACATTATCTGCTTTCTTATAATAAATAAAACAAATGGAGGAATTGATATGAAATCTTACAAAAAAGAGTTTATTGATTTTATGATAGAATGTGGAGTATTAACATTTGGAGATTTTGTTACTAAGAGTGGAAGAAAGACTCCGTTCTTTGTTAATACAGGCAATTATCAAACAGGAAGTCAGTTAAAAAGACTTGGAGAATTTTATGCAGAAGCAATAAAAGAAAACTTTGGAGATGATTATGATGTATTATTCGGACCAGCATACAAAGGGATTCCGCTAAGTGTTACAACGTCTATTGCGTTGTCTAGCTCATTTGATATTGATGTAAGATATTGCTCAAACAGAAAAGAAGTAAAAGACCATGGAGATACAGGAATTCTACTAGGAAGTAAATTAAATGATGGAGATAAAGTATTAATAGTTGAAGATGTTACAACAGCAGGAACTTCAATTTATGAAACTATTCCAATATTAAAAAGCCAAGCAGATGTTAATGTTAAAGGTCTTATAATATCAGTAGATAGAATGGAAAGAGGGCAAGGTGAACAATCAGCATTAGTTGAAATCAGAGAAAAATTTGGATTTAAGACTTGTGCCATAGTAACAATGGCCGAAGTTATTGAATACTTATACAACAAAGAAGTTAATGGAACTATCCTAATAACAGATGAAATTAAAGCGAGAATAGATGATTATTATAAACAATATGGTGCAAAATAAAGGTATTGCGAAGAACTTAAAGTGAAGCAATGAACAACCGAAAGAGAATACATATATGTTTCTCAGGACTGTGAAAAATTTCGCTGAGCATATCTAAAGGTCAAGTTGCATCCATGTCTGCATGCTCCTGCGACAAGCGCATGACAAGCAGACATGGAACAACTTACCATTAAGATATGCAGCAGCTTATTTTTCAATGCCTGCTACACATATATGTATTCTCTTTCTTTGTTTTGTTATCACTTTAGTTCTTTCAGCAATGCCTAACATAGAAAAAGAAAATATATATAAGACAGGTTATAAGGAGGACTTATGAATATTTTGATTACAAACGACGATGGAATAAATGCGCCAGGAATAATTTCTTTAGCTAAAGAAGTATCTAAAGAGCACAATGTTATAATTGTTGCGCCTAGAGAGCAAAAAAGTGCTTCTAGTCATTCTATATCAATACACAATCCAATTAAAATTAAAGAAGAATTTATTGAAGGATTAGGCTGCAGAGCGTATAGTGTGGTTGGAACTCCTGCTGACTGCACTCAGGTTGGTTTGTCTCTTTTAGAAGATAACATAGATATTGTAATATCAGGAATAAATAAAGGACCTAACTTAGGAACTGATATTTTATATTCAGGAACAGTTTCAGCAGCAATAGAAGGTGCGATTTATGGAGTTCCATCTATTGCTGTGTCTATGGATGTAGATTATGAAAAAGATGATGAAGATTATTCAAAAGCTGTAAAGTGGACAATGAAGATTTTAAATATAGCAAAAGAAAGATACTTGAAAAGCGATATTGTATTAAATCTAAATATTCCCAACTTAAATGATAGTGAAATAAAAGGAATTAAAGTGTGTAAAATAGGAAAAACAACATATAAAACAGAATATATTCTCTTGAAAAATAATGGTGAGGATAAGATATATTCAATCAAGGGAATTAGAAATAATGTTGAAAAAGATGAGACGGATTTATACTATTTATCTAAAGGCTATGTTACCTTAACACCACTTCACTTTGATTTTACAAATTTTAATATATTAGAAGATGTTAAAAATATTTTTGAAATATAACTTATAAAAATTGATTCTATACTTTTGTCTCAATTTACTATCCCCCTATAACCTATTATAGATTATAGAGGGATATATTTTACATAAGAAGAAATGCAAAGTCATTTCAGCCCAATACTACTTTGGGTTTATATATAAGTAAATATAGAACCACATTATTTGTCTATAAGTTCGTTAATATGAAGAGTGGAATAATCATCATCTTTAAGAGCTTTAACTATTTGCTGCAGAGGTGAAGTTGTATCATATATTACATTTAGTTTGTTTCCATCTGTATTGAAATTTATGTAATTTATCTCTATAGATGGATGATAGTAAAAGCTATTAAGAATATCAGGATCATTATCATTAAGCTTATTTATTATCGTTTCTGTATCCTTTGATGGATCAGATATACGGCCTAGCGGAGCAGGAACAAATAAATGAGAATCATCAGGCTTATAAATGTTTTTTGATTTTGAATAATCATAAGGCTCGTATACAAATTGGAAATATTCGCTAATTATCTTTTTTTGATCCACAGTATCTCTATAATGCGGACTTTCGTAATATGACATAGGTAAATTTAAAGCACTAGCGGTGTCTATTCCTTTTTCAATTACTGCCCGTGTTTCAGCTTCGGTGCTATTTACATCTTTAGACATTTCCTCGCCAGTACCGCTTGCGTCATTGCCAGATTGATGTGTATACCCATGTAAGCCAATTTCCCCGCCTTTATTAAGCATATAATCCAATAAATTTACAAATCCAACGTTTGTTATATTATCATTTGTTAACAAATCGTTATCGAAATTAGCAGTAGGAACAACAAACCTAGGTATCCATGAAACATGAAATTTCATACCATTTGAATAAAGTAAATTTGCCATGATTTTTACCTTTGTTTGATTTTTATCAACAATGTTAGAATAGCCACAGCCAAAGTCCTCAAATCTAATTAATGCAATTTTATCGCTATACAATATAGAAGATTCTTCTGGTGCTTTAACATCGTTGGGGAGTAGACTGATTTTCTTGTTTTGAAAATCAAACACAGCGATTAAATCAAATAACTCTTCTATATCTGAAATTGAAATATAATAACTACCGCTACTGCTAATTAAGTTACCCCTAAGAGAGCCTGTCTCAGAATTTTTCACGTAAGAGGTTTCAGTTAGAGAGATAGTATTTTTAGTATTAGATATTGAGATGGAGTTATTAGATGTATTTAAAGTATAATTAAGTTTAGCACAAATAAAACTAAGTGGAACATAATATCTTTGAGCTTTAAGCAGCATAGGAACATTAGTAATATTAGTTTCATTTAATATATCTAAGCGTATGCCAGAAATTTTAGTAATTGCTCTATCTGTAAACTTTATCTTGGGGGTATAAATACTTTTAAAATTATCTTCCGGGAGCAAGCTTGAATAAAGTGTTTTGTTAATGATAGTTATGTTTTTTTGGAAAAAATTAAAATATGAAAGAATTTGATAAATAAGTGAAAGTGATAAAATTAATCCTAAAAAAGAACATATAAGTATCCTTTTATTCCTTAGCATATGCTTTTTCGCTCCTTTTAAGTATGTATAAATAATTTGCGTAAGAAAATTATATCATGGATTTGTGTCAATTACTTTTTAAAAATGTTAAAAACATGTTAAAAAATCTTAAAATGGTTGACAATGCATAACTAGTATAATCTTAATTAGATTAATTATGCATAGAAAATATAATTAATGTAAATGTTATAAAATAAACAAAGTTTTTTTAAATTAGATGGTATAAATATGATAAAAATTTTTATAACACTAATGTTTTAAGTACTTAATAATTAGAATTAATTAATGCTATTAGAAAAATGATGAAAAGCATAGGTTCCTAAATATAAATTAAAATACAAAGAAATTTTTACTCACAACATATTGTATTTGGAACCGTAATTGATATACTATATATTGTATAGAACGATTTGCATAACTGATATTTAATAATAAAATATAAAATTAAGAAGAAATGTAAAAAGTAAAAATTATTATTAAGTGATAAATAGTATCATTGACAAAATATGATTTAAAGTATACAATAATAGTATGAATTAATTGATTAAAAAATAACAAAGTTTTTAATCATATAGTATAAAGGAGGAAAGTAATTATGTTTAAACAATGGGAAGGTTTCAAAGGCGGAACTTGGCAGGAAGGTATAGATGTAAGGAACTTTATACAAAAAAATTATAAGTTATATGAAGGAGATGCTAGTTTCCTAGAAGACAAAACTGATAAAACAAGCAAAGTATGGGCAAAAGCTTATGATTTAATAGTAGAAGAAGTTAAAAAGGGAATAATAGATGTTGCAACTGATAGAGTATCAGGAATTGACAACTATGATCCAGGGTATATAGATAAAGATAACGAAGTTATAGTTGGACTTCAAACAGATGCACCCCTCAAGAGAATTGTAAATCCATTTGGTGGAATGAGAATGGTTCAAAGCTCATTAAAAGAGTATGGTTATGAATTAGATAAAAATATTGAAGAATATTTTCCTAAATATAGAAAAACTCACAATGAAGGTGTTTTTGATGGATATACAAGGGAAATAAGGGCTGCAAGAAGTGCAGGACTTTTAACTGGGCTTCCAGATGCATATGGTAGAGGAAGAATCATTGGTGATTATAGAAGAGTTGCTCTTTATGGTATAGATTATTTAATAGAAGAAAAGAAAAAGGATTTAGACAATCTTCAAGGTGATATGCTTGATGAATTAGTGAGAAAAAGAGAAGAAGTATCTATGCAAATCAGAGCTTTAGGTGAAATAAAATCAATGGCAGCTAAATACGGAATTGATATATCTAAGCCAGCATCAAATGCAGTGGAAGCAGCACAGCATTTATACTTTGGATACTTAGCAGGAATTAAGGAAAACAACGGAGCTGCAACATCCTTTGGAAGAACTTCAACTTTCTTAGATATATATATTGAGAGGGATTTAGAAGCTGGATTAATTACAGAAAAAAAAGCTCAAGAAATAGTAGATCAATTAATAATCAAATTAAGATTAGTAAGACACTTAAGAACTCCAGAATATAATGAATTATTCGGTGGGGATCCAACTTGGGTAACTGAATCAATTGGTGGTGTTGGTATTAATGGTAAGCCTCTTGTTACTAAGAATTCTTTTAGATATTTACATACATTAATTAATCTAGGAACATCAGCAGAACCAAACTTAACAGTTTTATGGTCAGATAAACTTCCAGAAAACTTCAAGAAATATTGTGCAGAAATCTCAATTAAAACAGATTCTATTCAATATGAAAATGATGAAGTTATGAGACCGATTTATGGTGATGATTATGCAATAGCTTGTTGCGTATCTGCAATGAAGGTTGGTAAACAAATGCAATTCTTTGGAGCTAGAGCTAATATTGCTAAATCACTTTTATATGCTATAAATGGTGGAGTAGATGAATTAAAAGGTATTAAAGTAGTACCAGGAATTGAAAAACTTGCAGATGAAGAAATTCTTGATTTTGATAAGGTAAAAGCAAATTACTTCAAAGTATTAGAATACGTAGCTAAGGTTTACGTAGATACAATGAATATAATTCACTTTATGCATGATAAATATGCTTATGAAGCAGGACAAATGGCTCTACATGATACAGCAGTAGAAAGATTAATGGCCTTTGGTATTGCAGGGCTTTCAGTAGCTATAGATTCATTATCAGCTATAAAATATGCAAAAGTTAAACCAATAAGAAATGAAGAAGGAATAGCAGTAGATTTTGAAGTGGAAGGAGATTTTCCTAAATACGGAAATGATGATGATAGAGCAGATGATTTAGGCGTAGAATTAGTTACTAAATTCTCTAATGAGCTTAAGAAACATCCATTATATAGAGATGCAAAACACACATTATCCGCACTTACAATTACATCAAACGTAATGTACGGTAAGAAAACTGGAACAACTCCAGATGGAAGAAAGAAGGGTGAACCGCTTGCCCCAGGAGCAAATCCAATGCATGGAAGAGATATAAATGGAGCATTGGCATCACTGAATTCAGTAGCTAAGATTCCATATAATGAAATCTGCCAAGATGGTGTATCTAATACATTCTCAATCGTTCCAGATGCACTTGGAAAAGACGAAAATCAAAAAGTTAGCAACCTAGTTGCAATATTAGATGGATATTTCACTCAAGGAGCTCATCACTTAAATGTTAATGTGCTTAACAGACAAACATTAATTGATGCTATGGAAAATCCAGATAAATATCCAACGCTTACAATTAGAGTTTCAGGATATGCAGTTAACTTCAGCAGATTATCAAAAGAGCAGCAATTAGAGGTTATAAGCAGAACTTTCCATGAAAGTATCTAATAAAGTAAGATACTTTGGTTAATATTCACTACAAAATAAATTAGCGGAAGAAGGGGGAGGTTGACTTTCTCTTCTTTTGCATTATATTCAAATTTAAATTATGATAAAATATAAAGGGGTGATAATGAATGGTTAAAGGTAATGTTCATTCAATAGAAACAATGGGGCTTGTAGATGGTCCTGGGATTAGAGTGGTAGTATTTTTGCAAGGATGTGCATTGAGGTGCAAGTATTGTCATAATCCCGATACCTGGGCAGCTAGTGGTGGGGAAGAGTATACTCCTGAAGATTTAGTTAAGAAAATTGAAAGATTTAAAACTTATTTCGCAAGTAGTGGCGGAGGAGTTACATTTTCAGGTGGAGAGCCTTTAAGACAGCCAGAATTTCTTCTAGAAACCCTTAAACTTTGCAAGAGTAAAGGAATTAATACTTGCATCGATACAGCAGGTTATGGATTTGGTGATTATGACGAAATATTAAAATATACAGATTTAGTTTTATTTGATATAAAACATTTTACACCAGAAGGATACAAAAATATAACTCTAATGAATATAGATGAGTCCTTAAAATTCCTAGAAGCTATGAAAAGAAATAATACTAAAATGTGGATAAGACATGTTGTAGTTCCGGGATTAACAGATGATATAGAACATTTAAAGGAACTAAAAAAATATATCAATGAGATACCTAATGTTGAAAAAGTAGAATTGCTGCCATATCATTTATTAGGCACAAATAAGTATGAGACGTTAGGAATTAGATATCCACTTGAAAATGTAAAAGCAGCAGATAAAGAATTAATAAAAAAATATCAAAAAGAAATATTTGAGAGTTAATAATTATAAAAAATAAAAATTCTTTATTGATTCCTAATATAATTGATAAAGAACCAATATACAATATTAATAATTGTAAGATAATTCATATTGACAAACTAAATGGTTTAGTATTATTCTTATATTATGATTTGGTCATATGACTGACGGAAGTGGAGTTACCACATGAAGTATGACTAGGCATATTCAAAAAAATAACAAGTCAGCATGCAAGTCTATTTTGCGCCATACTGTGTCAGTATGTTTAACTAATAGGCACGCTATGAGGTAAACATACTTCCTTGTCTGACACAAAATATACACATTAGAAAAGAGCAGCTATGCTGCATATAAAAACTTTTCGTTGTATCAGTGACTTGTTATTTTATTTCATATGCCGCAAAAAGCCGACCGTCTGGGCAAAAAAGCCTGGATTGTGGGCTTTTTTATGTGGGAAAAATTGTATTAATAATTTTAAGGAGGAAAAATTATGTTTAAACAATGGGAAGGCTTCAACAGTGGAACTTGGCAGGAAGGTATAGATGTAAGGAACTTTATACAAAAAAATTATAAGTTATATGAAGGAGATGCTAGTTTCCTAGAAGACAAAACTGATAAAACAAGCAAAGTATGGGCAAAAGCTTATGATTTAATAGTAGAAGAAGTTAAAAAGGGAATAATAGATGTTGCAACTGATAGAGTATCAGGAATTGACAACTATGATCCAGGGTATATAGATAAAGATAACGAAGTTATAGTTGGACTTCAAACAGATGCACCCCTCAAGAGAATTGTAAATCCATTTGGTGGAATGAGAATGGTTCAAAGCTCATTAAAAGAGTATGGTTATGAATTAGATAAAAATATTGAAGAATATTTTCCTAAATATAGAAAAACTCACAATGAAGGTGTTTTTGATGGATATACAAGGGAAATAAGGGCTGCAAGAAGTGCAGGACTTTTAACTGGGCTTCCAGATGCATATGGTAGAGGAAGAATCATTGGTGATTATAGAAGAGTTGCTCTTTATGGTATAGATTATTTAATAGAAGAAAAGAAAAAGGATTTAGACAATCTTCAAGGTGATATGCTTGATGAATTAGTGAGAAAAAGAGAAGAAGTATCTATGCAAATCAGAGCTTTAGGTGAAATAAAATCAATGGCAGCTAAATACGGAATTGATATATCTAAGCCAGCATCAAATGCAGTGGAAGCAGCACAGCATTTATACTTTGGATACTTAGCAGGAATTAAGGAAAACAACGGAGCTGCAACATCCTTTGGAAGAACTTCAACTTTCTTAGATATATATATTGAGAGGGATTTAGAAGCTGGATTAATTACAGAAAAAAAAGCTCAAGAAATAGTAGATCAATTAATAATCAAATTAAGATTAGTAAGACACTTAAGAACTCCAGAATATAATGAATTATTCGGTGGGGATCCAACTTGGGTAACTGAATCAATTGGTGGTGTTGGTATTAATGGTAAGCCTCTTGTTACTAAGAATTCTTTTAGATATTTACATACATTAATTAATCTAGGAACATCAGCAGAACCAAACTTAACAGTTTTATGGTCAGATAAACTTCCAGAAAACTTCAAGAAATATTGTGCAGAAATCTCAATTAAAACAGATTCTATTCAATATGAAAATGATGAAGTTATGAGACCGATTTATGGTGATGATTATGCAATAGCTTGTTGCGTATCTGCAATGAAGGTTGGTAAACAAATGCAATTCTTTGGAGCTAGAGCTAATATTGCTAAATCACTTTTATATGCTATAAATGGTGGAGTAGATGAATTAAAAGGTATTAAAGTAGTACCAGGAATTGAAAAACTTGCAGATGAAGAAATTCTTGATTTTGATAAGGTAAAAGCAAATTACTTCAAAGTATTAGAATACGTAGCTAAGGTTTACGTAGATACAATGAATATAATTCACTTTATGCATGATAAATATGCTTATGAAGCAGGACAAATGGCTCTACATGATACAGCAGTAGAAAGATTAATGGCCTTTGGTATTGCAGGGCTTTCAGTAGCTATAGATTCATTATCAGCTATAAAATATGCAAAAGTTAAACCAATAAGAAATGAAGAAGGAATAGCAGTAGATTTTGAAGTGGAAGGAGATTTTCCTAAATACGGAAATGATGATGATAGAGCAGATGATTTAGGCGTAGAATTAGTTACTAAATTCTCTAATGAGCTTAAGAAACATCCATTATATAGAGATGCAAAACACACATTATCCGCACTTACAATTACATCAAACGTAATGTACGGTAAGAAAACTGGAACAACTCCAGATGGAAGAAAGAAGGGTGAACCGCTTGCCCCAGGAGCAAATCCAATGCATGGAAGAGATATAAATGGAGCATTGGCATCACTGAATTCAGTAGCTAAGATTCCATATAATGAAATCTGCCAAGATGGTGTATCTAATACATTCTCAATCGTTCCAGATGCACTTGGAAAAGACGAAAATCAAAAAGTTAGCAACCTAGTTGCAATATTAGATGGATATTTCACTCAAGGAGCTCATCACTTAAATGTTAATGTGCTTAACAGACAAACATTAATTGATGCTATGGAAAATCCAGATAAATATCCAACACTTACAATTAGAGTTTCAGGATATGCAGTTAACTTCAGCAGATTATCAAAAGAGCAGCAATTAGAAGTTATAAGCAGAACCTTCCATAAGAGTATATAGAAAATAAGGCTATAAGAATTAAAATTTAGTTCTTGTAGCCTTTACCTATATAATTGATTTTTGTAATAATAGCATAATAGCTATATATGGCACAATCAAAAAATAATAAGTCGTCCATCTGCCAGGCTTATTTTTCATCAAGGCATTTTGGACTTGTTACTTTCTTTCATGTGCCTAAGATTCCTAAGTATATCAATCTGCAATTAGTATATTTTTAGAACCTTTACATTGTAACTACTCTTGAATAGAAAAATTATCTTTGTTAAAAGAACAGATGGGACAAACCCAATAATCTGGCAAATCATCAAAATCTACATGAGGAGGTATTCCGCCATCAGGATCTCCGACTTCAGGATCATAAATATACCCGCATACTTCACAAACATATTTTTCCATTTCATCACCTCATTTATTATTTAAACAAGACTAAAATAATGAAACAAAATAAGGGAATTTTGTAACCAAATATAGAAGTATTTAAAATAAATAATATTCAATTCTATTAATTATATTACAGTATATGATGATGTCTTTAAGGTGTTAATGATAAAAAATATATTTTTATTTTAAAGTCTTTAATTAGTCTTTTTAAGAAGATCAGAAAAATAACCTTTTGGAAAATATCCTTTTTTTAAACCCTCTATAACTGTCAAATAAGTCGCAGTAGTATCAAACCTAGCATCGTGATAATTTCCACTACCTTCAAACAGCTTTTCAGAGGTTTCAACAATTTTGCTGTTAGGAATATTAAGCCAATCAATTACCTCTGATAATTTTGGATTTTTAATTTCCCCATTAGCTTTTGGAATCTTGCAGATGTCTCTATAGTAAGCCATTGTACAGAATATATTTTTAGGCGAAAAATCTTCTCCTAAAGATAGTAATTCATGTTTTAAAAATCTAACATCGAAATTTACATTATGTCCAATTAAAAAATCTGAATTAACAAAATCATCGATGAATTCAGGGACTAAATCTTCAAAATATTGACCATTTGACAAATCATAAAGTTTTTCTAAAGAAAAACCATGAATTTCTTCAGCAGATGGGTCCATTTCCTCAACTGTAAAGAAAAAGTTCTTTCCAGTGGTTACCTGTGGTTTTACACTAGCATCAACAGTTATATAACTTAATTGACAAATGCTGCCCGGTTTTATACTAGTAGTTTCTGTATCGAAAAATAATAATTTCATTAAGTGTACCTCCATCTTGTGAATTATAGGCATCTAATGAAATGAGTTTAAGATGCCTGAATAATAAATTATCATAAAGTTACTAAATTTAATTATATAGTATTTACGAAAAAATTCAAATAAGTTATAATTAATAGTAAGAATTACTATTAATTAATATAAATAGAATTTTAGTTATATAATAATTAAGTGAATAAATAAAAATTGTTTGATTTGGAAAGAATAAATCAACGAAGTCATGTATAGGAGGAACGTAAAATGGTTGAAAGAAGACGTAAGATATCAGTTATTGGGGCAGGGTTTGTAGGAGCAACAACAGCTTATGCGTTAATGAATAGTGGAGTAGCTACAGAAATATGTTTATTTGATATAAATATGGATAAGGCAATGGGGGAGGTTATGGACCTCGTTCATGGAACATCCTTTGTTAAACCAGTCAGTATTTATGCAGGAAGTATTGAAGAGACAAAAGACTCAGACATAGTAATAATTACAGCTGGAGCAGCACAAAAAGAAGGCGAAACTAGATTAGACTTGATTGAAAAAAATTATAATATTTTCAAAGGCTTTGTACCACAAATTTCAGCAGCGAGTCCAAATGCAATCTTACTGGTTGTATCAAATCCATGTGATGTATTAGCATATATAACTTATAAATTATCAGGATTTCCTAAAGAAAGGGTTATTGCATCAGGAACTGTTTTAGATACCTCAAGATTAAAATATGTTATTGGCAAATACTTTAATGTAAATAATAATAATATTCATGCATATGTTTTAGGAGAACATGGCGATAGTGAAATTGTAAGCTGGAGTACTGCAAGCATAGCTGGTGGAAGCTTTGAAGAATATGCTAAAAAGTTTAATTTAGAATGGGATAATGATGTAAAAGCAGTAATTGAAAGTGATGTTAAAAATGCTGCCTACGAAATAATAAGCAGAAAAAATGCAACTTATTTTGCAGTTGCATTAGCTGTAAATAGAATAGTAGAGGCTATATTAAGAGATGAAAATACAATATTAACTGTATCTTGTTTAATGCAAGGAGAATATGGAATAGATGATGTATATTTAGCTGTACCAGCAATTCTAAATAGTACTGGAGTTGTAAGAATAGTAAATCCAGTACTAAAAGATGAAAATGAACTAAAAAGATTAAAAGAATCAGCAACAGTGCTAAAAGAACACATCCACAAAATAATTAATAAAAATATCTAGCATGCAAACTAGACTCAGCATGTATCAACCGAAATTATATAAATGTTTATTCCATGGAACTATGAAAATTTCGCTGAAAGCACTAAATGCCGGATTGTACCCAATTATGCTTGCTCCAAATTTATTTTGACAAGCATAATTGGAACAATCCGGCATTAAGTGCTTTAGCAGCTTATTTTCAAATGTCTATTTCATAAATATTTATATAATTTCTTTGTTTGGATAGATGCTTAAGTCTAATGGATGCTATATATATTTCCGAACCTGAATTAAACCTATAAATGTCACCAAGCTAGAAAAAAGACTAACTATTTTGCGAAGTGTTGCATTTATAAGTTTAATTTTACGTTTAGAATATATATTAGTTCATTCCGTTGAAACTTATTTCTCCTGTAAGCACTGCTTTTTCATTTCCGTTGCTGTCTTTAACAATAAGATCTCCTGCATCTGAAAGAGAAATACATGTTACAATTTCTTCTTTATTATATGTAATTAATTTTGCTTGTTTTCCAAAAATATTAGAATTATCCCTGCAAATAGAAATTGTTTCAGAAAGATCTAGATTGTCTATAAATTTGTAATATAGTTCTTCAAAATAACTTAAAAATTCGGAAAGAATTGTACTTCTTTTAAATTCTTTCTTACATTCAACTTTTAATGAAGTAGCAGTAGATTTTATGCTTTCATCAAAATCATTTTTGTCTATATTAATATTCATTCCTATACCTAAAACTAAATAATGAACGCTATCCATATCACATTTCATCTCAGCTAATATCCCGCATAATTTTTTGTTGTTTAAAAGAATATCGTTAGGCCATTTAATAGTAACATCTATATTGAATTTTTTTAATGTCTTGTAAACAGAAGCCGCAGCAATTTGAGTTATCTTTGGTGCTTCGGTTGGAGGGAGAGTTGGTCTTAATATTAAGGTGAACCAAAGTCCTCCAGAGGGAGAAACCCATTTTCTATTAAAACGGCCGCTGCCAAGAGTTTGTTTTTCAGCAATAACTATAGTACCATTTTCTGCATCTTTTTGTGCAAGTTCCTTTGCTTTAATATTTGTAGAATCTATATCATCAAAATAAATTATATTTCGGCCAATTTTAGATGTTTTTATCATAGGCAAAAGTTCGGTTTTGTTTAACAAATCTGGGTAGGCTATTAATTTATAACCTTTATTAGAAATTCCTTCTATTATATATCCCTTTGATTTCAAATTTTTAATATGTTTCCATATTGCAGTTCTCGAAACATTTAAAGTCGAACTTAAGTATTCACCAGAAACATAATTTTTAGATTTCTTTAATTCATTTAAAATTTTTTCTTCCATAAAACGACTACCTCCTAAGTGTAATTATAACATAATAGGATTTAAAGAAAAAATTTAATTTAGCATTAGAATAAAATGATGGAAAAATGAAATTATTGTAATTTAAAATAAAATAATATATAATAAAGTTTGGCGTAATTTAAAATATGATAGCGAATGTAAGCATTTTTAGAGAGGATAATAAAATGAATACGAATAAAAATAATAAAAATATAAAGCCAAAATCTAAAGTGAAAATAAAAAAAGGTAAGAAAAATAGAAAGAAAATAAATTTTAAAACATTAATTATTTTTTTTGCTTTTGAAATGTTGTTTACAGCATGCACTTTTCCTTTTATGATTTTATATGGACCATTTGAAAGTGCGAAATCTACATATGTTGGAGCAGCTATGACTTCAGGAAGTCACCAATTTTTGGTTAAATGGTTTATGTCTGATGCTAAAATAGCAGAAATTCAGGGCCAAAATTCAGTTGAAACAAATGGTGAAAAGACTGATTTATCTCAAATAAATATTCCCAAAATTAAAGATGATACTATTGAAATTCATACAATTGAAGGTAATTCAAAATATAATGGTTATTACATGGTTATAAAAGATCCAACGAGAGTTAAGATTGGAGTAACTTCTAAGCTAGGAGTAGAAGGTGAAACAACATCTCAAATTGCTGAAGAAAATGGTGCTATTGCAGCAATTAATGGTGGGGGATTTGTAGATCAATCTTCAACACAAGCATGGACCGGAAATGGCGGATTACCAACAGGTGTAGTTATGACAGGAGGAAAAGTTGTAAATGACGATCTAAATGGTAAAGCAACAACTTGTCTTGGCATAACAAAGGAAGGTAAAATGATGGTAGGGGATTATACAGTAAATGAACTAAAAGAACAAGGAGTTCAGGAAGCTGTGAGTTTTACACCTGCACTAATCATCGGTGGTAAGAAGTTGACAATAAATGGAGATGGTGGTTTTGGAATTGCCCCTAAAACTGCAATAGGGCAAAGGCAGGATGGCGCTATAATTCTTATGGTTATTGATGGAAGAGAAATAGGAAGCTTTGGTGCTACAGTTAAAGAAGTGCAAGAAATAATGTATCAATTGGGTGCTATTAATGCAATCAACTTAGATGGAGGAAAATCAACAACAATGTATTATGATGGAGATATAATTAACAAGCCATCAAACAGCATGGGTGAAAGAACTATTGCTACAGCAATTATTGTTAAATAAACAGAAGGTGGGATCAGGTTATGAAGGTGTTTAAAAAGGTAATTGCCTGGGCAATGTTATCTATAATACTACAAGTTGGTGTCTTATATTTTTTAAATAACGTTGTATTTAAGCATACATCAGAATTTAAAAGTAATATATTAGATCTAAAAAAAGACAACACAAAGGATATTAATGCAACTATTTCAGCAAAAGCTGAAAATATTAGTATATCATATAATGGTAAATATTTGAGTTATAAAGAAGATGATAGATTATTTTTAGAAGATACTAAAACTGGAAAAAGTGCTCAGATTACAACTCAAGATAAAGGAACGATTCTGTATTATGACTGGCTTCCAGAAAGAGATATTTTAGTAATAGCCGAAAAGGTTGAAAAAAGTGGTAAACCTAAAATTCAAATTATAACATACAATGCAGTTAATGAGACGGAAACTCTCGTTAAGGAAATGTGTACATATCAGGATAATATGAAGATTAAAAAAATAAGTGCTTCAATTTTTACAGGAGTATATTATGTGGATATAGATAAAGGTGGATCAAAGGATACTGTCTACAGAATAGATAGAAATAATGATATGCAGGAAGTTAATCTTAAAACATATATTTTAGGTAATATACAAGTTATTCCTCATGCTGATAGATTAATTTATGCAGATAAAATAAAAGGAACATTTTATGTTACGTCACCTAACAAGCAGCTAAATTTTAATTCAAATAAGAAATTGACGCTTCTGGGAATTGATAGAAACGACGTAGTATATATGGGAGAACTTAATGGAGATAAAATAACAAACATAACTTATGGTAAAGTTGATGAGAATACTTCAACTTGGAAAAAAGTCGCACTAGACTCTGTTGTAAATTCTGACGATATATATTTTAATAATAAGAGTGAAATTTTGGTTAATGACAATCTTAAAGGAAGCGTGAAGAACTTAACTTCAGGAAGTGAAGTTGAATATGAAGGAAAGCTTATTCAGATTAAAGATGATTTTATAGCTACAGTTGATAATAATGGGAAATTAGTCTATAAGAATTTAAATACAAAATAAATATTTTTGAAGGGTATTCAATTAAAATAGTGATTGAGTATCCTTTATTTGTAATATAATTTATACGATAATAATGCAAAAAATAGATTCTAACGCATAAAGTTAGAATTTAATGTTTATAATGTTAAATTTAATGTCATAGAGAATAAAATTAAAAAAATATTGTATTAATACTTGGTAAATATGGTATAATACAAGACATGTATAGGAAAAGAGGAGGAAAATATGGGTTCACTATTTAATATACAACAAATAATATATAATAAAATTATAATGCTTCCAGCTATACTTATTGCTTTTACATTTCATGAATATGCACATGCATTAGTAGCTGATAGATTAGGAGATAAGACGCCAAGATTTCAAGGTAGATTAAGTTTAAATCCAATTACACATATTGATCCGTTAGGATTTATTATGGTTTTACTTTTTGGATTTGGATGGGCGAAGCCTGTACAAACAAATTCATCAGCGTTTAAAAATTATCATAGGGATCATTTAAAAGTTAGTCTTGCAGGGCCAATTGCAAACTTTTTAATTTCTATAGTAGCTGTGTTAGTATTGGTGCTTTATGTGAGATTTGCAAACGGACTACCAACGGCGTTGAATACTGTATTACAGTCAATGATAGAAGAAATACTTACACTTAATGTATTTTTGGGACTATTTAATTTAATTCCAGTTCCGCCTTTGGATGGATTTAGTCTCTTGAGAGATTTAAATCCAAAGACTTTCTATAAGTATGAAGGAATGTTTTATCAATATCAAATGATAATAATGTTAGTTTTAATATATGTTGGAGGAAGAGTAATCCAAGTACCAGCCGATATTATAATAAATATGTTGTATAGACTTGGTAATTCATTATTATATATTTTATAATATTAAATTATATTGAAGAATATAAAAATCACAAAGTTGACAAATAAATATATAGTTTGTATAATATATTATCATTAATATGAAAATTCTGTGAAGAGGAAAGTAATTTAATTGATTCCTTAAGCGAATAGGGGAATGGTGTAAGCCCTATGGATAGATTAATATGAAGAGAGCCTTGGAGAAATCACCTGAAATAGATATAGAAAAGATAAATTATAGATATTATCTTTTTATATTTTGAGTAAGGAGGATCGCAAGAAATTTGCGTTAAAAGTTAAGGGGTATCTTATTTATATAAGATACAATTAGAGTGGTACCGCGGATAGTTCGTCTCTTATTTAAGAGAGGAGCTTTTTTTCTTTGTATAATAATATATTTTCTTAAATTAATATAATTACATTTACCACAAAAAGTTAAAAATAATTATTAGTCCTATAATAAAATGGTTTGCTAAAAATTTTACAGGATAGTTCCTGTTGAATTTAGATAATAATATTTGACCAAAATCAAGGAGGATATTTATGGATTACAAAAATAAGGTTGCAGAATTAATAAAAGCTCATGTGGAATTAGATATTGAAACTATAGAAAATCTAATTGAAATACCACCAAAGCCAGAAATGGGAGATTATGCTTTTCCATGTTTTCAATTATCTAAAGTTATGAGAAAGGCTCCTAATATGATAGCAGAGGAATTGAAGAATTCTATTCCGACTGAAGGCTTTGAAAAAATTGAAAATTTAGGACCATACCTTAATTTCTTCGTTGATAAAGGGGTATTTGCAGAAAATACAATTGAAAAAGTTTTAGAAGATGGAGATAGCTATGGATCGTCTAATGTAGGAGAAGGAAAAACTGTCTGTGTTGAATACTCTTCACCTAATATAGCAAAGCCTTTCCATGTAGGACACTTATTTACTACAGCTATAGGAAATGCTTTATATAAAATGTTTAAGAAGGAAGGCTATAATACAGTTGGTTTAAACCACTTAGGAGACTGGGGAACTCAATTTGGTAAGCTTATCTCTGCTTATGACAGATGGGTAGATGGAGAGGCTTTAGAAAAGGCTCCAATTGATGAATTACTCAGAATATATGTGAAATTCCATGAAGAAGCGGAAAAAGATCCTGCGTTAGAAGATGAAGCAAGAGCGAACTTTAAGGCATTAGAAACTGGTGATGAAAAGGCTACAGCTCTTTGGACTAGATTTAGAGAGTTAAGTTTAAAGGAATTTGAAAGAGTATATGATATTTTAGGTGTAAAATTTGATTCTTTAGCTGGTGAAGCATTTTATAATGACAAGATGGACGTTGTTGTTAATGAGTTAAGAGAAAAAGGTCTTTTAGTGGAAAGTAACGGAGCTCAAGTTGTTATGCTTGAAGAATATAATATGCCTCCATGTATAGTGCTTAAAGGTGATGGTGCCTCGATATATGCAACTAGAGATCTTGCAGCTGCTATGTACAGAAAGAAGACTTATGATTTTTACAAGTGTGTTTATGTAGTTGGAACTCCACAAGCACTACATTTTAAGCAAGTATTTAAGGTATTAGAACTTGCAGGACATGACTGGGCAAAAGATTGCGTACACGTAGGGTTTGGATTAGTTAAATTTGCGGATAGAAAACTTTCAACAAGAAATGGATCAATTGTTTTACTAGACGATTTACTTCGTGAAGCAGTTGAAAAGACTAAAGAAGTTATTAATGAAAAGAATCCAGAACTTGAAAATAAAGAGGAAGTTGCAAAGAAAATTGGCGTAGGAGCAGTAGTCTTCACTTATCTTAAGAATTCAAGAGAAAAGGATATTGTTTTCGATTGGAAGGAAATATTATCATTCGATGGAGAAACTGGGCCATATGTTCAATATTCATATGCAAGAGGAAACAGTATATTAAACAGAGGAAATGGATGCAGTGGAACTGTTGATTATAGTAAATTAGCTTCAAAAGAAGAGTTTGAATTAGTTAAGAGCTTAGCTAATTTTAATAATGTAATTACTTTAGCTTTGGATAAATTAGAACCATCAATATTAACAAGATATGTAATAGAAGTTGCAAAGGGATTTAATAAATTCTATAATGCACATTCTGTATTAAATTTAGAAGATGAAGACTTAAAAGTTACTAGATTAAATTTAGTCAAAGCAAGCCTTCAAGTAATAAAGAACGGTTTAGAATTACTAGGAATAGATGTAGTAGAAAAAATGTAAAGATACGCAAGACTTAAGATATATATCAACTGAAATTATATAAATGTCCATTTCACAAACATTTATATAATTTCTTTGTTTAGATATATGTCTTAAATCAAGTGAAGTTAGACATTTTGAATAATTGAATTTAATCTATAACTATATTACAGAATTTTATTTCGCTTTTCAGAAATATACAATAACGTTAAAAATGAATGTATGGTATAATTAGGCATATGAATAATTTACAAGAGAGGATATGGGAGAGATTGTTTATTAATAGAAATATTAAATATAGAGATATATTAATATTTGCACTAATAGGGGTAATTGGTTACAAGCTTATTGATAACTATAATTATTTTTTTGATGTTGTTAAAAAAATATTATCAATTATGACTCCATTTATATATGCTATGATTTGTGCTTATATATTAAATCCAATAGTAAGTTTTTTTGAAAAACGTTTAATGATAAAAAAAGTATTCGCCATAGGAGTTACATATTTTATAATTATCGCTTTAATATTTATAGTGCTATTTTTTACTATACCAAGTATAGTAGACAGTATATTAAAAATAACAGCAGAGATGCCTAAGTATGTAGAGATGGTACAAAAATGGATAAATACTATCCTTCAAAATGATAGAGTTAAAGGATTGATTATGCAGGCAGGCTTGCTAAAGAAATTTGAAGAAGTATCTAGTCAAATTGGAAGTGTAACAATAAGTTTACTACAAAATCTTGCAATGTATTTATTATCGTTTACATCAAATCTTCTTAATGTACTTCTAGGTTTTTTAATTTCAATTTATGTTTTAGCAGATAAGGAAAAACTTATTAGAGGTGCAAGAACTATTACATATATGATTCTTAAAGAGGAGAATGGAACTAAATTAATTGAACTTATTAGAACATATCATAAAATGATAGGAATTTATATTGGAATAAAAGCAATTGATTCTGCAATAATAGGGATTATAGCACTTTTTGGGCTAGTAATTGTAGGAGAACCGTATGCGCCGTTAATTGCGTTAATTGGAGGAGTAACTAATATGATTCCTTACTTTGGGCCATTTATTGGTGAGATTGTTGGTGCTGCAGTCGCAATTTTTATTTCGCCTATGAAGGCTTTAATAGTATTTCTTGTGTTGCTTTCTATTCATTTATTTGATGCGTGGTATCTTGATCCTAAGCTTATAGGAAAGAGAGTTGGCATAAGTCCCTTCGGGATCATTTTAGGTGTAGCTATAGGTGGTGGGATTCTAGGTCCAATTGGTATGCTGTTAGGATCGCCTACAATGGCCACGATAAAAGTATATTATGAAAAAATATATAATAAATTTAAACAAAACAATCCAAACTTAGTTAGAAAAGAAAAATTAGATGATTCTAGTATCTAAAATCTGATGAAAAAGTAATTATAACCTATGTTAGGAGAATCATAATGGAAGAATTTTTTGAACTAATAAATAAACGTGAAAGTTGTAGAAAATACTTAGATAAGCGGGTTGAGAAGGAAAAATTAATTAAATGTATTGAAGCAGCAAGATTATCGCCTTCAGCATGTAACAGTCAGCCATGGAACTTTATTGTTGTGAACAATGAAGAACTGGTTCCAAAAGTTGCGAATTGTCTTCAGGATAAAATTATGAATAAATTTACTACAGAATGTCCAGCGTTTATTGTTGTAGTAGAAGAGAGTGGAAATTTAACGTCTCGTGCTGGAGCCTTAATGAAACAACAAGATTATAGATCTGTTGATCTTGGAATAGCAACAGAGCATATATGTTTAGCTGCAACCGCCCAAAATTTAGGTACATGCATTTTAGGATGGTTTAATGAGAAAGAACTTAAAAAGTTGTTAAATATTAATAAATTAAAGAGAGTAAGGTTAGTAGTAGCAATAGGATACCCTGAGCATAATGATACGAGAAAGAAAGTAAGAAAAAGTTTAAATGAAATTTCGACATTTATAGAATAAGCTATAATATTTAAAAAAACACTATCAATAGAAATTTTATTTGATAGTGTTTTTATTAATTATAGAAACTTTTAGAATTTAATAGTTAAAATTAACTTCACCTAGTATCTAATCTTTTCTGAATTATAAAAATAAAGTATAATAAATAAGTAAAAAAGGATGTGAGGCAATGACAAGAGTAGGTGCTTTTTTTGATTTAGATGGTACTTTATATAGAGAAGGATTAATAACAGAAGTCTTTAAAAAAATGGTTAAATATGAGATTATCGAGTCAGAAAGATGGTATAATGACTTAAGACCTTATTTTATGAAATGGGATAGGAGACAAGGGGATTATGATAATTACCTTTTAAAAATGATAGATATATATATTGAATCTATTAAAGGATTAGAAAGATATCAAATGGAATATATAGCTAGAAAAGTAGTAGAACATAAAGGTGATAGAGTATATACTTTTACAAGAGATAGAATAAAGTGGCACTTAGCTAACAATCACACTTTAATTATAATATCAGGGTCGCCTTCAGAATTAGTAGGTGAAATGGCAAAAAAATATGGATTTACAGATTTTATAGGTGCAAAATACATTACAAATAATAATATGTATACAGGTGAAGTAATTCCGATGTGGGATAGCAAAAGTAAGGAAAAAGCTATTGATGATTTTGTTAACAAATATAATATTGATTTAAATGAAAGTTATGCCTATGGTGATACAGCTGGAGATTATACAATGTTTAAAAAAGTAAAGCATCCTTACTGCATGAATCCAACAAAGGAACTTTTGCAAAAGGTATTGAAAGATAGAGAATTAATTCAAAGAGTTAATGTGGTAGTTGAAAGAAAGGATGTAATATATAATCTAGACATCGAAGATATACAATTCTTATAGAAAAGAGTGGTACCGTGATTATTCGTGAAAATAAGGTGAATGTAGAAGAATATAGAGATGAATTTATGTTAAGGTCTCAAGATAAAGAGTATAGTCCTGAGGAAGTTATCTTCTTTGATCTTGAACATTATGTTTATAAAAAACCCAAATGTATTGGAGTATTTGGAGCATGTGAATATGATAAGAAAAATAATAGTATATTAGTTACTCAATATATGATTGAAGATAGAGATGAGGCAACGAATATTCTATATCTTGCAAGGGACTATTTTATGAAAATGAAACAAAAAGGAAAAAAGGCAATAATCACTTTTTCAGGTAACAATGATTTTACAGTTATAAATTATCTTTTTAAAGAGAATGGTATATATTATGATTTTAGCGAAGAATTCGATTCAATAGACATCCAAAAAGAGTATGAAAAATATAAGAAATTATCTATTGGTCTCAAAAAATTAGAGAAGGTTTTTGATATTGTAAGGGAAGGCGAGGTTATTAGCGGCTCTAATTTAGCTAAGACTTTCCATAAGGTTATGAAAGATAGAAGTTATTTTAAAAGAATGCCTGAGGAAAAGGTTGAAAAAATTCTTCTTTATAATGAGCAAGATGTTATAAATTTATATTATATATATGTGAATTGGAAAAAATATATTTTTGAAGACATTATAATAGAAGATCATATATTTGAATCGGAGGCCTTGGAAGAAAACTTTGAAGAGGAGGTTCTTCAAGAGTTAGATGATTATAATGATGCTAAAGAAGAAACAGAAGAAATATTAGAGGATGATTTAGATCAAGATTATTAAGGCACAATTAAAAAATAACTATGGTATTTTAGAGCTGTTATTTTCTTTCAAGTGCCTAATAGAAAGTAATATTAAAAGTTTTTTATTGATAAAAAGTCTATCTTTTCATATAAATTTGAGAAGATAGATTGTTTTTTTATTCTTTGGTAATTTTTGAACCGTCAGAAGATAATACTATTGATCCATCTTTATCAGTTCGAAATATAGTTACCTTATTTTTAGTTAAGTTATTAAGTGTTTCGTCATTAGGATGATTATAAGTATTATCCTGCCCTACAGAGATTATTCCAATTGAAGGATTTACTTTAGCTAAAAAATTAGGCGATGTAGAGGTAGATGAGCCGTGATGGCCAACTTTAAGCACATCAGCACTAATGTCTTCATTATTATCAAGTATTTCTTTTTCAACATCTTTTTGAGCGTCTCCAGTAAATAAGAAAGAAGTCTTTCCGTATTCTATTTTAATAATAGGAGAATAGTTATTTAAATCTTCATAGTAATCCTTGGTAGGAGAAAAGACTGTTATTTTAGTATTTTTACCTAAATTTATTGAATTAGTTCCCTTTTTTATAACATTAATTTTTAAACTTTTACTTTTTAAAGCATCAATCATCTCTTCAAAGGTCTTGGTTGTAGATTGAACTTTTGGTGCATAAAATGATAAAACAGGATATTTGTTTATGACATCAGCCATATTACCAATATGATCTTCATGAGGGTGAGTTGCAATTATATAATCTAATTTATCTAAATTTAATTTAGATAAGTAATTTAAAAATTTACGCTTATCAGATTTAGGACCAGAATCAATGAGTAAGTTTGTATTATTTACCTGAATAAGTATAGAATCTCCCTGGCCTACATCAATATAATGGACATACATTTTATTAGGATCAAGTAGAATGTTCTTATTGGAATGAATTGATAAGTATCTGCAGCTTATGATAACAACAGAAAAAAATATAATAAATAAAAATACAAATATTAATAAAAATTTTTTCCTAGAGTTAAAGCATTTAAACATATAATTTATAATTCTCCTTAATTGAAAAACTTATATTGATATTATTACCATATTCAACCCAAAACTGTACGATATTAAAAAATAAAGTATATTATTAAAGACGAATGAAATTATAAAAAAACAAAGTAATATTCATAAAATATGCACTTTTCTTTGTGATAGTTTAATGAGGATTAAGTTGTAACAATATGATTTGTAATAGATTACATACAAATTTATATTAAATAATATATTGCGGAATTTTTCAAAGTGATTGATAAATGAAAAAATACTTTATTGAATATTGCAAAAAGTGTGGTATAATTATTTTAATGTGTGGAATTTGAAGGAAAAATGCAATATTAAAGTTTTCAAAAATTCATGTGGGGGTGGAAAAATGAAAAAAGAATTTTCGATGAGTAATGACAAAGTAATGATAAACTTCACAGCGAAGTACTGTAATACCTTTGAATCAATTTTAGAAAGTGATGGATTTAGACGAATTTTAGAGGTCTATTTAAGAAGGGCAAAAAAGAAAAATTCAATATCCTATAGATATTTTAATGATTCATTTAATACTGATAGTTTAATAGATGTTAGAAGGGAATTAACTCAAATTATAAAATATCTAACTGTTATGACTGTAGAAGAAGTAATAGAAATTAGAGAGTCCTATGCACAATTATTAGAAGATAGAGATAAATTTATAATGTTTATAGAGGATTTCTATTTATTCTGGAGAAGACTTGAGAGATATACTATAGTTCATAGATACAAGATTCAACAAGGTTTAGCAGCAGTAAGTTTTACAGAAGCAAATGCTAATTTTTCAACACTAATTTTAAAATTATATAGAAAGATTGAAAAGCATGTTGTTGGTTACCAACCAAAGGTATATAGACAAATACCTGCAGGAGGGAATGCTTGTATTATGATTCATGAAATGGAATGGGTAAGACCAAATGGTTATGAGTTACTTGAGGACGTTCCATTTATTGATCATATTCTTTTAGAGACACCGTTTATTACTTATCCTAAGAAAAATACAAGAGATGGTATGTTTACTGAAATTAAATACAATCCTTTAAAGTATGCCCAAATAAATAAAGAACATTGGTTCTGCTATCCAGCCAAAATAGGTGGATTACTTACATTTATTTATTTCCATAGAGATTTTATGGAACATGGAATAACTTTATGTAATTTATTTGAAATGGCTAGAAGTGAAGAAACAAGGGGAAGAAAGCCTGATATTATATATGTATTTGGTGCAAAGGATGAAGATGATGACTTAAAAACAGTATTCTTCGATGATATTGAAAATGATATAATGTTAGGTTATGTAAATCATTCAGAAAAAATCGATTATTTTGGTTATATAAAGAAAATGACACTAACTCTATATAATTTAATTATGATTAAAAGAGGCTTTTTACCAATACATGGATCAATGGTTAATATTGTACTAAAAAGTGGAGATGAAGCAAATGTTGTAATAATGGGAGATAGTGGAGCAGGAAAATCTGAAAGCTTGGAAGCTTTTAGAAGTTTAAGTGAAGATTATATTTCTGATATGACAATTGTTTTTGATGATATGGGTACATTTAAATTAGAAGATGGTGTGATTAAGGGATATGGAACTGAAATAGGGGCATTTGTTAGATTAGATGATTTAGACCAAGGATATGCTTTTAAGGAAATGGATAGAAGTATATTTATGAATCCCGATAAAGTTAATGCGAGACTTGTTGTTCCAGTAGCATCATACAAAGAAATATCAAAGGGGCATCCGGTAGATTTCTTTTTCTATGCAAATAACTATGATAGCGTTAAGGATGGAGAAAAATACTTGAATTATTTTAAAACTCCAGAGGATGCGATTAAAGTATTTAAAGCTGGCGCTAGGATGGCTAAAGGAACTACTACTGAAAAGGGATTAGTAGAATCGTATTTTGCTAACCCATTTGGACCAGCGCAAAAACAAGCTGAGACAGACGTTCTTATCGATAAATACTTTAAAGAAATGTTTGAAGATGGTCAAGTTAAAGTAGGTCAAATTAGAACTTGTTTAGGCGTAAAAGGTCAAGAAAAAGAAGGTCCAAGAAATGCAGCAATCGAGTTATTTGATGAAATAAAGAAAATGAAATAAAAAATTAAAAGCTTATAATAAAAAGGATTAAGGAGCAGTTTCTCCTTAATCCTTTTTAAACTTGTCCTTTAAAACTTGAAACAAATAGTTTAATTGTTTATATGACTTATTTGAAAAGTTTGATCGTAAAGTTCTATGATTTAAAGTGAATTTAAATCTACCAAAAAAAGATTCGAAATTTTTAAATTTATCAACAGCTTTTCCTTTAGTAAAGTTAAACAGAGTACTTGGTTTATCAATTAAAAAGTTTACTGGCACAAATTGAAAGCTATAAAACAATTTATCAAATTGTATCAAAGATAATATCGTTAAGCAAAAATCAATGATAAAGTAAACTATGGAAATTAAGATAAACATTTCACCTAGAGTTTTTGGTATATCCGAAATAAAATTACTAACTATAGGATGTACTATTTTAATTATTATCACTTCACCAATGCCCCAAAGTAAAGAATAAGGTAAACATACCCTACCGTGTATGTTTAGAGGGTCATCGGTATAATCCCACCATTTAGTCTTAAAAGTTTTTTCTAATATAAAACCAGTAATATATTCTAAAACTGTAGTGAAGAAAGCAGCTAAGAAAAATAAAGAAAAAATATTATCTTTATAGCGATCAAGGAATACTACAAGAAATACTACTCCAAAGCCATATATAGGACAAAATGGACCATACAAAAAGCCCCTGTTAACAAATCTGTGCTCATTCTTAAAATAATATAAGACTTCAAGACACCATCCGCCAAAAGAATAAAGTGTAAAGAAATATAGTATGTTGTACAAATTTAAACTTAATATTGTGCGCAAATATATACTTCCCCCCAGTAAAAATAATTTATTATAATTATATATCAAAATGTAAATAATGAAAATTAATTTTATATTAAAAATTTCTTATTAGATTTTAAGAAATGACTTATAAACTATATATTAGGCACTGAATATTATAAATGAGTCCTTAAGATTAACTATCAGTTAATCTTAAGACATATGAAATAAAATTTTTTATCTATAGAAAAAATATAATATTTATCTATAGACATTTTAAATATAAGTTAACTAGCTCTATCTCTAACAAAAAATGAAATAGAATATAAGCTAGCAATTCCTACTAAACAATAAATAATTCGGGATAACGCTGAAAAAGTACCGAAAAGAGAATCAACTAAATTAAATTGAAAGAATCCAATTAATCCCCAGTTGATTCCACCTATAATTATTAATGCAAGTGAAATTGTGTTTAATAATTTCATAAAAAACAACACTCCTTTCATAGTATACGTATAGTATGTATAAGAAGATGTGTTTTTATTCTATGTTTTACACTATTATAATGAAATATTTCTATCAATAGGTTGAGATAAAGAGACAAAGGTATCTGTTCGTTGTATTCCATCAATATTATTTATCTTATTTAATAAAACATCTTGTAAATCTGTAATATTAGAGCAAACTATTTTGGCAAACATAGAATAGTTACCAGTAGTTAAATGCAACTCTACAACCTCTTTTATGGTAGACATTTTGTCAAAAACAGCACTAAAAGATGAAGTTTTATCAACATATATACCAACAAAACAGCATACGTCATACCCTAGCTTTGGAAGATTTAAGATTATCCTAGATCCTTTAATTATGCCCATGTCTTCCATCTTCTTCATTCTTACATGGATTGTTCCTCCACTAACGTGACATATTCTTGCAATTTCTAAATAAGGAGTTCTGCAATCTTTTATTAATAAGTCAAGTATTTGTAAATCTAATTCATCTAAATGATTATTTGAGATTACTGTCATTATATCACCTCGTATTATTCATATAATATATTTTTTTATTTTATCAAATTTGTATGAAAAATTAAAGATATATCTATAAAATTGTTAAAAATATTTTAAAATATTAATATATTAATAAATTTTAATACTTTTTTCACAAAATATCAAATAATAAAATTTAAACGATTTAAAAGGGGTGCTTGATAATAATCTCTATATAAATTATCATTAACCATATAGATTTTTTATAGGAGGGCATTTGAATAGATGAATATTTTAACAACAGTTCTGTTATTTTTATTAACACTTGCTATCATATTAGGATTTAATGTAATATGTAGAAAATATGTATTTAATAAGCTGCGTGTAAGTAAATGGATTCCTTTATCTATAGGCGTAATATTGTTTGTAATTCAATATGTTTTGCAATATATTATGAATATAGTAAACATATATGTTACAGGTGGATTAACAATTCTTGCAGTACTTTTCTTTTTGTGGTTTATGGAGATTATGCAAACAGGCGGACCTAAAAGAAAAGAAAAACAAATAGTAATAAAGCCAAAGGCTAAGCCAAATAGAGTAAAGAAGAATAAATAAGATAAAAATAGGTAGAATGTATAACTTGGATAAATACACGGTTGTCGTACATTCTACTATTTTTATATTTGTAATGTATAAGTATTGCTATTTTTTTATAAATCTAACTATCAAGGAAGAACTATATATACAGGTGTTTATTCTTTAAAAATTGGAGAGCTAATAGCAATTTTATTATTATCTAATATTACTTTAACTATATACCATAATTCATTTTCGTTGGAATCATGATTATATAAGTATTTCACTTTATTTAAATTTAAGTCGGATATCTTTTTTATTACGGTTCCTCCTGAAGAAATAATATGAATTTCAGATATTTTATGAAGAGGGTCATGAGCAAAAATTGTAAATTGCAGGCTGTCATTTTCTAATGAGAGTATGTCACCCATAAAATCATTATTTATAGTAAAATACATAATTAATGTCCTGGATTCAGTTGAATATGTGCGTCGATTTCTAAAAGCATCTATTAATGAGGTAGTTGAAAGTTCATCAGCAATAATGCAGGTTAAATTTTCATCATCGCCAAAATTTAGTCTATGATTATCCTGGCTATTTATAGCGCCTAGTTTCCAATTTTTATCGAGCAAATTATAATAGTGTTTTTCATATCTTAAATATTTATTTGGAGAGGAACCATTTCCAACTTCTACTGAAGTAATTAGTTTATTGATAATAGGATTATATTCTAAGTATTCTATTGCTTTGTGAGGATGGTTGATTGAAATGAATGAATTTGGATTATTAAGCATCCAAAGAACTAATAATTGCATATTATTTACAGTACCAGTAAAGAATCTGTTGGAGTTTACAACATTTATATCTCCATAAGGATCGGTTTTACTTTCAAAGCCGATTAGTGCTAAGAAATTTTCATGTTTTTTATTATATCGTGCAGCTAAATATTTAGAGGCATCCCATTTACTTAATTCACTGCCTTTTAAGCGCACTGTTTTAGCTAAATAATTATTATGGTCTGTTAAGATTAGAAAATCTAGTCCATTATGTCTTGCATAATCGAAAGCTTCAATTGGTGTACCTCGTCCAGTTGAAAAACCACAGTGAGCATGGGGAATACCATAATAGAAGTTTAGTTCATCTATGTTAAAGTTAGTTCTTGGTGATCTTTTTTTACCCAATATTAAAACCTCTAAAAATTATTTATAATATATATTATTAGATATGTGGGTAAAATAATGACAATAACTCAATGTAATGTTAAAATAACTTTAGGATTTTAATGGAGGAAATAACAATATGATTATAATTGGAGAATATAATAAACTAAAAGTAAGCAGAGAAGTTGATTTTGGATATTATCTTGAAGATAATTCTGGAGATGAAGTTTTGCTTCCGAATACTGCAGCTAAAGGTCATGATATAAAGGTGGGAGATAAATTAGAAGTATTTATCTATAGAGATTCGAAGGACAGATTGATTTCGACTCTAAAAAAGCCATTATTAACTGTTGGCAATATTGCCTATTTGGAGGTTGTAACCCAAAACGATATTGGAGCGTTCGTAAATTTTGGACTTGAAAGAGATTTATTCGTTCCATTAAAAGAACAAGCTTTTAAGTTAAAAGAAGGAAAAAAATATTTATTTTATATGTATGTGGATAAAACAGATAGATTAGCAGCAACTACTAGAATACATCCATATTTGGATCTGGCAGAAGAAGGAAAATATAAAGTTTCTGATGAAGTAGAAGCAATAGTTTATGAGATCAATGAGAATGGAACTTTAAATGTAGCAA
Source organism: Bacillota bacterium (assembly GCA_021781745.1). Taxonomy (GTDB): domain Bacteria; phylum Bacillota; class Clostridia; order Clostridiales; family Clostridiaceae; genus Clostridium. The sequence continues at coordinate 74,388 of JAJXWH010000009.1, read as the reverse complement.
TAGATGATGAATACAGAGGACTAATACTAGCTAATGAGCATTTTGACTACATATATCCAGGACAGGTGATAAAGGCAAGAGTTAAAAAAATTTATGAAGATGGAACTATTGGGATAACAACTAGGAAGAAAAGATTAGAAGCTAGAAGTGAATTGAGTGAAACAATACTTAAATATTTAAAAGAAAATGGAGGATTTATGCCATATAATGATAAATCGTCTCCAGAGGATATTAAAAGGGAATTTAATACAAGTAAAAATTACTTTAAGATGACATTAGGCGGATTAATGAAAGAAAAGCTAATTACACAAGATAAAGAGGGGACTAGACTTTTATAAGAAGTAAGTTAAAAGTGAGAAAAGACAAGTTTTTTGTGTTTTCTCACTTTTTATTTATAAATATTATTGGACGTCTTTTGAGATTTTGGTTCTAAATAATAAATTTCTTAGTTTTTTCCAATTAAATGGAATTAAAGGATAAAAATATTTGTCGCCTGCTATAGTTTTAGTACTTCCCATTATTATGAGAAAAATTATAATTCCACCTATAAATCCCCAAAAACCAAATATTGCAGTTAGGATTAACAACAACATTCTTATAAATTTAAAGGCATAATTAATTTCAAGACTTTGTTGAGTAAAATCTCCAAGTGCAACTATAGCCATATATAGTACAGATTGATTAGTGAACCAACCTGTCTTTATTGCATATTGACCAACAATCAGACCTCCAATCAGAGATAAAGATCCAGCAAGAGGATTTGGAGTATTTATGGATGCTAGTTTTAGTACATCTACAGCAAGTTCTAAAAGTATAAATTGTATAGCCATGGGAATAGCAAAGTATTCCTGTGGTTTTAAAAAATCAAAAAATTTTGGTAAAAATACATTACCGTTTATATAAAGTAAATAAAAAGGAGTTAATAAAACTGTAAAAACAACTACTAAGTTTCTAATAATTCTCAAGTAATTTCCTGTAGGTAATGGAAAATAGTAGTCATTTACATCTTGTAGGAAATCAAAAATTCCAGTTGGTAGAATCATAACATTAGGTGAATTATCGACAATAACTATAATTTTCCCCTCTACAATATGAGCAGAGGCTACATCCGGTCTTTCTGTGTATCTCACTTTTGGAAATGGATTAAACCAGTTTTGTGTACACATAGCATCGATTAAACTTTGATCTCCAATGGTAACTGAATTTATATCTAGTTTAGATAAACTGTTAACTATTAAATCATGTACTTTATTGTCCGCCACGCCATCTATGTATGCAAGGCAAACATCGGTTTGAGACATATTTCCAACATGGTGGATTTCAAATGTTAATCTTGGATCACGTATTATTCTTCTGATTAAAGCTGTGTCAAATACCAATTTTTCAACAAAAGCGTTTCTTCCACCTCTTAAAGTTTTTTCTTTTTCAGGCTTTGATGAATCTTCTCCGGGATAGGTTCTTAAATCAAGAACTAAGAATGAATCAAATCCTCCAATATACATTATTGTTTGACCTGTTAATAAGGCAGCAATAGTTTTATTTAAATCACTTTGTGCTTCAACAGATACATGAGGAATTTGATGATTTTTAAAATCTTCAATTGTTTTATATGAATTCATAGTTTCAGGAGATATTTTAAAACAGGATCTTAATATATCCCCCATGAGGTCATCTTTGATAAAACCATTTAAGTAATAAGTAACAGATTCTCTGCCACCTATGATTATTTTTCTTTCAACAATATCAAAACTTTTATCTATTGCTAAATTTGCGTGAATTAATTCGATATTCTTTTTGCAGTCATTTGTGACATTCAAATTATTTTAACCTCCTCTCTTATATAAATATTACATAATTAGTATGCGATAAATGAAAAATAGTATTCGTGTTTTGGTATTTAAATTACTGAGAAAATAATATAGGTTTGAAATTTAAAGCAAGATTAAAGAAATTTAATTTATAAAAGAAAAGACGATTTATAAATTAAAAAATATAGGAAGTCATGAAAAGCAATAATAGTTTTGCACAAGATGTAGACTAAGTCATATTTTAATAGTATGAATATTACTAGAAGGTGAAATGAATGTGTGGAATTGCAGGGTTAGTAAACTTTAAAGAAAATATAGTTCAAGATAAAGAAATATTAAATGATATGATTAAAACCTTAGCGAAAAGAGGGCCAGATGCTAAAGGGTATTATATTTCTCCAAATGTATTGTTAGGTCATAGAAGGCTAATAGTAGTAGATCCTGAAGGCGGCATACAGCCAATGACAAAAGTATTTGAAGGAAAGAAATATACACTGGTTTATAATGGAGAATTATATAACACTGAAGATTTAAGAAAAGAATTAAAAAAACAAGGTTTCTCATTTGCTTCTTACTCTGATACTGAAGTACTACTTACATCATATATCTGCTGGGGGAAAGAATGTGTTAATAAATTAATAGGAATATTTGCGTTTGGTATTTTTGATGAGGATAAAAAAGAGGTCTTCTTAGCTAGAGATCAAATGGGGGTTAAGCCTTTATTTTACACTATGCATAATAATACTCTTGTCTTTGGTTCGGAAATAAAAACCATTTTAGCTAATCCAAGAATTAAAAGAGAAATTGATATAGAAGGATTAACTGAAATTTTCGGACTTGGACCAGCAACAATTCCAGGAAGCGCTGTTTATAAAAATATAGAAGAGGTGGCTCCGGCAAACTGCCTATTGATCTCTGGTGATAATAATATAAAAAAGTGGGAGTATTGGTCAGTTAAAGCAGTAGAATGTAAAGAAACAGCAGAAGAGGCAATAGCGCATACAAAAGAATTATTGATAGATGCAATAAACAGGCAGCTTGTAGGCGATGTACCACTTTGTACATTTTTATCAGGTGGATTAGATTCTTCAGCTATCTCAGCAATTGCGGCTAAGGAATTCAACAGACAAGGTAAAAAGCTTACAACTTATTCTATAGATTATGAAGATAATGATAAATATTTTAAATCATCGTTATTTCAACCAACATCAGATGCATATTATGCAGATACTATGGCCAAATTTATTGGAAGCAACCACAAAAAAGTAATTATAAACCATTCAGATTTGGCATTAGCTCTAAGAGATGCTGTTATATCAAGAGATTTACCAGGTATGGCAGATATAGATTCTTCATTGCTGTTATTTTGCAAAGAAATACGTAAAGATTTCGTAGTTGGACTTTCGGGAGAATGTGCAGATGAAATCTTTGGAGGATATCCATGGTTTACTAGGGATGAAATGTTTTATTTAGATACTTTTCCATGGGCGAGATTTGTTAATGACAGAAAAGCCATAGTTAATAAAGATTTGAAAAATATGAAGCTAGAAGAACTAGTTAAAACTCAATATGAAAAATCATTAAGTAAAGTTCCTCATCTTGATAATGAAAGTAAAAGAGATTATAGAATGAAAGAGATCTCTTATCTAAACTTGAAGTGGTTTATGGTTAACCTTCTTAACAGGAAAGATAGAGCAAGTATGAGCAATAGTTTAGAAGTGAGAGTACCATTTGCAGATATAAGGTTAGTCGAATACGCCTTTAATCTGCCAGCAGAAATAAAATTATATAAAGGAAGAGAAAAAGGCTTACTTAGAGCAGCTCTTGAAGGTATTCTCCCAGACGACATTATATATAGAAAAAAGAGTCCATATCCTAAGACCTACAATCCTGTTTATACAGATATAGTATGTAAAATGATGAATGATATTTTAAGTAAAAAGTCTTCTCCAATTCATGAAATTATAGATGAAAAGGTAGTAAGAGAAATAGTTGATACTAGAGGAGAATCATATAAAGTACCATGGTATGGTCAGCTAATGACAGGACCTCAGCTTATAGCTTATTTAGTTCAAGTAAACATTTGGCTTGAGGAGTATAATATAAATTTATTAATTTAAATTTAAATATAAAAAAAATATATATTAAATATTTTATTAAAATAAAATATGAACAAGAAGACTTTATAATATCGTTTAATAATTATATACACTAGAAAGAAAGAGTAGTCTTTTACGCAGAGTTGCATTGAGAATGTGGCTGTAGGTATTTCTTCAGTAGAAGTTGTTCCATTACTGCTTGTTCAAATTTTATATTTGAGGCATGCAGTAATGGTGCAACTTCTACTGGTAGAAATCCACAGCTATATTCTCTAGCAATCGAGTAACAGACTACTCTTTCTTTCTATTTGTGTACATAAATATTTATTAATTATATTTAAATTTAACAGATATTTCTTTAATTTCACCTTTAGAATTTTTTCTGATTGAAAAGTGTTTTATGTCTTTAAAATCATTTTCTATTTGGTAAGACAATTCTGTAATAGTGGCTTTTGCCTTTCTAGTTAAATCGCCATCTTCAATAACTTGAAATCTAGATTTTCTGCAAGTTGTTTCTTCATTCGAATCATCTAGTATTACGTAATACTCAGCAGCCTCTTCTATTACTACATATTCCTTATTTAAACTTAAACTTGAACATAGGTTATTATCAATACATCTTACTATCATTTTGTTACCTCCTAAAATCCCTTAGTATAAATAAATTTTACTATATATAGTATTCGTTTTCAACCAAAATTGAGAAGATAAAAAATTTTGGCATAATTCATAAAAAATATTAATTAAAATAGTACTAAGTTATAATAATTTTTATTACTTAAGTATTATTTAGAATAATAAGCATTTTAAATGAATCGAGAAGCAAATTTAAACAAGCTCCAATAACGTAATATTACAAAATAAAATGAGAATATAAATATAAGTAGAGAAAAAGGCTGAAATTTGATATAATTAGCTAAGTATATGAAAAAATAATTTGTTTATAATGTGCTACATTATATAAGTTTTTTATGCATTTTCTGTATACTTAAGTTGAGAAAGGATTGAGTAATATGGAGATTGGGAGAATAAGAAGAGGGACCATAACATCTGAAAGAAAAATAGTTTCCGAGAAAAAGGATTTTTCTGGGAGTTTTAACCAAGAGAGACATAAAAGATCAGAAGAACAACTCAATAAAATGATAGATGATATAAAAAAAAGAGGAAGTAAGCTTGTTACTACAAAAACCTATGTTGATGTGGTTATGTATAAAAAGATGATAAAAGAGTATTTAGAGTCAATATTAAAGTTTATGTATGATACAAAAAAAGATATTAGTTTTTGGCAAACTCAATATTTTATTACAGTTGATACCATTGACTCAAAGCTCGAAGAACTTACTAACGCATTACTATCTGAAGAAAGAGAAAATATAAATATTGCATCGACAATAGATGAAATACAAGGATTGATTGTAGATATCTATAGATAAAACAAATTTATACTAAACAAGTTGACTAGAGAAACTGGAGACTAATTTATTCTGTAAAAATATATTCTGGAATCAATTAGTCTTTTATGTTTGAAACTTATTACCTAACCTTTAAAAAAGTAGAAACATGAAAATATTATATAAGAAAAAACTGTATTAGTATTAAGCTTTAAAACTTAATGCTAATACAGTCACACGGCATAGATTAAACACTTATCATAAAATTTTTAGCAAATTCTGCTTCATTAACACAATCAACAATAATCATATCATTTTCTTCGGTGATAGCTTGTATATAAAGTGGCTCAGTAATAACTAATACTTCTTTTTCGTGTTCATATGCCTTATTTTCATAGTGAGCATATAAATCAAAGCACTTATAATCTTTCAATCTTATAATTACCCTAGAAAAGAAAGAATTATCATTTGGTTTATAATAATGGTTTACATTATAACCATCACGTTTTAAATAATTAAAAACATATTCATCAATAAAAGATTTTTGGGAAAATCTCTTTGCTATTTTTATATTTTTTGAAAAAGACATAATTTTAGTAGGATGATATTTGTTTATATCATTTCCAATTTTTAATATGAAATTGGGTACGAATATTCCTCTATAAATTTCACATTCTAATATTTGGGAGTTATTTTCAATTATTTCAATTAGTTTATCTGTAGCAAAAACTCCTTCAACATAAGAGTCTAAAATTAATTTTTCATAAGGAGTACACATACATACTCAACTCCTTTTCTTAAAATTTAAGATATATATTAGTATATGAGCAAAATCACCATCTATGTATTCGTTATCATAATTATACAATTTTTTTTATATAAATGTCAATTCTAATTTAATATATTACCTAAGTAGTGATATAATTGTATTAAAAAGGAGATAATTATGATAAATATGAGGGATAGATTTGTTGGATGCTTACTAGGAGGGGGCATCGGAGATGCACTTGGTTTTCCGGTGGAATTTATGAAATTATTTGAAATACATTGGACATATGGAAAAACTGGTATAGAGGATCTGAAATTAGACATTATTTCAAAGAAAGCTCAAATCTCTGATGATACTCAAATGACACTATTTACTGTTGAAGGTATACTAGATTATGAGTATACAAGTAGATTTGCAAGGGAAGAAAATATCCAAAAGAGTATATTTCACGCATATATGAGATGGTTATATACTCAAGGATGCACTATTTCAAAGGAATACAATTATTTAATGAATGAAAATGATTCAAGGCTATTAAAATATAATCAATTATATGACCAGAGGTTTCCGGGAAATAGCTGCATTACAGCTCTACAAAAGAGTAAAAATAATAAATTTGGGACTTTAGAGAATGTGATAAATAACAGTAAGGGCTGTGGTGGGGTAATGAGAGCTGCACCAGCAGGATTATATTATGTATATAGAAAGAAAGATGCTTTTAACCTAGGATGTGAATTAGCAGCAATTACACATGGACATCCAACAGGATATTTATCATCAGGAGCACTTTCAAGTATAATTTCAGATTTGTGCCTTGATGTGCCGCTAGATAAAGCTGTTTTAAATTCAATACAAACATTAAAAACTATGGGATATAGCCAAGAAACTGTACAGGCATTAAATAAGGCTGTATCGCTGGCTAAGGATGGAGACCCGAGTGCGAAAAAACTTTCACAATTAGGAGAAGGATGGATTGCAGAGGAGGCATTAGCAATTGCAGTTTATTGTGCACTATCATATCCTGAGGATTTTAAAATGGCACTAAAATTAGCAGTGAACCATGATGGAGACAGTGATAGTACAGGAGCTATTTGTGGAAATATAATGGGAGCAAAATTAGGAGTGAGCTCAATACCTGAGGAATGGATTGCCAAGCTTGAATTAGCGGATTTAATTAAAGAAATGGCTAAAGAGCTTTTTAGCGTTGCAAGAAAATAAAAATTTATAAAGTTATTATTTAAATTTTAGATAGAAAGAATGATTAGTTTTGATACATATAAGCCGATGAAGGCATGAGTTAAGTTTAATATTAATTCATGTCTTTTAGTATGGGAAAAAATGTATTGATTAGCATTGGAGCATTAACTTTAGTTATAATGCTATCTATGCCAATACTTGTGGCCTGTGGAAATAATAAAGCTACAGAAACTAAAGATATTATCTTCGTAACACCAGATGGTCTTACGGCTATAGCAGTATCTAAGCTAATTGCGAATTTAATAATTTATTGAATAAAGAAAAAAGAAAAAAGAAAAAAGAATGGTAATATTAGTTACCCATGATTTAGATGAAGCTATATATTTCCGAGGAAATATACTTGTATTTAATAAAAAACCTGTTGAAATTGCAGGAATATTTAATGATAACTTGGAGCAATGCAAGAATGAAATTTTAAAAATAATCTAATATAGTCATAATTATAAATTATGTTCTATATGAAATACAGCGTAAGTACTATGTTAAATGAAAAGTGTATTGATTGTGATATGGTTGTACTATTATAGTTTGTTCTTAGCAATAATAAGGACAAACTATAATAATTTAATTATATATACAAACTTTACTTCCAACTAAAATGAATAAGAAGCTTGCAAGTATAAAGCTAGATACGCTTAATACTTTTTTATTTGCATTTAATAAATTAATCCCAAGCAAAGTATCGCAGAATCCTAAGCAAATAAATATCAATGGAAAAAAATCATTTGGATTATACTTGCTTACTATTATATTTAATGAAAACAAAGGTAATAGCACGGCTAAACTTAGATTAATAGCATAAAAAAGCTTTTTGATCATATTTACTCACCACCTAACAATTGTAAAATTATGTATCATACTAAATTATATACAAGCTATCTAAATTTTATGCATAAAAAGATAATGGCGATAACGATTATATAAAAAATAATTATAAGTTATGCTTTTTGTAAAATATATTTGTATACTCCAATTTTATATATCTGTAAAAAGTAGATGTATAAAAATAATTAAATATGACGTTTTTTGTTATTTATGATGAATTTTTAGAAATTGTATGGTAAAATACTAAGAAAAATGCCATTAATGGATATTCTATAAACATGTATATAATTTATAGAAATGGATGAATATTTTATAATATAGGTATAATTCTTAAACTTAATATCTATATTTGGTAATTTATAAATTCAATATAATATATTAAATTGGATACGATGAAAATTCTCTTTATTTGGGCGCCTTGGAGATTTGGAGTAAGTGGTGCAACCGGCCAATTGAAATTAAGTAATTTTATATATTTTACTAGTTTCTATGGCCTTTTTTTATGCCTATAATTTTACATAATATAGTTTAAATAAGAATTAGAATATGATTATAAAAATTACTTAGAAATTATCATTGTTATTGAGAACAGCAATACATATGTCACATTGTGGAGAACAGAAATTTAAATATTATTAGATTTTTAAATAATGTAAGAAAGGGGAATGTACATGCTTAATGCCGTAATTGTGGATGACGAAGTTCATCCTCTTAATTTACTAAAGATGTTTTTGCAAAGAACAGGAAAAGTAAATGTTATAGAAATATTTACTGATCCTAGTGAAGCACTTAAAAATATAATTGATTTAAAACCAGATGTAGTGTTTTTAGATATAGAAATGCCAGAAATGAATGGATTAGAACTTGCTAATAATCTTATGGAACAGAATGATGAATTGATGGTTGTATTTGTTACTGGTTATAATGAATATGCCCTTGAAGCTTTTCGAGTAAATGCATTGAATTATATTTTAAAGCCGGTTAATCAAAATATAATAGAAAAATGTATTGCACGACTTAATAAGTTCAAAAGTCCAAAGCTTCAAGAGAAAATAAATATAGAAAAAAAGATACTTTGTTTTGGGGATTTTGAGGTACACGGAAATACTGGTATTATTAAATGGCCGACAAGAAAAGTAGAAGAAATGCTTGCATACTTTGTAATACATAGAGGTTCTAATATTGGAAGATGGGAATTAGGAGAAATTCTATGGCCAGAAAGGGATCCTGAAAAAATAAAAACTAATCTTCACACAACACTTTTTAGACTTAGAAAAACAATTAAGGAAAATAATCTTCCAATAGAGATTTTATCAAAAACAGCTGGAAATGGTATTTATAGATGTGAGTTGTATGGAGTCCATTGTGACCTTATAGAGTTTGAAAATAGTAAATTAGAAAATACTAATATAAATAAAAGTAATATCAATGAATTTGAAAAAATTTATTCTCTTTATAAAGAAGATTTATTTTTGAAAAAGGATTATGAATGGTGTGAAAATGAAAAAGAATATTTGAAAAGAAAATATATTAATATGCTTAAAAGTATAGCATCATTCTATATCGAAAAAGGAGTTTATAAAAAAGCTACAGATAAATTAGTGATAATGAAGAGAAAATTACCATTTGATGAAGAAATCCATCAAATGATTTTAAGAGTATATGGGAAACAGAAAAATAGAGCTTTATTAATACAGTATCATGAGGAGTTTAAAATGAAGTTATTCAAGGAAATGGGAATTAAACCACAGAAGGAAACTAATAAACTTTTTACATCTTTACTCAATGAATTGTAGTCAAAACATTTTAAGGGAGTAAACAATGAGAGGAAAGCTTATACTTATGATACTGAATTTATTTAAAGAGTATGTAAATAGCACTTGTTTACTAAGACAATCAAGAAAATATAAAATTATAAAGCTGTTTAGTATAATATTTATATTTATGTTGTGTTTTCAAGATACAAGCGCATTTGCAGATGGTAAGATAGAAAAACATATACTTATTATTAATCCATTTACTCAGGATTATCCAGGCAGTCAGCGTTATATTAAAGGAATAAAGAGCACATTAGAAAAAAAGTCTGAATTTAATTTTAGCTATTCTTATGAATATGCTGATCTTGGCAGACATAGTAATGATGAAAAATATCTTGAAGATTTTTCAAAGTATTTAAAGGCAAAATATTGTAATGATGAGCCAGACTTTATAATTTCAGCTGTAACTTTAAGTGACTTTTTTTCAAAATATGGAGATAATGATTTTCCTAAGGTGCCAATTATTATGGATTGGGATAAGGAAAAACTTCCAGTTAATCAGTTGCCACAAAATTATACCATAATTTCTCAAATGTCTGAAGTTGATCAAAATATACAGCTTATACTTAAAACAAGGCCTTTAACAAAAAAGATTTACATAGTGGTTGGAAGTTCGGTAGATAAGAGAAATCTCTCACAATCTATTTTAGATGCACAGAATAAATATTTTAATCAAGCAGAGATTGTAGTATTAGATAAATTATCATATGAAGATATGATTGAAAAGATAAAAAGTGCTGAAGATAATTCTGCAATTTTATATTTCCAATGGTATTCAGATATAAATGGGGAAAGTTTTATTCCAACAGAGGTGATTAAAACTATATGTCAGGAAGCAAAGGTACCGGTATATGGAGTTTCAGCACAATATTTAGGAAGTGGGGTAATTGGTGGATATGTAGGTGATCAAGAATTAGTAGGTGAAACTGCAGGAAATGCAGTTTTAGATATTTTAAGCGGAAATAAGTCATCAGATAATCAAATTATTCATGCAGCGTCTAGAGCATATACTTTTGACTGGCGACAGCTTAAGAGATGGGGAATAGATGAGGATAAATTACCAAGTGATAGTGTGATTTTATATAGAGATATGAGTGTTTGGGAATTATATAAAGGTTATATTATTACAGCATTTGTTGTACTTGTGTTTGAGTCGGTGCTTATTCTTGCATTACTAATTAATATGAGAAAAAGAAAAAAAGCTGAAAATGAGCTAGTATATGTTAATAGTTCACTTAGGGAAATGACCGAAAAGTTAATTGATGTTGATAAGATGAAGGATGAATTTCTTATTAATACATCACATGAACTACAAACGCCTCTTAATGGAATTATAAATATATCAGAAACACTGGCAGAAGGAAGATATGGAAATGTAAACAAAAAACAAAAAGAAGAACTTCAAGTGATATTATCTGCATCAAGAAGACTTTCAATTTTAATAAAAGACATAATAGATTTTGAAAGGATACAAAGAAATGAGATGGAATTTAATATTAAAGCTATAGACATTATGTCAGCCTCGGAGGTGGTGATTGCAGTATTAAAACATTTAATAGAAAGTAGGAATATAGAGATTTTGATAAATATCCCAGAAAAGATTTCTCCAGTATTAGCAGATGAAAATAGGTTGTTGCAAGTTATGTATAATCTAATAGGAAATGGAATTAAGTTTACTGAAAATGGAACTATTACAGTAACGGCAGTGGAAAATGAGCAATTTATAAAAGTTAGCATAAAAGATACAGGTATAGGAATTTCAAAAGAAAAACAGAAGAATTTATTTCGTGCATTTACTCAGGCAGAAACTGAAATTTTCTCTAATTATGGAGGAAATGGACTTGGACTATACATATCTAAGCAATTATTAGAACGAATGGGTGGAAAGATATTCTTAGAATGGTCAGAGCCACAAAAAGGTACATGCTTTTCTTTCTTACTTCCCAAATCAGAAGAGAAACTGGTTAACGAGGAAAAAATATATGAACAACAATCTGAAGAGATACATAATATTCCAAAAGCTCAAAATAAACTAAATAAGCATATGAAAATTTTAGCGGTTGATGATGAACCTACTAATTTAAGAGTTCTTAAATCTATTTTGGATAACGAGGACTATGAAATTTTAACTGCTTCAAATGGTATGCAAGCTCTTGAAATGATAAAAACAAATAACATAGATCTTGTACTTGTGGATGTGATGATGAATGGAATGAACGGATATGATACTTGTAGTAAAATTAGAGAAGAATATTCTTTATACGACTTACCAGTGATTATATTAACAGTTAGAGATACTGCAGAAGATATTGAAACAGGATTTCTTTCAGGTGCAAATGATTTTGTAACTAAACCTTTTGTAGCAAAAGAGCTTAGAGGAAGAGTTTCTAATTTGATGCAGATGAAAAAATCAGTGCAGGAAGCACTAAATAATGAGATGGCTTTTTTGCAGTCACAAATTAAACCACATTTTTTATATAATGCAATAAGCACCATAATGTCTTTATGCTATACTGATGGAGAAAGTGCTGGAGAACTTTTAGGGCATTTGAGTGAGTATTTACAAAAAAGCTTTAATATAGATAATAGAGAAACCACTGTTAGTCTAGAAAATGAACTGGAACTTACAAAAGCCTATACAGAAATCGAAAAAGCCAGATTTGGAGAAAGACTTAAAGTAGAATATGACATAGATGACAGTTTATTAAAGCAAAGAATTCTACCACTTATAATACAGCCACTAGTGGAAAATTCAATACGACATGGCCTTATGAAAAGAAAAAGCGGGGGGACTGTAAAAGTGGTGATTAGAAAAGAAAAAGATGGAATATTAATTTCTGTTGAGGATAATGGAGTAGGTATTGAAAATGTTGCAAATATATTTAAAAATAAAGACTCTATAAAAAAACAAAAGGGTGGAGTTGGTATTTTAAATATTAAAAAGAGATTAATGAAATATTATAGTACAGAAATGCATTTGGACTCAAAAATAAACAAAGGAACACGAATATACTTTATAGTTAAAGTTTAAAATATATAATTAACTCCCCAATACCTATAAAGCAAGCATATAAAAGTGCTTACTTTATAGGTGTTTTTTCAGTAATTTAATACTTAATAGATAAATCTACAGATTGGAAATGAGTCTTTTTATAAAAATAACAAATGTATGCTCGGTGTAAAGGGTTTTGTAAGAAATGCTTTATATACAATAGAGATTAAAATATATTGTTTGAATTTTGACTAATTAAGTTGTGACCAGTTAGAAAGATAATAGTGATAAATTAATAGGTTTTATAAGAACTATAAGTAGATTTTTTTAGTAGTCTGCTTATAGTTCTTTTTTGCTTCATGCTTTGTTTACAAGATTATTTTTTTAAAGAATTGAGTAGTTCGATTTTTCTACAAAGTACAGAATTTTCAATAGATTTAGGTTGAACAGTCTCATCAGGAGCTTGAACTGAATTAATGGTATCAGTTACTGATGAATCATTCTGAAATCTTGCAGCAATAACTCTTGAATTCACTTCACTTTGTAATCTTGAAGAATCATCATTAAGTAAATCAGAAAAGTTTTTAGAATTGTTCTCAGAATTTTCATGGGAAACAACTGATTTTAATGTATTTCTAAAAAAATTTGATTTATTTTGCTTTTTACCAGAAGAGAACGGAGTATTTGTATAAGGCCTTTTTAATATAGTATTATTAATATCGACACTAGTCACACTGCTTACAGTATAACTGCTGCTGGAATTTAATTTATCGCTAGACATATAAACGCCCCCCTTTAGTAGATAAGTTGAATTTTAAATCTATGATTAATTTTATTATCGTACATTATTAGCATAACTTAGAAGAATAGAGGGATTGGAATAATAATACAATTATTTTATTTAAGTATAATATACTAGGAAAAGAAATTCAACAAAAAATAGAGTGTAGTATTAAGTAACTTCACTCTATTTCAATTAAAAATAACTGTATATATTGTCTAACAATTATTTCACTTCATATATCCAGCCTTCAGGAGCTTCAACATCACCAAGTTGAATTCCTAAAAGTATATCATATAATTTTTGAGTTATAGGGCCTACTTCAGTTTCGCTAAAGAATACATGTAAGTTGTCTTTGTATTGGATTCCTCCAATAGGAGTAATTACTGCAGCTGTTCCGCAAGCTCCAGCTTCCTTAAATTGATCTATCTCATCTATGAGAACTTCCTTCTCATAAACAGGCATATTTAAATAATGCTCTGCAATGTAAAGTAGGGAACGCTTAGTTATACTAGGTAAAATTGATGGAGATTTAGGAGTGACAAATTCATCATTCTTAGTAATTCCAAAGAAATTTGCAGCACCTATTTCTTCAATTTTAGTGTGAGTTGCCGGATCTAAGTAAATACAATCAGCAAATCCTTTTTCTGCAGCTACAGCATGAGCTTGTAATGACGCAGCATAGTTTCCTCCAACTTTATTGCCTCCAGTACCGTGAGGAGCTGCTCTATCAAATTCGTCCAGAACTATGTAATTACATGGTGAAACCCCGTCTTTAAAATAAGGACCAACAGGTATACAGAAAACGCCAAAAATATATTCTGGAGCTGGCTTAACACCTATATTGTGTCCAACACCCATTAAATATGGCCTGATATATAAAGTTGCACCACTGCCATAAGGTGGAACATATTTTTCGTTTGCTTTTACAACTTGCATAACAGCATCAATAAATTTTTCTTTTGGAACATGTGGCATAAGAAGTTTGTCACAACTGTCATTCATACGCTCTGCATTTAAGTCAGGTCTGAATAATTGAATTTTACCTTCTTTAGTTGTATATGCCTTAAGTCCTTCAAAACAACTTTGGCCATAATGAATAACGGTAGAAGCTTCGCTTATAGTAAGAGTATTATCCTCAGTAAGTCGTCCCTCATCCCATTTTCCATCTTTCCAAACTGAAATATATCGAAAATCCGTTTTTATGTATTCAAATCCTAATTTACTCCAGTCTATATCAGCTTTTTTCCCCATTTTATATTCCTCCACATCTATAAGGCTTATTGCCATTGTTTATTTAATAACATCTATTTTAGCACTACTTAATAAAAAATTCCACAATTCAGTAAAAAAATGAATAATTCATCATTTAATTATTAATTCAAATTCAGTTCCAAGGTTCAGCGTCTGATGGCATACGCCAGTCACCTCTAGGACTTAAAGAAATACTTCCTACTTTAGGGCCATCAGGAAGAGCACTTCGTTTAAATTGTTGGGTAAAGAACCTAAACATAAACTTATCAAGCCATTTTTGTATTTCTTCTTGTGAATAATTATCTTTAAATGCAGCTTTAGCTAAGAAGAATATTCTGTCCTTTGTAGAGCCGTGTTTGATAAAATGATATAAGAAGAAATCGTGAAGTTCATAAGGACCAACAATATCCTCAGTTTTTTGTGATATCTCACCATTCTTATCTTTAGGCAATAATTCTGGACTAACAGGGGTGTCTAGTATATCCATAAGTGTATTACATACAATTTTAGTAGATTCATTTTGTGCAACATACTCTACTAAGTACCTAACAAGAGTTTTAGGGATTGATGGATTTACAGAATACATTGACATATGATCCCCGTTATAAGTGCACCAGCCCAGTGCCAATTCTGATAAATCCCCAGTACCAATTAGAAGTCCATGTTCTTTGTTAGCAATATCCATTAATATTTGAGTTCTTTCTCTTGCTTGAACATTTTCATAAGTAACATCGTGAATGTTGCTGTTATGGCCAATATCTTCAAAATGCTGCAGAGAAGCTTTAACAATATTTATTTCCCTAAGATCTGTACCTAATTCCTTGCATAAGCTGATAGCATTATTATAGGTTCTATCAGTTGTGCCAAAACCAGGCATAGTGATAGTAACTATATTTCTTTTATCTAGATTAAGTAAATCAAAGGTTTTTACTATTACAAGCAGTGCTAGAGTTGAATCTAATCCTCCAGATATTCCAACAACTGCTTTCTTTGATTTAGTGTGTTCTAATCTTTTTGCTAAGCTTGCAGCTTGAATATTAAATATTTCTTTGCAGCGCATTTCTCTTTCTTTTTCATAAGAAGGTACAAAAGGATGCTTATCTACATATCTATCAAAGTTATTAATTGAAGCATTCTCAAATTCAAATTTAATCATGTTAGGCTTTTTGTTAATAAACCTTGAAGAATCTTTAAAACTAAGATTTTTCATTCTTTCAGCCTTCAATTTGAATACGTCGACTATAGAATAGATTACTTCATTCTCTCTTTGAAATCTATTATTTTCTTTTGATAGTGAACCATTTTCACTTATTAAAAGATGACCACTAAATAATACATCAGTAGTGGATTCATGAACGCCAGAAGAAGCATAAATATAGCTGGAAATTGTTCTGGCACTTTGATTTGAAATAAGACTTTTTCTATAATCCATCTTACTTACTAACTCATTTGATGCAGAAAGATTCCCAATTATATGAGCTCCCATAAGAGAAAGATAAGAACTAGGAGGGATAGTTACCCATAAGTCTTCACAAATTTCGATTGCAAAGTTTGCAATGCTACTTGAAAAAATCAGGTTTGTTCCAAATGGAACTTCTTTTTGAAAAGGTAAGTCTACTTTTTCATTTTCAACAGAAATTCCTTCAGTAAACCAGCGTTTTTCGTAAAATTCACTATAGTTTGGAAGATATGATTTTGGAACGATTCCTAAAACACTCCCTTTAAATAGTAAGAATGCACAGTTATATAAGGCACTATTACACAGAAGTGGAGCCCCAACGGCGATTAAAATATCATAATTTTTAGTTGAATCTAATATATTCCTAATACCGCTTAATGATTTGTTTATTAAGTATTCTTGTAAAAACAAATCTCCGCAAGTATAAGATGTAATGCATAGTTCAGGAAAAACTATAAATTTACTTTCTGATTTAACTGCATCGTCTATGCACATTAAAATATTCTCTACATTATACTCAACATCAGCAACTCTAGTTTTTGGGCAGGCAGCTGCAACTTTTATAAAATCCATATAATCAATCACTCCTTATAATTACTTTATAATACATTGATAGAGGTTTTATTATTTTTTATAATATATATAAATTTCATTATTAGATATTTAACACTTTAAGTGGCAAGTATATCCTAATAATTATATACTAACATAAAAGTGAAATCAAAGAAGATTAATAAAAGATACAAACTAAGTTAGTTTATGATAATATTTTACTTAAACAGGCCTTTGATGCGCTTTACAAAAGAAATAAGACTTAACACTGATTAAAATTCTTGATTTTAAGGAAATAATATATTGAATGACCTACAATAATAAAAATCATAAGCTTTTTGAATGGAGGAAAATATTAATTGAATATAAATGTAGTAGATAGTAAGAAAGATAAGATTTTGAATTCTCAAATTAAAAAATTAATCAAGAGGGAAGAAAAATTTTTTAATAAGAAAGAAAACAAATATATAAAAGAAAGAATTTCGCCAATAAAAGAAAAAATTGAAGAAAAGGTTCCAGAAAAAATGATTAATACATTTGAAAAAGCATTTGAAAAAGGATTCTATTATGTATTTGAAAAAGGTACATCAATAATAGAAAGGACCTATAATTTAGAAAGATTAAAAAGTGAGGCGGATATAAATGAATATATTTTATCAAAGAAAATTAATAATAAAAATTTAAGTAGAATTGATAAAAAAGTAAGAAAAGGTGTAATTATTAATAAGGGTATCACAGCAGCAGAAGGTGCAGTGCTTGGAGCGTTCGGAATAGGACTGCCGGATATACCAGTGTTTATAAGTATAATATTAAGAACTGTATATGAAATCTGCTTAAATTATGGATATAATTATGAATGTGATGAAGAGAAAGCTTTCGTTCTAAATATAATCTGCGCAAGTATAAATAAATCAGCTGAAAGAATTATATACTCAAATGAGATAGATAGAATCGGATATAATATAGATAGAGGAATTAGAAGCAATATAGATCTTAGAAATATTATAATAACAACTTCAAAGAATTTATCAGAAAATATACTTTTCTCAAAAGTAATTCAGGGAATCCCTATAGTTGGTATTTATGGAGGGATAGCTAATTATAAGATTATAAGTGATATAAGCGAAGTTGCTAGTATAAAATATAAAAAGAGACTACTATCTAAATTATAGTCCTTGTTAAAACAAAATTGGTGTAATGAATTTTGTTATAATAATTGAAATCATAACAAAAAAATATTAATATAGACTAAGTAGTATAAAAAATATTTGAGGTGAAAATAATGAGAAAGAAAAAGCTAATGATTTCAGTTTCAGTACTATGCATAATACTCTCTTTTTCTTTAATAGGATGTAGTCTTAAAGATGATTATATAATTGAAACTAAAAAAAATACCGATGAAAAACCTTCAGATGATAAGATAAACGAGGCATTTGATTCAGAAAAGATAAAAGATTTAATGGATAAATTAAAGACAACGCCTAAAGAGTTGTCAGATAAAAGTAATGATGTTGATAGTGATACAGTACGTACTATGAGGGAATTAAATGATAAAGCGGACGAGCTTACTGATGCTTTAAACAGCGCAGATTTTAAAGGAAAGAGTGAAGATATAAAGAATAAGTTTGATGATATTGATGACAAGCTCAATGAAATTAAAGATAATGTTGAGGATGCTAAGAATAGGGTGGATACGGCAAAAAATCCTATAGATGAAAAGCAGGTAACAGATACAGTAGATGAGTTTCAAATACATATGGATAATTTGCAAAGGGCTTTAGATAGAGCCGCTTCAACAAGATAAGGCACAATCTACTTCCTTGTCTGATGAAAAATAATCATGGCATTTTAGACTTGTTATTTTCTTTCATGTGCCTAAATCTGTTTATGTGTGCCAATGAAATAAAGTTGTATATTTATTTCATTGGTAACATTTTTGTGTTTATTACGATGTTTTTATAACTTATTTTGTTAAATTATTAGGAAAGATGCAAATAAAATTCTTGTAGTAAACTTATTAATATAAAGACTTTATGTAATATAATATAATTATTTTAATTTTTTATATATAAAACTATAAAACGAAAAAAAGTACTTGAATGTTTTGCTTTAGTATGGTAAAGTGATAAAAGAAAAAAAGCAATACAGGGGGAAATAATTTATGAAAATTAATAAATTAATAAAAAAATTAGCTGTAGTAGCTATAATTGCGACTGTAGGTACAAGCTTAGTAGGGTGTAAAGGAAATACTGAAAGTAAATCAACAGAAGCAAAAACTTCAGCTAGTACATTAGATAAGGACGAGTTAGTCATAGGCTTTGATGATACATTTGTTCCTATGGGATTTAAAAATGAAAGTGGAGAAATTGTTGGATTTGATGTTGACTTAGCAAATGCAGTTGCAAAGAAACTTAATAAAAAAGTAAAGTTTCAAGCAATTGACTGGAATATGAAAGAGACTGAACTTAACAATGGTAATATAGATTTAATCTGGAACGGATATTCAATTACAGATGAAAGAAAACAAAAAGTTGAGTTTTCAAAACCATATTTAAATAATACTCAAGTTATAGTTACATTAGCAGATTCTAATATTAAAACTAAAGCTGATTTAGCAGGGAAGAAAGTTGGAGCACAAACTGGTTCAACTGCAGTAGATGCAGTTCAGGCAGATGGGAATACAGAAAAAGGGTTCGATGGTGGAAAATTAGTTACTTTTGAAGATAATAATGCTGCATTAATGGATTTAGAAGCAAAAAGACTAGATGCAATTGTTGTTGATGAAATATTAGCTAGATATTATATGAAGGCTAGAGGAGAAGAGAAGTATAAAATTTTAAGTGATAATTTTGGAAATGAACAATATGGAGTTGGAATTAGAAAAGGAGATACTAAGTTTGTAGATGCCTTTAATAAAGCTTTAGATGAAGTAAAATCAGATGGCACTGCTGGGGAAATATCAAAAAAATGGTTTGGACAAGATATAGTTGTTAAGTAGCAGTAAAAGTTATATAAATATAAGAGAATTTTATTTTAATGAGAACATAAAATAATGAAGCAATAAGAGGAGGAAATTACTTTGAATTATGTTTTGGAACTTTTGCCTCAAGTATTAGAGGGGCTTAAAGTCACGTTAGAAATATTTGCATTTACATTGATCTTATCTATTCCTCTAGGAATAGTAGTTGCTGTGATGAGGATATCTAAATCTCTAATAATTAGGCAGATAAGTGCAGCATACATTCTTGTAATGAGAGGTACTCCTCTATTATTGCAAATTATAGTGATTTTTTTTGGATTACCTTTAGTTGGAATTGATTTTGACAGATCTCCTGCGGCGATCTTGGCATTTACTTTAAATTACGGAGCTTATTTTGGAGAAATTTTTAGAGCAGGGATAATGTCAATAGATAATGGACAAGTTGAAGGCGCTCAAGTTTTAGGATTAAGCTCTAAAGATATATTTTTTAGGATTATACTTCCACAAGCCTTTAAAAGAGTTATTCCTCCAGTTGCAAATGAAATAACAACTTTAGTTAAGGATACTTCTTTAGTTTATGTAGTAGGTATAGATGAATTATTAAAGATAGGGAAAATGGCTACTAATAGAGATGTTTCCTTAGTTCCACTTTTAATTGTAGGGGCAGTGTATTTAATAGTAATAGCGATTTTAAGTCAAATTTTAAAGAAAGTTGAAAATAAATACGACTATTATAAGTAATGTGGAGGAAAATATATGCTTAAAATTAGTAATGTAAAAAAGAAATTTGGAAATACAGAAGTTCTAAAAGGGATAAATCTTGAATTAAAAAAAGGGGAAATATTAGTTGTTGTAGGTCATTCTGGTGGAGGGAAAACTACATTACTTAGATGTGTAAATGCTTTGGAACATTGTGATGAGGGTGATATTGAAATAAACGGAAAGAACCTCTGTAAGAATGGTAAGTATGTTGATAAAAAGCAACTTAAGGAGATAAGGAAGGATATAGGATTAGTATTTCAAAGCTTTAATCTATTTCCTCATATGAGCGTTTTGGAAAATTTAATCGAAGCGCCACAAAAAGTATTGGGATGGTCTAAGGATGAAGCAGTTAAAAAAGCTGAAGAAACTCTTGGATTTCTTAACTTGTTAGAAAAGAAAGATAATTATCCATTTGAATTATCTGGTGGACAAAAGCAAAGAGTAGCCATTGGAAGAGCACTGGTTTTAGAACCTAAGATAATGTGTTTTGATGAACCAACTTCAGCACTAGATCCAGGACTCACTGGAGAGGTTGCAAATCTAATAAAGAGTTTAAGTACTAAGGGAATGAGTATGATGATAATAACTCATGATATGGATTTTGCTAAAAATGTAGCGGATAGAATAGTGTCAATAGATAAAGGAAAGCTTCAGGATGGTTTAATATTTGAAAATGAGTAATTTTCTGCAAAGTAATAAATTGTTATATTAAAGGGTATTAAATTATTAAATTTAATAATATGACTTGTGAAAATTTTATTTTTATTAGTTGATAAGGTTTAAATTTAACAATTTTATTACAATAATTTGTGTTGAATTATACGATAAAGTGTGGTATTCTAAGAGGGTAAGATAATTCAAGATTTAATCAATACTGTACATTCGCCTCTGTTTCAGAGATTGGGTCTAGGTATCAGGTTATAATCTTTGGAAAAAGGGAGGATTTTTATAATGGAAGATAGAACTTTAGTATGTAAAGATTGTGGAAAGGAATTTGTTTTCACAGTTGGAGAACAAGAATTCTACAAAGAAAAAGGATTTGATAACGATCCAGTTAGATGTCCAGAATGTAGAAAAGCTAGAAAGCAACAAAGAAACAATAGAAGCTTCGACAGATAGTATACTATTGAGTCATAAGATTATTCTTATGACTCTTTCTTTTTGCGCAAAAATAAATAAAGTTATTTGTATTAAAAATAAAAGACGAATTATTCAAATGTGATTTAGAAATATGGTTCGCTAAAACACAATTTAAATGAAAAATTAACAGAATATAAGTTGACATCGTACGCCTTAAATGATAACCTTAAAATATCGATACGAAAGTTAGTAGAGTGTAGTAAAAAAACATTCGCCATTACAAAGAAGTAGTGATTAGTATTTTGGAGGAATTAAGATGTTAGATATTAGAAGCGTATTCGTTGAAAAGAAAAAAGGATTTAATGTAGAAGCCCAAAGTTTATTAAATGATTTTAAAGAAAACTTAGGGATATTTGCGTTGGAAAATGTGCGACTTGTTAATAAATATATTATTTCAGATATATCAGAAGAATATTACAACAAAGCATTGCACACAATTTTTTCTGAAGCAACAGTAGATATAGTACATGAGTCAGAATTGCCAATAAGTAAAGATGAAGTAGCTTTTGGTGTGGAATACTTACCAGGTCAATATGACCAAAGAGCAGATTCAGCTTCTGAATGTTTAGCACTTTTAACAGCAGAAGATAAGGTAGAAATTAAATGTGCTAGAATAGTAGTATTAAAAGGAAACATTTCACAAAATGATATTGAAAAAATTAAAAAATATTATATCAATCCAGTTGATTCAAGAGAAGTAGACATAAATAGTAAAGAATTATCAACACCTTCAAGCATACCTAATGATGTTCAAATCTTAGATGGATTTATCAATAAAAATTTAGAACAATTAGAAGAATTCCATAGTGAACAAGGGTTAGCCATGAGCATTGATGATCTTCTTATGATTCAGGATTATTTCAAGGAAGAAAAAAGAGATCCAAGTATAACAGAAATAAAAGTTATAGATACATATTGGTCAGATCACTGCAGACATACAACATTCTCAACAATATTAGAAGATGTACACATTGAAGACAATACATATACAGCTCCAATAAAAGCAAGTTACGAAAGCTATTTAAAATCAAGAGATTTTGTTTATGGAGATAAAGAAAAAAGCAAAACTTTAATGGATATGGCAGTAATTGCTATGAAGGAACTTAGAAAAAAAGGTAAACTTGATGATTTAGATATTTCTGAAGAAATAAATGCATGTTCAATTAATGTAAGAATTGAAACTGATAAAGGCATGGAAGATTATTTAGTAATGTTTAAAAATGAAACCCATAATCATCCAACAGAAATAGAGCCTTTTGGTGGAGCAGCAACATGTCTTGGTGGAGCTATAAGAGATCCTCTTTCAGGAAGAACTTATGTATATCAAGCAATGAGAGTTACAGGGGCAGCAGATCCAACAGTACCAGTTGAAGATACATTAGAAGGAAAACTTCCTCAAAGAAAAATAACACTTGGGGCAGCTCATGGATATAGTTCATATGGAAATCAAATTGGTCTTGCAACAGGTCAAGTTGAGGAAGTATATCATCCAAATTATGCAGCTAAGAGAATGGAAGTTGGAGCAGTTATTGCAGCAGCACCTAAGGAAAATGTAGTAAGAGAAGAACCAAAGGTAGGAGATGTAATAATTTTACTTGGTGGTAGAACAGGAAGAGATGGTGTTGGTGGAGCTACAGGTTCATCTAAAGAACATACTGTAGATTCAATAAATGAATGCGGGGCAGAAGTTCAAAAAGGTAATGCACCTACTGAAAGAAAACTTCAAAGATTATTTAGAAATTCAAAAGTAGCGAAGATGATTAAAAGATGTAATGACTTCGGTGCAGGTGGAGTTTCAGTTGCAATAGGAGAACTTTGCAGAGGATTAGATGTAGATTTAGATAAGGTTCCAAAGAAATATGAAGGTTTAGATGGAACAGAACTTGCAGTTTCAGAATCACAAGAAAGAATGGCAGTAGTTGTAACAAAAGAAGATGCAGATGAATTTATAAGACTTTCAAACGAAGAAAATTTAGAAGCGACTTTAGTGGCACATGTTACTGATACAGATAGACTAAGATTATTCTGGAGAGGCAAGAACATAGTTGATTTAAAGAGAACATTCTTAGATACAAATGGTGCTACTCAAAAAACAAAGGTTACAGTTAAAGCGCCAGGTAGCTACCCATATACAGTTGAAGATATTAATGTTAAAGAAGAATGGATAAATAACTTAAAGAAATTAAATGTTTCGTCTCAACAAGGTTTAAGTGAAAGATTTGATGCAACAATAGGGCATGGAACAGTACTTATGCCATTTGGCGGTAAGTATGCGAAGACTCCAACAGAAGGAATGGCAGCTAAAATTCCAGTTCTTGATGGAGAAAGTGCAGATGCTACATTAATGACGTTTGGATTTAATCCAGAACTTGGTACTTGGAGTCCATATCACATGGCATATTACGCAGTAATAGAAAGTATAACAAAGCTTGCAGCTATGGGTGGAGATTATAGAAAAGCTAGATTAACTTTCCAAGAATATTTTGAAAGATTAGGAGCAGAAGCTTCAAGATGGGGTAAACCATTTGCAGCATTGCTTGGTGCTTATGAAGCTCAAATGGCATTTGAAACAGCAGCAATTGGTGGTAAGGATTCAATGTCAGGAAGCTTTGGAGATTTAGATGTACCTCCAACGCTAGTATCATTTGCGGTAGGTGTAGAAAAAGCTAAACATATAATATCGCCAGAATTTAAAGAAGCAGGATCTAGCTTAGTTTTACTTCAAACCGAAAAACTAGAGGATGGAACTATAAATATCGAAAAGCTTAAGAAAAACTTAGAAGTATTATACAATTTAATTCAAGCTGGAAAAGTAATTTCAGCATCTGCTATTAAATATGGTGGAGTTTCAGAAGCTATTACTAAGATGACACTCGGAAATAGAATTGGTGCAGAAATTGAAAACTTAACAAAGGATGAATTATTTGCATTTAATTACGGAACTATAATATTAGAAGTTAAAAATGGAATTGATGTGGAAGCTGAATTTAAAGATTGTTTATATAAAGAAGTTGGTAAGACAATGAATGCACCAGCTATAGTTTCTAAAGAATATGATTTAAATCTAGATGTTGAGGCTTTAGAAAAAACTTATGAAGAAAAATTAAACTCAGTATTTAAAATTAAGACTGATGATGTAGATGGAAAAGTAGAAACAGTTTTATATGATAATAAATCAAAACTTTCTCCTAAGATTAAAGTAGCTAAGCCAAAAGTTGTAATTCCAGTATTCCCAGGAAACAACTGTGAATATGACTGCGCTAGAGCTTTTGAGAAAGAAGGAGCAGAAGTTACTCAAGTAGTATTTAGAAATATTACTAAAGAAGCTCTTAATGAATCAATTGAAAGACTCGCAAAAGAAATAAGTACTGCTCAAATTCTTATGATTCCAGGAGGTTTCTCAGCAGGGGATGAACCAGATGGTTCAGGTAAATTTATTGCCAATGCTCTTAGAAATGAAAAGATAAGCAATTCGGTAATGGAATTACTTAAGAATAGAGATGGTCTAGCTCTTGGTATTTGTAACGGCTTCCAAGCATTAATTAAATTAGGCTTAGTACCATATGGTGAAATAGTAGATATAAAAGAAGATATGGCAACATTAACTTACAATAATATAAACAGACATATGTCTTCAATTATAAGTACAAAAGTAGTTTCAAATAAATCACCTTGGTTTAGTGAAGTTAATTTAGGAGACATACATTCGGTTGCAATTTCACATGGCGAAGGAAGATTTGTAGCACCTGAAAGCTTGATTAAAGATTTAATTGCAAATGGTCAAGTTGCAACTCAATATGTTGATTTTGAAGGAAATGTGTCTTTAAATATGCCATTTAATCCAAATGGATCAATGTACGGAATTGAAGGTATTACAAGTCCAGATGGAAGAGTTCTAGGTAAGATGGCACATAGTGAAAGAATAGGAACAGATTTATATAGAAACATTCCAGGAAACTTTGATCAAAAGATATTCAAAGCAGGAGTTAATTATTTCAAATAAACAGGAGGTTCAAAAATGCAAGTAGCAATATTTTTTGGAAGTAAATCAGACACTGAAGTAATGAGAGGAGCTGCAAATGCCTTAAAGGAATTTGGAATAGAATATAAAGCATTTATTCTTTCGGCTCACAGAGTACCAGAAAAATTAGAAGAAACACTAACAGAAATTGAGTTACAAGGTTGTCAAGTTATAATTGCGGGAGCTGGACTTGCGGCACATCTGCCAGGAGTTATAGCATCAAAGACAATACTTCCTGTAATAGGAGTACCAGTTAAAGCTGCACTTGAAGGTGTAGATGCTCTTTATTCTATAGTGCAAATGCCAAAATCAATTCCAGTTGCAACAGTTGGAATTAATAATAGCTATAATGCAGGTATGTTAGCAGTTCAAATGTTATCAGTTAATAATGATGAATTAAAAAATAAATTAAAAGAATTTAGATTAAATATGAAGAAAAAATTCATTGAGGAAAATGCGGAAGGGGTAGAACTATAATGGAAAAATTAGAAATGATGTATGAAGGAAAAGCAAAAAAGATTTATGCAACAGATAAGGCTGATGAAGTAATTGTATATTACAAAGATGATGCAACAGCATTTAATGGAGAAAAGAAAGGTCAAATTGAAGATAAAGGTATTATGAATAATGCTATAACTTCAGTTATATTTGAACTTTTAGAAAAAGCAGGAGTTAAAACTCATTTTATAGAAAAACTAAATGATAGAGAACAATTATGTAAGAAGGTTGAAATAGTACCTCTTGAAGTAATCGTAAGAAACGTTGCAGCTGGAAGTATGGCTAAGAGATTAGGTCTTGAAGAAGGATATCAATTAAAAACTACTGTATTTGAATTATCATACAAAGATGACTCACTAGGAGATCCTTTAATAAATGATTACCATGCAGTTGGAATTGGTGCAACTACTTTTGAAGAATTAAAAGTAATCTATGATATGACTGCTAAAATAAATGATGTATTAAAAGCAGTATTTAAGGAGCAAAATATTAACCTAATAGACTTCAAAATTGAGTTTGGTAGATTATCTGACGGAACAGTAGTTTTAGCTGATGAAATTTCACCAGATACTTGCAGATTCTGGGATGCAACAACTGGAGAAAAATTAGATAAAGATAGATTTAGAAGAGATTTAGGCAATGTTAAAGATGCTTATGTTGAAATATTAAAGAGAATTTCTAAGTAATATTTGCTTAGGTCAGACTTACAACAAATTTTATATTAAAAACAAAGTGCACAATGAGGGAGGAAAGTTTAGAGAATTATATGATCTAGAAGTCCAAGAGGATTTCATCCTTAATTGTGCATTAAGTTTCGTTGTAGTTTGAATTTTAATAAAATTAATTAATGAAAGGATTGTGAACATGAGTAATTCAAATTTTGAATTAATAATGGATCCAAGCAATGATAAATTCAAAGACGAATGCGGAGTTTTTGGTGTTTTTGCAAATAGTTCTATAGATGTTGCATCAATGACTTATTATGGACTTTATGCACTACAGCATAGAGGTCAGGAAAGCGCTGGAATTGCAGTAGCAGATGGGGAAAAAATTGATATACATAAAGGATTAGGCTTAATTACTGAAGCATTCAAACCGGAAGACTTAAATAAGTTAAAAGGTCATATAGCTATAGGGCACGTAAGATATTCGACTGCTGGGGGAAAAGGTATTGAAAACGCTCAGCCAATACTAGCTACATCGAAAATGGGACCAATAGCTATGGCTCATAATGGAACTTTAGTAAATGCTGATGTTATAAAGGAATTGCTTGAGGATGGCGGTCAAATTTTTCATACTACAACAGATTCAGAAGTAATTGCATGTCTTATAGCAAGAAGTGCAAAAAAAGGTCTTGCAAGAGCAGTAGTTGATGCAATGTCAGCTGTTAGAGGTTCGTTTGTATTAACTATTATGTCAAAGGACAGATTAATTGGGGCAAGAGATCCACACGGAATTAGACCACTTTCATTGGGGAAAATTGAAGAAGGTTATATACTAACTTCAGAAAGTTGCGCTTTAGATGCAATAGGTGCTGAATATGTAAGAGATATAGAACCTGGAGAAATAGTAATAATAGATTCAGAAGGTGTGCAGTCATATAAATATTCAGAGAATACTAAATGTCAAACATGTGCTTTTGAATATATATATTTTGCTAGACCAGATTCAAAAATAGACGGACTTGAAGTTCATACAACAAGGGTAAAAGCAGGTGAACAATTATTTAAAGAACACCCACTAGATGCAGATGTTGTTATCGCAGTACCAGATTCAGGGATACCGGCAGCTATAGGATATGCAAAGGCTTCAGGGATACCTTATGATACCGGATTTATTAAAAATAGATATGTTGGAAGAACTTTCATATCACCATCCCAAGAAATAAGGGAAAGAGCGGTTGCAGTAAAGTTAAATCCGTTAAAATCAAACTTAGAAGGAAAAAGAGTTATACTTATTGATGACTCAGTAGTAAGAGGTACTACATCAAAGCATTTAGTTGAATCGCTTAGACGTGCAGGAGTAAAAGAAGTTAGCTTCTTATTAGCATCACCAAGTGTTAAGTATCCATGTTATTTTGGAATAGATACGCCTTATAGAAGTGAACTAGTTGCTGCTAATCATACTGTAGAAGAGATTAGAGATATGATTGGAGCAGATTATTTAGGATATCTAAGTGAAGAAGGCGTTTATAAGAGTTGTGGTGATAGAGAAGAATTTTGTATGGGATGCTTTAATGGAGTTTATCCAGTTGCAGCACCAGTAGAAAATCTTGAAAGGTAGGATTAATAAATGATTACTTATAAAGAAGCAGGAGTTAATATAGAAGAAGGATATAAGTCAGTTAAACTTATAAAGGAATATGCAGCTAGAACTATGAGTCAGTATGTATTAAACGGTTTGGGAAGCTTTGCAGGAATGGTTGAATTACCATCTGGATACGAAAAACCAGTTTTAGTTTCAGGAACAGATGGAGTAGGAACTAAGCTTGAAATTGCTTTTAAGAATAAAAAGTATGATACAGTTGGAATTGACTGTGTAGCTATGTGCGTAAATGATATATTATGCCATGGTGCAAAGCCATTATTTTTCTTAGATTATATAGCTTGTGGAAAGCTTGAAGCTGAAGTTGCAGCGGATTTAGTTAAAGGTATATCAGATGGATGCGTAGATTCAGACTGTGCTTTAATTGGCGGAGAAACAGCTGAAATGCCAGGTTTTTATGCAGAAGGTGAATATGATATGGCTGGTTTTGCTGTAGGTATCGCTGATAAAGATAAGATTATAAATGGAAGTAAAATTAAAGAAGGCGATAAATTAATAGGAATTGCATCATCTGGAGTGCATTCTAATGGATATTCATTAATTAGAAAAATTTTCCCTGATTTAAATGAAGAATTTAATGGGGAAGAAGTTTGGAAGACATTAATTACTCCTACCAAGATTTATGTAAAGCCTGTCCTTAAGTTATTAGAAAGCTATGAAATTAAAGGTATGTCTCATGTTACAGGCGGTGGATTTATTGAAAATGTTCCAAGAATGTTTAATGGCGGAAACTTTACAGCTGTAATTAATAAAGACTCATATCCGCTTCCAGCTATATTTGAAAGAATAATTGAAAAAGGTGTAAATAAAGACCATATGTACAATACTTTTAACATGGGAATTGGTTTTGTTCTTGCTGTTAATGAAAAAGATGTAGCACCTGTTATAAAAGCTTTAGAAGAAATGGGAGAAAAAGCTTATGAAATAGGATATGTAACATCTGGAGGTGAAGGTATTTGTTTAAAATAGCGGTCTTAGTTTCAGGGGGAGGAACAGACCTTCAATCTATTATAGATGCAGTAGAGAATAAAGAATTAAATGTTAAAATTGAAATGGTTATAGGAAGTAAAGATAATATTTATGCTTTAGAAAGAGCGGAAAAACATAACATAGAAACTTTTGTAGAGCGGTCTTCAGACAAGATACTAGAATTAACAAAGGGGAAGGTTGATTTAATAGTACTTGCAGGATTTTTAGCTATTTTAGATGGAGAAATATTAAGAGAGTTTGATAATAGAATTATAAATATTCACCCATCTTTAATCCCTTCTTTCTGTGGACCAGGAATGTATGGCTTAAAGGTTCATGAGGCCGTCATAAAAAGCGGAGTTAAATTTTCAGGGTGTACAGTTCATTTTGTAAACTCTGAAGTAGATGGTGGAGCAATACTTCTTCAAGATGTTGTTCCAGTTTATTTTGAAGATGATGCAGAAACACTTCAAAAAAGAATTTTAGAAAAAGAGCATGTAATACTACCTAAAGCAATTAAATTACTTAGTGAAAATAAAATAAAAGTAATTGATGGTAGAGTTAAGATAGAAGAATAGAGGAGGCCTTTTCGTGAAAAAGAGAGCTTTAATAAGTGTATTTGATAAAGATGGAGTTTTAGATTTTGCTAAATTTTTAGTATCTAAAGATGTTGAAATTGTATCAACAGGAGGAACTTATAAATACTTAAAAGAAAATGGTTTAGATGTAATTGAAATTAATGAAGTTACTAATTTTCCAGAAATGTTAGATGGTAGAGTAAAAACTCTTCACCCATTAGTTCATGCAGGAATTCTTGCTATAAGAGATAATGAAGAACATATGAATACATTAAAAGGAAGAGATATTCATACAATAGATTACGTTGTAGTAAATCTTTATCCATTCTTTGAAAAAGTTAAGGAAGATTTAGAGTTTGAAGAAAAGGTTGAATTTATAGACATTGGCGGTCCTACAATGCTTAGGGCTGCAGCTAAGAACTTCCAAGACGTTGTAGTAATTTCTGATAAAAATGATTATAAAGTTGTTATGGAAGAAATTGAAGCAAACGGTGAAACATCTTTAAAAACCAAGAAGAAATTAGCTGGTAAAGTATTCAATCTTATGAGTGCTTATGATGGGGCAATTTCAAATTTCTTGTTAGCTGATGATGAAGAAGAATATCCAGAATATCTTTCAGTTTCATATAAGAAAATGCAAGGTTTAAGATACGGTGAAAATTCACATCAAAGTGCAGCTGTTTATTCAGCAACAATGCTTGATGGTGCAATGAATACCTTTGAAACATTAAATGGTAAGGAATTATCTTATAATAACTTCAAAGATTGTGATATTGCTTGGAAATGTGCTAATGAATTTGAAGAGCCAGCGTGCTGTGCTTTGAAACATAATACACCATGTGGAGTTGCAATTGGTGCGGATAGCCATGAAGCATATATGAAAGCCTATGAAGTAGATCCAACTTCAATATTCGGAGGAATTGTTGCATTTAACAGAAAAGTAGATAAGAAAACTGCTGAAGAAATGGTTAAGATTTTCTTAGAAGTTATTGCAGCACCAGAATATGATGAAGATGCATTAGAAGTATTAAAAACTAAGAAAAACTTAAGAGTGCTTAAATTTAATAATACACCAAAAGCTGATAAATACATGGTTACAGTTGATGGAGCGATACTTGTTCAAGAAGAAGACAATAAATTAATTGAAGAAATCAAAGTTGTAACTGAAAAGAAACCAACTGATGAAGAAATGAAAGATTTATTATTTGGAATGAAAGTAGTTAAGTATGTTAAATCAAATGCTATAGTTGTTGCTCATAATGGAATAGCGCTTGGAATCGGCGGAGGTCAAGTAAATAGAATCTGGCCGACAGAAGATGCTCTAAAGAGAGGAAAAGGAGCTACAATCCTTGCATCAGATGCGTTCTTCCCATTTAGAGATGTAGTAGATGAAGCAGCTAAATACGGAATTAAAGCTATAATCCAACCAGGTGGATCGATGAATGATCAACAATCAATAGATGCTTGTAATGAACATGGAATAGCAATGGTATTTACAGGATATAGACACTTTAAACACTAATTAAAACAGTTAACAGCGCACAGTTAACAGTTAACAGTTAAGGAATAAACGCCAATGCGTTTAGAAATAAAAAAATAAATTTAAAAAGATTCCGTAGGAATCTTATCCTCAACTGTTAACTGTTAATTGCTAACTGTAAACTGAATAAATTTGGAGGGATTTTATGAAACTTCTTTTAATTGGTTCTGGCGGTAGAGAACATGCTCTTGCTTGGAAGCTTGCAAAGAGTGAAAAAGTAGAAAAAATATTTGTTGCTCCAGGTAATGGTGGAACTGCAATTGAAAATAAATGTGAAAATATAAACATTACAGATTTTGATGAATTAGTTGAATTTGCACAAAAGGAAATAATTGATCTTACAATAGTTGGACCAGAAGATCCTTTAACAAAAGGTATTGTTAATAAGTTTAAAAAAGAGGGATTAAAGATATTTGGGCCAGCTGAAAATGGAGCCATGCTTGAAGGCAGTAAGAGTTTTTCAAAAGAATTTATGAAAAAGTATGGAGTTAAAACTGCTGAATATGAAACATTTACTAATGTAGATAAGGCACTAAAGTATCTAGAAACATGCCCATATCCAACAGTTGTTAAAGCAGATGGACTTGCAGCAGGAAAAGGCGTTGCTATATGTGAAAACAAAGAAGAAGCAATAGCAGCAGTAAAATCTTATATGGTAGATGACATCTTTAATGGAGCAGGTCAGAAAATAGTAATTGAAGAATTCTTAGAAGGTGTTGAAGCTTCAATTTTATCTATAACTGATGGAAAAACAATCATTCCTTTTATATCAGGAAAAGACCATAAGCAAATATTTGATGGTGGTAAAGGTCCTAATACAGGAGGCATGGGTGTATTAGCTCCAAATCCTTATGTTACAGAAGATGTAATAAAGGACTTTGAAGAGAATATAATGGCTAAGACTTTAACTGGTATTAGAGAAGAAGGTTTTGATTATAAAGGAATTATTTTCTTTGGTATTATGATAACTAAAAAAGGGACTTATCTATTAGAATATAATGTTAGAATGGGAGATCCAGAAACACAGTCGGTTCTTTACTTAATGGAAAGCGATTTAGTAGAAGTTATTGAAGCTGCTTTAAGAGAAGAATTGGATAAGACAACAATTAAATGGAATAATGGTGTTTGCATCAACGTTGTTTTAGCATCAAAAGGATATCCGGGTGACTTTGTTAAAGGATACGAAATCACTATAGATGAAAAAGTAAAAGACAAAGTATTTTTAGCTGGAGCAAAAGCAGACGATGGAGTTTTAAAGACAAATGGTGGTAGAGTGCTATCAGTAATTGGTCTTGGAAAAACTTTAGAAGAAGCTAGAACTGATGCCTATGAAAATATTAAATATGTTACCTTTGAAGGGGCATATTATAGAACTGATATAGGAACACATAAATAAGGTCAAATTTATACTTATCAATATAACCTACCGAAATAATGAGCATGCTTTTGTTACGGTTTCTAAGGAATTTTGATGGGTGCTTCTAAGATCACAAGTTGCATCCAAAATGCTAGCCTCAAAGACGAGCTTTGAACTAGCATTTTGGAACAACTTATAGTCTAAGAAGCACAGCTATCAAAATTCCTAATGAAACACTACACAAAACATGCTCATTATTTCTAGTTAGGATATATTTTAAAGTATAAATTATAGTGCTAGTTGGAATAGGTTCACTATAAATGGAAAAATAGTTTTGAAAGAATGTTTATATAATATGATATTTTAAACAATAAATTTATAAAAAATGATAATATGATTGCTTTAGCATATAAAGATAATATTTCACAAAATCCAGTAGATAGCAATCTTGTTGCAATTATCAATGGATCGATAATTGAGGTGTGATAATTAGCTACTCTAAATTAGTTTATACGCATAATTTTGAAAATAGATACCTATATAAGTACTGGGGATAATGATATAATAACTACTATAAAAGAACAATAAGAGTGAATTTTGGAGGAATTACAGATGAGTCCTTATTATAGATAAAAATATAAAGAGAAAAAATAAGCTTAATTAGATGACAAAATGAATGGATGAAAACTAAATGGAAAATAAAATTTATTTATATAATAACTATTTAAATATGGCAAGAAACTTAAGAACAGAAAATAATTTATTAAAAGCTCTTTCATTTTATCAAAAAGCATATTCCATGAATATGGGAAAAGAAGATATAGAGTTGTTAATGGATATGGCATTAATTTATGATAAGATTGGATTTTCAGATGAGGCTGAAAAGAAGTATATGGAAATAATTAAATTAGATGAAGATGAGGCAAGAGCATATTATGGATTAGCAATAATATATGATGATAATGGGGAGCTGGAAAAAGCTAAGGAATACTATGAAAAAGCAATAGAAAAAAATCCAAACTATGATAAAGCGTATTTCTTTTTAGCAAATATTTATGACGAATATGGAGATAAAGATAAAGCTATAGAGAATTATAAAAAAGCTATTGAAATTAATCCTAATGATTTGTGGACTTATGCTAATTTAGCATGCATTTTTGAAGAAATGAATAAAGATAATGAGGCTTTAAATTATATAAACAGGGCACTTGAAATAGATGATACAAATTACAAAGTCCTTTTTAATAAAGCTGTAATTTTAAATAAGTTGAATAAAGCGGATGAAAGTAAGAAATATTATGAGAAATCAATAGAGAAAAATCTAAATTACCCTTACAGTTATTTAAATTTATCTATTATATATAAAGAAGAGAAAAATATTGAAAAGGCTATAGAAATAATAAGTGAAGGAATAAATGAAAATGATGATGAAGGTTTTTTATATTATAATAGAGGATGTTTTTATGTAAATATACAACAATATAAGAGAGCACTAGACGATGTTATAAAAAGTATAGAGTTGGATGAGTTTTTTTTAGATTATATGAAGAAGGATAGTGAATTAGATCCAATAAGAGAACTTCGAGAATATATCTATTTTATAGAGAATTATACAAAAAGATAGAAACATCACATAAGAGCAAAAAGCCAAACCTTTGATTAAAGGCTTGGCTTTTTTTTTGTTGAGTTAAATTAATTTAACAAAAATTAAGTTAATTTAACAAAATTTAACTTAATTTTTATATTTAATATTAGATAAATCTGGAACATGCTCATATTCTATTGGTTGATTATTATATAGGAATTTTACTCCATCAATCCACTCACCCTTAGATTTGTTATCAGATTGAAGAAAATTCTCAATCAAAGTATTAGATGTAACTGCACCACCAGTTGAGCCTTGGAATTTTGGTACCCATTTGCTATTATTACCATCAGTTAAATTAATTATAGCAACTTTTTTACCATTAATAGTATCTATTGATTTAACTTCTATAGGCAATTTGTCAAACTTTTTTTCAGATACTACTTTTGATAATTCTTTTAATTTATCTTCTAGACTTAAATTAGCGTTCACTTCAATAGTACTTGATTCATTAGGTTCCAAAGAATTTTCATCTATATTGTATATAGAAAGCTTTATCTTATTTACCTTTGCATCTTCGTTGTTTGTTTTATCTTTTACTTCAGAAGAGCTGTTGCTGTCTTCCTTTTGTTCTACAGTTGTTGCATTGCTATTACTAGTAGTATCAGTTGTATTATTAGATTTTGGAGTACAAGAAACCATAGCAATGCTTAATGTTAGAACTGTAGCTAAAAAAAGTTTTCTAGTCATGATATGTACACCTCCTATTTTTAGGTACTAAGTTAATATGTTGTATATTTAATTATATCATAGAGGAATTGAAAATAAAAGGACAGTAAAATGGAAGAAATTGAAAAGTATTTGACAATGAATTTTTAGTATAGTATATTTTGATTATCAAACTATTTGATTTTAAAACTTTTAGAATGTGTGCATTTATGGAAAAATTAGATGGCAAGTGGAGAGTGCAAATGAATGAATAAATCAACATTAATGATTAATGAACTTTTGGTGCAGTTATTTAATGATGTTTTGCAAATTGAAGAGCAAAGTTTAAAAAGCGGTATACTTTCAGACATTTCAATAACAGAAATTCATACAATAGAAGCCATTGGTATGTATAATGAGAGAACAATGTCAGAAGTAGCACAAAAATTAAAAATAACTGTAAGCACGTTAACTACTGCTATCAATAAACTGATAAAAAAAGGCTATGTAGAAAGAAAAAGGATAGAGGAAGATAGAAGAGTAGTATTAATTAAACTAACTAAAAGAGGAAAGCTAGCATTTAGACTCCATCAAAGATTTCATGGAGAGATGATAAATAATGCAATTGAAGGTTTAAATTTAGATGAGGAAGAAATCTTAATTTCAGCCTTAAATAAGATAAATGATTTTTTTAGAGATAAATATAAATTAGAGCAAAAAGGAGAACAGTATGAGTAATATAAAAATTGCAGGAATTGGAGCATATCTACCATCTTTAGTAGTTACAAATGACAAGATAAGTGAATTTGTTGAGACAAATAATGAGTGGATAGTTGAAAGGACAGGCATTAAAGAAAGAAGAATTTCAGAAGGAGAAGATACATCTGATATTGCTATTGAATCGTCAAAAATTGCTTTAGAGAGAGCAAATGTAAAACCAGAAGATTTAGATTTAATAATAGTAGCAACAATTTCACCAGATATGTTTATACCATCTGTAGCCTGCATAGTGCAAAGCAAGCTAGGTGCGGATAAGGCAGCTTGTTTTGATATAAGTGTTGCTTGTTCAGGTTTCTTATATGGGCTTGAAATAGCAAAATCAATGATGAAATCTATGAATTATAAAAATGCATTGGTAATCGGTGCAGAAGTTCTTTCAAAGGTAATGGATTGGAATGATAGAGTTACATGTATTCTTTTTGGAGATGGTGGCGGTGCAGCTGTGCTTAAGCAAGAAGATGATGGAACAAGGGGAATCATAAAGTCATATTTAAGATCAGATGGAACAAAGGGCGATGCTTTAACTATAGGAGGAGCCGATTTTAATACACCTTTTTCCAAAGAAGCAAAATCGAAGGATAGAATAATTAAAATGAATGGTAGAGAAGTATTTAAATTTGCCACTACAGCTATATTGGATGCTGTTAATGAAATATTAAAAGATACAGATATTTCATTGGATGAAATTAAATATATTGTGCCACATCAAGCTAATTATAGAATTATAAAGTCAGCAGCCAATAAATTAGGTGTTGCTGAGGAGAAATTCTACTTAAACTTGGAGAGGTTTGGAAATACATCATCAGGAACAATACCAATAGTTTTAAATGAGATGTATGAAAAAAATTTAATTAATAAAGGTGATAAATTTATTTTTGTTGCATTTGGTGGGGGATTAACTTATGCATCAACACTAGTAGAATGGTAGATTATTTAAAATTTAATCAATAAATTAAGTTAAAAATCTCAACAGAGATTTAAATATATAATCTAAAGGCTATGCTTTTAAGAATAATTGTTAACTGAAAAAGTAAAGGGGTATGGAGGTATAAATTATGTTATTCGAGGAAATTAGAGAGGTTATCTGTGAACAATTAGGAATTGAAAAAGAAGAAGTGAGTATGGAAACAACATTTGAAGATCTAGGTGCTGATTCCTTAGATTTATTTCAAATTGTAATTGAGTTAGAGGAAAAATACAATATTCAAATAGAAGAGGTTGAAGGGTTAAAAACCATAAAAGACGCAGTAGAGTATGTAGAAAAAAATAGATAAAAAGTCTTTTAGAATATGAACATATTTTTAATTTTTGGTGGATGCAATTGATAATTACATCCTAAATATAGTAAAATTACTTATTATAATAGGTTATTTTGCCCAAAAATTATTTATATGTAATTGTAAATGAAATAATTAACCCATTATTGTGTTAGTAAAGGCTAGTTTAAGGAATAATTTGTAGTTTGATAATGGTAGGAGGAAATATATTTATGGAAAAAAATAGAGTATGTGAACTGTTAAAAATAAAATATCCTATATTTCAAGGTGGTATGGCAAGAATTGCAGATGCTTCCTTAGCTTCGGCAGTAAGTGAAGCTGGTGGGATTGGAATAATAACAGGTGCAGCACCAACAGAATGGGTAAGAGAACAAATAAAAAAGACTAAGGAAATGACGAGTAAGCCATTTGGTGTAAATATTATGCTAAGAGCAGAAAATGTTGATGAAATAGCTGACTTAGTATGTGAAGAAGGCGTATCAGTAGTTACAACTGGAGCAGGCAGTCCAGGAAAGTACATGGAGAAATGGAAGGCTCACGGAATTAAAGTTATACCAGTTGTAGCTTCAGTAGCTTTAGCAAAAAGAATGGAAAAGGCAGGAGCTGATGCAATTATTGCAGAAGGAACTGAATCAGGCGGACATGTAGGGCAATTAACAACTATGACATTAGTGCCACAAGTTGTGGATTCAGTTAATATTCCAGTTATAGCAGCTGGTGGTATAGGAGATGGAAGAGGTGTAGCTGCATCATTTATGTTAGGTGCTGAAGGGGTTCAAGTTGGAACAAGATTTTTAGTAGCTAAAGAATGTACAGTACATCAAAATTATAAAGAGAAAATATTAAAGGCTAATGATATAGATACTGAAGTAACAGGAAGACCAACAGGTCATCCAGTAAGAGTTCTAAGAAATAAGCTTGCAAGAAATTTCTTGAAATTAGAAAAAGAAGGAGCATCTATTGAAGAACTAGAAAAGCTTGGAGTAGGTGCGCTTAAAAAGGCTGTTGTTGATGGAGATGTTGAAAATGGATCAATCATGTCAGGTCAAATAGCAGGACTTATCTGTAAAGAACAAACATGTAAAGAAATGATTGAAGAATTATTTGTAGAAGCAGATGAAATATTTAACCGTTTTGGAGGAAAACATGAATAGTAATAAAACCGCATTTCTTTTCCCAGGTCAAGGAGTTCAAACTATTGGAATGGCAAAAGAGCTTTGTGAGAATATCCCAGAATGTAAAGAACTTTTAGATCGTAGTGAAGAGATTTTATGTATGCCTATTAAGAAGATGATGTTTGAAGGACCAGAAGAACTTCTTACAGCAACTGAAAATGCTCAGCCTACAATTCTTGTTGCGTCTTTAATAGCATTGAAAGCATTAGAAATTAATAATATTAAAGCTGATTATGCAGCAGGACTTAGTTTAGGAGAATATGCAGCATTAATATACGGGGGAGCACTTTCTTTAGAAGAAGGATTATTACTTATTAAAGAAAGAGGAAGAATTATGGGCAGCGCTCTTCCAGAAGGGCTTGGAAAAATGGCTGCTGTATTGAAGTTAAGTGATGAAAAAATACAAGAATTATTAACTAGAGCAGGTGAATTTGGAATAGTAGAAGGTGCTAACTTTAACTGTCCAGGTCAAGTGGTTATTTCGGGTGAAAATAATGCAATTGATGAGGCAGTTAAAATTGCGAAGGAATTAGGCGGTCTTGGCATTCCTTTAAAAGTTAGTGGACCATTTCATAGCTCTCTTCTTGAGCCTGCAAGTGAAGAATTCTTTAACACAATAAAAACTGTTGAGATTAAAGAAGTTAATAAAACAGTGTATTCAAATGTTAAAGGACTTCCTTATGATAAAGAAGATGATGTTAAGGAGTTGCTTAAGAAACATATAAGGACATCCGTGCTTTTTGAAAAAACTATAAATCATATGATTGACTGCGGCGTTGATACTTTCATTGAAGTTGGGCCAGGAAAAGCTCTTAGAGGATTTGTTAAAAAGATAAATAAAAGTGCAACACTTTTAAATGTAGAAGATATGGAATCATTAAAAAATACAATTATTTCAGTTAACAGTTAACTGCTTGAAAGGGGATTTTTATGCTAAAAGGAAAATGTGCTATTGTTACAGGAGCGTCAAGAGGTTTAGGGAAGGCAATTGCTTTAAAGCTTGCATCTCTTGGAGCTAATGTGGTTTTAAATTATAGAAGCAGCGAAAAAGAAGCATTAGAAGTTGAAGATAAAATCAAAGAAATGGGTGTTGAAGTTTTAAGTATAAAAGGAGATATTTCTAAAGTAGAAGAAGTAGAAAATCTTATTACAGCAGCTAAAGAGAAATTTGGTAAAATTGACATTATAGTAAATAATGCAGGTATTACAAAAGACAATTTAATACTTAGAATGAAAGAAGAAGATTTTGATAATGTTATTGATGTAAACTTAAAAGGGGTATTTAATTGTTTAAAAGCTATTACTCCAATAATGATTAAACAAAAATCTGGAAAAATAATAAACATTTCATCAGTAGTAGGGCTTACAGGAAATGCAGGCCAAGTTAATTATGCAGCATCTAAAGCTGGTGTAATTGGAATGACAAAGTCACTAGCAAGAGAAGTTGGTTCAAGAGGAATTACTGTAAATGCAGTAGCACCAGGATTTATTGAAACTGATATGACACATGT
This sequence comes from Bacillota bacterium, assembly GCA_021781745.1. GTDB lineage: Bacteria > Bacillota > Clostridia > Clostridiales > Clostridiaceae > Clostridium. The sequence goes on along the minus strand of JAJXWH010000009.1, from coordinate 34,178 downwards.
TTTAAACGAAAAAGTTAGTGAAGAAGCTAAGAAAAATATACCACTTAAGAGATTTGGAAAACCAGAAGATGTAGCAAATGTTGTAGCTTTCCTTGCAAGTGAAAGTGCAGATTATGTTACTGGTCAAGTAATCCAAGTTGATGGCGGAATGTTAATGTAATGGAGGAATAATAAAATCATGGAGAGAAGAGTTGTTATTACAGGAATGGGAGCTGTAACTCCTATAGGTAATGATGTTAGTACGTTTTGGAATAATGCAAAAGAAGGAAAACTAGGAATAGATTTTATTACTTTAGTAGATCAAGAGTTAATAGATGTAAAAATTGCAGCTGAAGTTAAGGACTTTGATCCAGAAACAGTAATTGGGAAAAAAGAGTGTAAAAGATTAGATAGATTTGCTCAATTTGGTTTAGTTGCAGCAGATGAAGCAATAAAGAATTCAGGAATAGACTTAGAAAAAGAAGATTTAGATAGATTTGGAGTAATGTTAGGTTCTGGAATAGGTGGTTTTGAAACTATTGAAACTGAATGTAGTAAATTAGCTACTGGAAAATCAAAGAGAGTGACACCATTCTTTATTCCTATGGCAATAATAAATTTAGGAGCAGGAAATGTAGCTATTAAATATGGATTAAAAGGACCTTGTACATCAGCAGTAACTGCTTGTGCTACAGGAACTAATAACATTGGGGATGCATTTAGAACAATTAAGCATGGTTATGCAGATGTAATGCTTGCAGGTGGAGCGGAAGCTTCAATAACAAGACTTGCAATTAGCGGGTTCCATAGCATGAAGGCTTTAAATTCAAACAATGATCCAGAAAGAGCTTCTATTCCTTTTGATAAGGAAAGAAATGGTTTTGTAATGGGTGAAGGAGCAGGTGCTTTAGTTCTTGAATCTTTAGAACATGCTGAAGCTAGAGGAGCAAACATAATAGCTGAATTAGTTGGATATGGTTCGACTTGTGATGCATATCATATTACTTCACCAGCACCAGATGGAAGCGGTGCAGCTAGAGCTATGAAAGATGCTATAGCTGAAGCAGGAATTAAACCAGAAGAAGTTTCTTATATAAATGCTCATGGGACTTCTACAGAATTAAACGATAAATTTGAAACGGCAGCAATTAAAGCAGCATTTGGAGAAACTGCATATAATATTCCAATATCTTCAACAAAATCTATGACAGGTCATCTGCTTGGAGCAGCTGGAGCAATAGAAGCGATTATATGTGCAAAAGCACTTCAGGAAGGATTTATCCCACCAACAATTGGGTATCAAACAAAGGATGAAGAATTAGATTTAGACTATGTACCTAATGTTGGAAGGAAAGAAGAGTTAGAATATGCCCTTACTAATTCACTAGGATTTGGTGGACATAACGCGACTTTACTTTTAAAGAAATGGAAATAATTTTTAGTATGATGAATAATGAATGATGAATAATGAATGATGAAGGAGGAAATTCCTTCGGGAATTTTTACAGAATAAAAGAAATTACGAAGTAATTTCATCCATAATTATTCATCATTAATCATTAATAATTCATCCATTTAAGGGAGGATATATTTATGGACTTTGAAAAAATAAAAGAGCTTATTAAATTGGTTGACTCATCAAGCCTAGCCTTTTTTGAGCTTCAAAGTAATAATGATCATATAAAAATGGATAAATCTTTAAACAGGGGATTAACTGATAGTAGTGCAGCTGCAGCAAGCGTAGCTAATAACCCAATTAATGCTAGTGTACCAGTGAATTCAACTATTCAAAGCACAAAAACAGCTAATAATGTAATTGAAAAAGAGGAAGTTAAAAATGTTGTGGAAGAAGCAATTATAGATGATAAAAATATTAATACTATAACAGCTCCAATGGTAGGGACATTTTATTCTTCTGCATCACCAGAAAGTGCTCCTTTCGTAGAAGTAGGCAGCACAATTTCAAAAGGCAAGGTTATTTGCATAATTGAGGCTATGAAGCTTATGAATGAAATAGAAAGTGAATTCAGCGGAGTTATTGTTGAACGCTTAGTTAATGATGGAGACATGGTGGAATACGGTCAGCCTTTATTTAAGGTTAAGGGGGAATAAAGGATGCTAAATATAAATGAAATAAAAGAGATTATACCTCATAGATATCCAATGCTGCTAATAGACAGAGTTGTTGAAATGGATATTGAAGACAAAATGTTTGTAAAAGGATATAAAAATGTTTCCGCTAACGAAGCTTATTTTCAAGGACATTATCCACAAGAACCAATTATGCCAGGAGTGCTTCAGATTGAAGCATTAGCTCAAGCAGGAGCGGTGGCTATTCTTTCTATGGAAAAGTATAAAGGAAAAACTCCACTGTTTGCTGGAACTAATAAAGTTAGATTTAAGAACAAAGTTGTGCCTGGAGATAGATTAGATTTATATTGTGAAATAATAAAAATAAAAGGGCCTATAGGTGTTGGAAAAGGCATTGCCTCAGTTGATGGAAAGACAGTTTGTGAAGCAGAGATACTTTTTGCTATAGGATAGGTGATATGAATGTTAAAGAAAGTACTAATTGCCAATAGAGGAGAAATTGCAGTTAGAATAATTAGAGCTTGCAGGGAAATGGGTATAAGTACAGTTGCTGTTTATTCAGAGATTGATAGAGAAGCACTTCATACTCAATTAGCAGATGAAGCAGTATGTATTGGACCTGCAATGCCAAAAGATAGTTATTTAAATATAGCTAATATTTTAAGTGCGTGTGTTTTAACTGGTGCTGATGCTATACATCCAGGATTCGGATTTTTATCAGAAAATCCAAAGTTCGCAAAGATGTGTAAGCAATGTAACATTAAATTTATAGGACCTGATTATGAAACTATTGAAATGATGGGAAATAAGGCTAAAGCTAGAGAGATAATGAAAGCCTCTGGAGTTCCTGTAGTTCCAGGATATGAAGGCGAGATAAAAGATGAAGCTCATGCTTTAGAAATAGCAAAAGAAATTGGATACCCAATAATGATAAAAGCATCTGCTGGTGGAGGCGGAAAGGGTATAAGAATTGCAAAAAATGATGAAGAATTTTTAATGGGATTTAAGACTGCAAAATCAGAAGCAAAAGCTTGTTTTGGAGATGATTCCTTATATATAGAAAAATATATTCAAAAGCCAAAGCATATTGAATTTCAAATTTTGGCTGATGAACATGATAATGTAGTGCATTTAGGAGAAAGAGAGTGTTCAATGCAAAGAAAGAACCAAAAAGTTCTTGAAGAAGCTCCATCTAATGTATTAACCCCAGAATTAAGAACTAAAATGGGTGAAATTGCTAAGAAAGCTGCCAGTGCAGTTGATTACAAAAATGCTGGAACTATTGAGTTTTTGTTCGATAAAGATAATAATTTTTACTTTATGGAAATGAACACAAGAATACAAGTTGAGCATCCAATTACTGAAATGATTACAGGAATAGACTTGGTAAAAGAACAGTTAAAGATAGCTTCAGGTGAAAAACTTGAGTTTACTCAAGATGATATAAAAATTAAAGGTCATGCTATAGAATGCAGGGTAAATGCAGAAGATCCAGATCATGATTTTAGACCATGTCCAGGAACAATTGAAGAACTTTGTATTCCGGGTGGAATGGGAGTAAGAATAGATTCTGCAATATTTTGTGGGTATAAAATCCCTCATTGCTATGATTCAATGGTGGCTAAATTAATTACTTTTGGAAATGATAGAAATGAAGCTATTGTAAAAATGAATAGAGCATTATCAGAATTTGCAGTTGGTGGAGTAAAAACGAATATTAATTTTGAATTATCTATACTTGAAACTAAAGAATTCTTAGAAGGTGATTATGATACCTCATTTTTAGCAGAAAAGATGGTGAAGAAGGATGTCTCTTAAGGACCTATTTATAAAAAAACAACAATATGCAACCGTCAGACCTTCAGTTGTTAGACATAATGAGCCACAGGAAAAACCTAATATTCCGTCAGGAATGTGGGTGAAATGTGATAAATGCAGCGCAATGATATATGGTGAAGATTTAGAAAATACAAAACATGTTTGTACAGTTTGTGGCCATCATTTTAGAATAAATGCAAAAGAAAGAGTGAAAATTTTTTTTGATAAAGATACTTTTAAAGAACTTTGGAGAGATTTAAAAACTACAAATCCATTAGAATTTAAAGGTTATGAGGAAAAACTGAAGAGTGGAAAAACTGATAGTAAAGAAGCTGTTGTAACAGGTGTAGGTCAACTAAATGGAATAGACGTGGCTTGTGCAATCATGGATAGTTTCTTTATGATGGGAAGCATGGGTACTGTTGTTGGTGAAAAAATTACAAGACTTGTAGAATATGCTACGGAAAATAAACTTCCAGTTATTATTTTTACTGCATCTGGTGGTGCTAGAATGCAAGAAGGTATTTTTTCGCTTATGCAAATGGCTAAAGTAAGTGCAGCACTTGCAAAGCATGATGAAGCTGGTCTTTTATATATTTCAATATTAACTGATCCAACTACTGGAGGAGTTACAGCAAGTTTTGCTATGGAAGGTGACATTATATTAAGTGAACCAGATGCGCTAATTGGTTTTGCAGGAAGAAGAGTAATAGAAAATACAATTAAAGAAAGTCTTCCAGATGATTTTCAAAAGGCAGAATTTTTAATGCAAAAAGGGTTTGTTGATGCTATTGTTGAAAGAAAAAACATGAGAGCATGTATATATAAAATTCTTATTTTACATGGGGTGAGAAGTAATGGATAAAGAATTTATAAAAGGTAATGTAACACCATGGGAAAGTGTTGAGATAGCAAGACATAAAGACAGACCGACTGGAAAGTATTATATTGAAACTATTTTTAAGGATTTTATAGAATTTCATGGTGATAGAAATTTTGGAGATGATAAATCTATAATTGGAGGAATAGCATCAATTAATGATCTAAGCGTTACAGTTATAGCGATAACCAAGGGTTCTAATACTAATGAAAATATAAAAAGAAATTTTGGAATGCCAAATCCAGAAGGATATAGAAAGGCATTAAGACTTATGAAGCAGGCTGAAAAATTTAAGAGACCTGTCGTATGCTTTGTAGATACTCCGGGTGCCTTTTGCGGAGTTGGAGCTGAGGAAAGAGGTCAAGGGCAGGCTATAGCCAATAATCTTTTTGAATTAAGCAGACTAAAAACTCCGATAATCTCTTTTGTTACAGGAGAGGGTGGAAGCGGCGGTGCTTTGGCATTAACAGTTGCAGATAGAATTTTTATGCTTGAGCATTCCATATATTCAATTCTTTCACCAGAAGGATTTGCATCTATTTTGTGGAAAGATGCCAGTCGTGCAAAGGAAGCTGCAGCAGTTATGAAAATTACTGCTAAAAATCTCAAGGATTTTAACATAATTGATGATGTGATAAAAGAACCAAGAGGTGGAGCTCATAAAAATCCAGCTAAAATAGCTGAGAATGTAAAAAAGAGTATTGTAGAAGCTTTATCAGAATTAAAGGGAAAAGATTTGGATACTTTAATTAGTGAAAGATATAATAAATTCAGAAATATGGGAAATTTTTATTAATTGAATCATAAATAGATGTTTTATATGAGAAAAATGTGCACTATTATTAAAGTGAAATATTCACTATTATTAAGGTGCATATTTTTTTGCTATTAATGTTTGTAGAATTAAAGAGATAGTGGTGTGATATAATACTTATAAAATTAATTGGAGGGTAAACTTATGGATAGTAATAGTACAAAAGTTGCTAAAATTGCTACTAAAATGGCCATTTGCGATAGAAATGAAGAAGAACATTTAAAGAAGTTATATAATGAAAAAGGAATTAAAGTTACTGCAGTAAATATAGGTGGTAATATTAATTCATCAATATCCAAAATACTTGAAAGTGCATTGGTGGCAGCAAAAAGAAATGAGCTGATAAGAGAAGAGCATTTGCATGAGGGAGCTGTAATAGGAGCAACAAGAGATGCAATAATTCAAATAGCTAATAGAGCTAATGGTCAAAACGTGGGAGGTAAAATTGGAATTGCAAGAGGTGGAGAGCATATATCAGTTTGTATATTTTTGAATATAGGATTGCTACACCTAGATGAAGTGGTTATAGGGATAGGTCATAGAGCTTTACCAATTTAGTCATACGAAAGAAAAATGAATGTTGTTTTTTATTATAATTTCACGAATTTGAAACAATAAAAACTTATTATTTCTATTTATTAGAATATATATATAATTTTTATACAAAAAAACTTAAAAAATCTCCAAGGTGCGTTGGGTTAACTTTACAACTATATTAAATTATGATATTATATCTTAAAAGATTTATAAATTATTATCAATTTATTTGACTATTTATCATAAATATATATGTATATTTATGATAATATTTATGGAGTATAATTTATGCAGTAGTATAGTAGGAAATTGATAATAAAGAATATAATAGGAGGATAGAAATATGGTAGGAAAAAGAAAATTAGCCATGTTATTATGCACAGTTTTAGTAGGGGGAATCCTATCAGGGTGCGGAAAAAGTGCAGATTCTAATGGCGGAAGCTCAACAGCATCAGCAGTTAAAAATATTGGAGTTTTACAAATAGTACAACATGATGCTTTAGATTCAGCAAACAAAGGTTTTGTTGATGGCTTGAAAGAAAAAGGCTATGAAGAAGGAAAGAATATTAAGATTGAACAGCAAAATGCTCAAGGTGAGATAGCTAATACACAAACAATAGCTAAGCAATTTGTTGATTCAAAAAAAGACTTGATTTTTGCTATAGCAACACCATCAGCTCAAGCGGTAGCCAATGCTACAAAAGATATACCAGCAGTATTTACAGCAGTAACTGACCCAGTTGGAGCTGGAATAGCAAAAGATTTGAAAAGTTCAGGAACTAATTTTACAGGAACATCAGATGCAGTTTCAATGGATGATCAAATCGACTTATTAAAAAAATTAATACCAAATGCTAAAACTGTAGGAGTTATTTATAATACTTCAGAGGCAAATTCAGTTGGACAAGTAGCTGAATTAAAAAAGGTTGCGGCAGAAAAAGGGTTAACAGTAAAAGAAATATCTGTTACTAATGTAAATGAAATAAATCAAAATTTATCTAGTGCGTTAGGAAGCATAGACGTATTATATACACCAACTGATAATACAGTAGCATCTGGATATGCTTTAGTAGGTAAACTTTGTGTAGATAAAAATGTTCCGATAATAGGAGCAGAAGCAGCAATAGTAGATAAAGGTGGACTAGCATCAATAGGAATAGATTATTACAAATTAGGAAAAGATGCAGGATATAAAGCAGCAGAAATATTGTCAGGTAAAAAGCCGTCTGATATTGAAATAACTACGCAAAAAGATAAGACTCTTACAATAAATACAGACGTAGCAAAGAAATTAAATATAACAATTCCAGCAGATATGGAAGCAAGTGCTAAAAAAGTAACTGGAGGCGTTGCATAGTGGACGTCTTAATTAACATTTTAGAACAAGGGTTATTATTTTCTTTAGTTTCAATTGGAGTATATATAACATATAAAATTTTAGATTTTCCTGATTTATCAGTAGATTCTACATTCCCCCTTGGAGGAGCAATTTCGGCGGCACTTTTGGTGAATGGAGTCAATCCATGGATAACGATAATAGTAGCAACTCTAGGTGGAGCTTTAGCAGGAGGAATAACTGCATTCCTCCATGTTAAACTTAAAATAACAAATTTAATGGCTGGAATATTGGTGATGATAGGATTATATTCAATTAACCTTAGGATAATGGGAAAAGCGAATATTCCTTTACTTACCACTAAAAATTTATTTGGATCAGCTGTTCCTAAGATAGTAATAATATTAATAGCAGTTGTTATTGTGAAGGTATTATTAGATGTATATTTAAAAACTAAATCTGGATTTCTACTTAGAGCTGTAGGTGATAATGAGCAAGTAGTATCATCTCTTGGAGTAAATAAAGATTTAGTTAAGGTAATAGGTCTTATGATAAGTAATGGGTTAGTTGCCCTTGCAGGAGCATTAACAGCCCAGTATCAAGGCTTTAGTGATGTAGGAATGGGGACAGGTACTGTTGTCATGGGGCTTGCAGCAGTTATTATTGGTACATCTTTATTTGAAAGAATATCATTTGTTAAAGTAACTACTTTATCAATATTAGGTGCAATCATTTATAAGGGAGCAATAGCGGTAGTATTAAAACTTGGACTAAACGCTAATGACTTAAAATTAATGACAGCGATAATTGTAGTTATAGCATTATGCTCTAATAGTGGAGTTTTCAAATTTAAAAAGAAAAAAACTATTGTAGGAGGTAATGCACAAAATGTTAAAAGTGAAACAACTATCCAAAGTGTTTAATCCAAATACTATAAATGAAAATAAAGTTTTTGATAACTTATCATTAGAGGTTAATCAAGGAGATTTTATAAGCATAATTGGTTCTAATGGAGCAGGTAAATCTACTCTTTTAAATATGATATCTGGAACATTAGAAGCTGACTTTGGATCAATATTATTGGATGGAGACGAAGTTATTAATAAACCAGAGTATTTAAGAGCAAAGTCTATAGGAAGAGTATTTCAAGATCCTTCTAAAGGTGTTTCACCTAATATGACTATTTTAGAAAATATTGCTCTAGCAGATAATAAGGGTAAAACTTTTGGACTCAGCTTTGGAATTAATAAAAAGAGAATAGATTACTACAAAGAAATGGTAAGAGAACTTAATTTAGGGCTGGAAGATAAGCTGTACAATAAAGTATTACTTTTATCTGGTGGTCAAAGACAAGCGCTGACTTTGTTAATGTCAGTAATGTCAAAGCCTAAGTTACTACTTTTAGATGAACACACAGCAGCCTTAGATCCTAAAACTTCAGAAAAAATAATGGATATAACAAGAAGTATTGTTAAAGATAGCGGAATAACAACTCTTATGGTTACACATAATCTTAAACATGCCCTTGAAAATGGGAATAGACTTTTTATGATGCATAGAGGTCAGATTTTAGTTGATGTTAAAGGTGATGAAAAAGAAAAGCTAGATAATAATAAACTTCTTGGACTTTTCGAAAAAGCTAATGGAGCTGAAGCTCTAAGTGATAGAACTTTATTTGGATAATACATGGATAAACAATAGGCAGTAAGAAGCTTTAAAATCTTACTGCCTTATTTTTGTTCTAAATTAGTTTGGTGAAATATTGAAAATAATATAATTATAGTATGATTTGTAGGAGAATAAGGGATAGGGTCACTTTTTATGGAATAAATGAAATGGAATGTGTTAAACAAGAAAAAAATGTGCTATAATGTTGAATGTGGATAAAATTAATAATAATTAACTATTTAGGGGGAAGATTTCGTTGAAAAGATTAATGAAATTAATGGCATGTAAGATCTTAGATTAAAATTTACTGAGAATATTAGCTTATGAGATTTTTGGCATGTACTGTAAAAATAGAGATATAGGGAGTTTGGCAGATGAATGAAGAGAATATACGAAGTGAAGAATTTATAAGAATTGAGGATATAGCAGATATTCTGATAAAGAGATGGAAGATGATACTTTCAATAACATTACTTACAACTTTAGCAGTAGGAATTATTACTTTTTTTGTAATAGCACCAAAGTATGAGGCTAATACAAAAGTTTTCATTGGAAAAGAAAATACTGATAGTAAAGATCAAAATTATAATAATAGTGATATTCAAATGTATCAGCAATTATTAAAGACATATGCAGAAGTTATAAAAACAAATGCGTTAGCTGAAAAAGCAATTAGTGCATCAGGATTAAGTATAACTCCGAAAGAAATTCTTGATAACCTAACAGTGACACCAACAGCAAATACTCAAATTTTAGAAATACAATACATAAGTAAAGACAGGGAATTAAGTAAAGAAGTATTAGATGCCGTTACTAATCAATTTATAAAAACATCTACAGAACTTATTCCTAATGGAAATGTTAAAGTGATTGAACCGGCAGAATTGCCAGAAAATCCAGCTAGTCCTAATAAAAAACTAAATATAGCTATTGCTTTTTTGCTTGGACTTATGATTAGTGTAGGATTATCATTTTTATTAGAATTTATAGATAATACTTTTAAGAATAAGGAACAAGTAGAGCAAATGCTAGGACTACCCGTTATAGGGGCAATTCCTGATGATTTGGAATAGGAGGACGAGAAATGTTTAAGGCAAAAAGATTACATAAAGCAGTAGCTAATCAAGAATATAAAGGGTTTGTAGTAGAAAAAAAACCAAAATCAATAGTATCTGAAGCATATAGAACTTTGAGAACAAATGTGCAATATTCATCATTTGATAAAGAAATAAAAGCAATAGTAGTTACAAGTGCTGAAGCAGCAGAAGGAAAATCTACAGTATCAGGGAATTTGGCTTTATCATTTGCTCAAAATGATAAGAAAGTTATAATAGTTGATTGTGATTTAAGAAAGCCTTCTATGCATAAAAATTTTAAGATTTCTAATTTAAGTGGATTGTCAGAGGTACTTATAGGAAAAGAAAATTTAGAAAATGTAATACAAAGCCGTAATGAAAACCTTGATATATTACCATCAGGTAAAATTCCACCAAATCCATCAGAAATGCTATCATCAATAGCTATGACGAAGTTGATAGAAAAACTAAAAGAAAAGTACGATGTAGTAATTTTAGATAGTGCTCCGCTCCAAGCAGTTACAGATGCTCAAATTTTATCAACTAAGGCAGATGGGACAATACTTGTTATAAGAGCTCAAAGAACAAGCAGGGAATCGGTAATTGAAGCTAAAAATTTATTAACTAAAGTTGGAGCTAATATAATAGGGACAGTATTACATGCAGTAGAGAATACAAGGGGTAAATACTATTATTATTATGGAAGTAATGATGAAAACAAGGCAGTTAAATAGGAGTTAATATGATAGTAGATATTCATTCGCATATAATACCGGGAATTGATGATGGAGCTAAAGATTTGGAAATGACCTTGGAAATGCTTAGAAATGCCGAAAAGGAAGGCACTAAAGAGCTTGTAGCTACTCCTCATTACTTACTTGAATATGGAGAGGCTACAATTGATGAAGTGAAAAAATATATACAAGAAATAAATACTCTGTTAGAAGAAGAGAAAATAAATATAAAAGTATATAGTGGGCAAGAAGTATATTTCACAGATAAAATAATAGATTATTATTTGCAAGGAAGTATTGGAACTATAAATGATTCAAGGTATATGCTCATTGAACTTGATATGCATAAATTTGATGAAAATATATTTAATATTCTTTATGAACTTCAGGTTAGGGAGATAGTACCAATAATAGCACATCCAGAACGATATAATTACTTCAGAGAGAAACCTGTTATGATTAATAAATTTATTAATGAGGGTTATTTATTTCAAGTAAATGCAGGGAGTATCGAAGGAAAGTTTGGGGAAACGGTGAAAAGGACAGCAAATATATTTTTGGATAATAATATATATAATTTTATAGGGTCAGATGCACATAATATTAATAATAGAAATACGGGTTTGGAAAAAGCTTTAGTTTTAGTAAAAGATAGTATTAATAAAGACATCTTTAAAGAAAGTTCTAAAAAAATGTTAAATAATGAGAAAGTAGAATTCGTTGGTAAAATGATTAGCGAAAAAAAATCGTTGTTTTCGTTTTTTAGAAGATAATTTTATCTAAGCATGTCTTATTATGTAGTACGATTTATAAATTGGATATTTGATAAAATATTAACAATTAATAAATTATGTGGTACAATTTCACTGAGGAAACTGTGATCTATATATTTTACTTGGGCACTTTATATATAGTGAGTTAGTAGTGCAACCGGCCTTGGTAGTTTATTAAGGTTGGTTGTTTTTGTCGGATATGAAGCATTACAACATATATAAGAACAAAAATAACAAAAGATATTGTTTTTATGGGGGGAAGGATATGGAGCAGTTAGAATTTAGTGAAGAAGAAGTTTTGTTTAAAGAACAAGTAGAAGCTGGGGAAAGAAGAATGGGTTATTGTTTTTTAAAGAGAACTATGGACATAGTATGTTCAATAATTGGATTAATATTTTTTAGCCCAGTATTCTTAGTAGTAGGCATTTTAATTAAATTGGAATCAGAAGGGAATGCTATTTTTTCTCAGGAGAGGGTTGGGAAGAATGGTAAGAGATTCAAAATGTATAAATTCCGATCAATGGTAATTAATGCAGAAGAATTAAAGGACAAGCTAAGTTCTAAAAATGAAATGACGGGGCCTATGTTTAAAATGAAAGATGACCCGAGGGTAACGAAAGTAGGGAAATTTATAAGAAAAACTAGTATAGACGAACTTCCACAACTATTTAATGTTTTAAGAGGGGAAATGAGTCTAGTTGGACCAAGACCATCTCTTCCAAAAGAAGTAATGAAGTTTGAAGATTGGATGATAGAGAGACTGAGTGTTAAGCCAGGACTTACATGTTACTGGCAGGTATCTGGGAGGAATGATATCAGTTTTGAAGATTGGATGAGGTTAGATGTTAAGTATGTTAGAGAGAGAAGTACTCTGGTTGACATAAAGTTAGTTTTAAAAACAATTCGGGTGTTTTTAGGAGATGAACATGCTAGATAAAAAATGGGGTGAAATAATGTTATGTGCGTTAATAATGGCTGGGGGAAAAGGTACCAGATTTTGGCCTTTATCAACAGATGAAAAGCCTAAACAGTTTTTGAAATTAATAGGTGAGGATACTATGATACAAATGACTGTTAATAGAATTAAACCTATTATACCGATAGAAAGAATATTTGTATGCACTGGTGAAATGTATGTTGATTTAGTTAAAGAGCAATTGCCGGAATTACCAGAGAGAAATATAATAATTGAACCAGAAGGGAGAAATACTACTCCGTGTATAACATTGTCAGCGTTGGTAATAGATAGATATTTTAAGGATTCCACTATGATTGTACTTCCATCTGATCATTTAATAAGAGATGAAGAGAAATTTAGAAATATAATAAATGAGTCAGAAAGCTTCCTGGAAAATAATAAAGAAGCAATAATAACATTAGGAATGAAACCAGATAGACCAGAAACTGGGTATGGATACATAAAGTATATTTCTGAAATTGCTGGAAATCAAGAATTTAAAGTATTTAAAGTAGATAAATTTGTGGAAAAGCCCAATGAAGAAAAAGCTAAAAAATATTTAGAAAATGGTTCTTATCTTTGGAATGGCGGAATGTTCTTGTGGAAAACTTCAACTATAATAGATGAAATAAAGAAGTATTCACCGAATACATATGAAGCAATTCGTGAAATTGAGGAAGTAAAAGAAGAAAATTTACAAAAGTTAATAAATGAAAAGTATCATAAGACAGAATCTATATCAATAGATTATGCAGTATTAGAAAAATCTAAAAATATATATGTTGTTCCAAGTGAAATTGGCTGGGATGATATTGGTACTTGGAAAGCAGTAGAAAGATATAAAGAGAAAGATATTAATGATAATATACTTTACGGAAATGCAAGGGTAATTGAATCTAAATGTAATATAGCAATAAACAGTTGTAAAAAAATAGTTATGATAGGCATTGATGATGTTATGACTTTAGAAACTGAAGATAGCATTTATATTATAAATAAGGATTATATGGATAATCTTAGAAACTATAAAAATATTGTTTAGGATGGTTGCAGATGAAAATAGCATTAGTACACGATTGGTTACCATTTATGGGAGGGGCAGAAAGGGTATTAACTAATTTTTTAGAATTATATCCTGATGCACCGATCTATACCACTATATGTAATAAAAGTAAAATGGATGGACCATTAAAAGAAGCGAATATAATAACTTCTAATTTACAAAAGAAAAATAAAGAAATAGAAAATCATAGGAAGTTATTTCCATTTATGATGACGGCAATAGAAAGTTTTAATTTAAATGATTATGATATTGTTTTAAGTAGTAGTTCTAGTGTCGCAAAGGGTGTAATAACAGCTCCTAGCACAATGCATGTTTGTTATTGTCATTCTCCTATGAGATATGGGTGGGAATTTTCTCATGAATATGCTGGAAAGATGGCTGGAAAAGGTGGAATAAAAGCAAAATTACTTGGTTATTTTTTAACTGGAGTAAGATTATGGGACTATGCTTCCTCAAATAGGGTTGATTACTTTATAGCAAACTCAGAAAATGTTGCAAAAAGAATATGGAAACATTATAGAAGAGAATCAATCGTAATACATCCACCAGTTAGATGTAAATTATTTAATATATCAGATATAGATGAAGACTACTTTTTAATAGTTTCTAGATTGCAAGAATATAAGAGAATAGATTTGGCTATTGAAGCGTTTAATCAACTTGGATTACCATTAGTTATTATTGGTGATGGACCAGATCAAAAAAAGTTAGAAAGAATGGCTAATAGCAATATTAAGTTTTTAGGAAGAAAATCTGATGAAGTGATAAAAGAACATTATGCTAAATGCAGAGCTTTTTTATTTACTGGGGAAGAAGACTTTGGAATAACACCATTAGAAGCTATGGCAAGTGGTAGACCAATAATTGCTTACAGAAAAGGTGGAGCATTAGAGACAGTAATTGAAAATAAAACTGGAATTTTCTTTGATAATCAGAATTGTAGAGAGTTAATTAATGCTATTAAAAGATTTGAAAAGATGATTTTTGATAAAAAAGAAATAAGGAAGCATGCTGAAACTTTTGACGAATCTATATTTAAATTAAAAATGAAAAAATTTATAGAAGAAAAATATATGGTGTTTAATCAGGAAAAAGATTATATTAGAGGCAGTTCTAATGATAAAAGCTTTAGAAATTTAGTTTCTTTAGATAAGATTTAGAAAATAAGAATATGTTAAGTTTGTATTAAAATAAGGAACAAAAAAGTTTATGTATTTTTTGGTAGAAACTATAATGGTTCTCGAAAATTAAGCAATGAAAAATTGAAAAAGCTAATTAAATTATAATTTAATATAGAAAAACTTAGCAGAGTTTAATAATCAAAATTGCAATTAAATCAACATAATTAGATTTAAATTATTATAACTATATCTTTTTGAAAACTAAATTATTCTTTATATTTAATTAAGGAATAATTTAGAACTTTGGGAAAAATTATAAATTTTATGTTTATTATGCAAGGTTAAAGTACCATTTAAATATTATTTCTTATGAATATAAGGTTAACGGATGATTAATTTGTATTTCAATTTATAATAAGACCATTTAGAAAAGAGTAAATGGTAGTAGTGTTTATTGAATAGGTATTTCTGATGAGAATGTCATGAGTAAAAGTAAAAAATGAAGAAAATAATTTAATGGTACATTTAAATTAAGCTTTTTGTAAACATGTTTTACAAGATGTAAAAATATAGTGAAATAAATTTGTCAAATAGAAAGGATAAAGATGGAGAAAAGGCACATTGTTTTTGTAACGTTAGAATTACCATACCCAAGTACATCCGGTGGGAGAATTTATACTTGGGAGAGAATGAAGATTCTTAAAAGCTTGGGATATGATATAACTTTATTTTCGATAGTAGATGATAAAGAGGAAATTAATTATGAACATATGAAAAATATATGTAGTAATATTAAGACTTATAGGAGAGAAAATAAGTATCTAAAAGCAATTAAATATTTCTGGAAACCATTCAGTGTTGCTACAAGATTTATTCCTAAAATGAAAAAGGATTTAGTGGAATTTATTGAGTGTAATAACATTGACTTAGTAATTGCAGATTCAGCTATTATCGCGGAGAATTGCTTTAATAATGTATCTCCTATCATATTAACCCAGCATAATATAGAATATTTAACATTTAAGTCTATGGCAAATGAAACCACCAATGTCTTGAAAAGAATTGTATATTTTAGAGAATATTTCTTATGTAAACAATACGAAGGCAAACTTTATAAGAATAAAAGCATTATAGGATATACATTTATTTCATTTGAAGATAAAAAGCTATTTGATAGCATGTATCCCAATAAAAATACTTTTTTGATCCCGATGGGATGGCATGACTGCTGTTTGAAATATAATTTTAGTAATTCACCACAAGAATGTAAAAAAATAGTATTTACTGGCAAAATGAATTATGAGCCTAACGTGCAGGCTGTAAAATATTTTTCTGAAAGTATTTTTCCTAAAATAAAAGAAAAATATGAAAATGTAAAGTTTTATATTGTAGGAAAAAAGCCAACTAAAGAAGTTAAAGATTTAGAATTAATTAAAGGTATTAAAGTAACAGGTTTTGTTGAATCTACAGAAAAATATTTATATGATGCAGATATTGTTGTTATTCCATTACTAAGTGGAGGAGGAGTTAAAATAAAATTATTTGAGGCTCTTGGAAAAAGAAAAATTGTAGTAACTACAAGTAAGGGAGTAGAAGGTACTGAATTTACCCACAGAGAAGATCTTTTAGTTGCTGATGAAAGTAATAAATTTGCACAATATTGTATAGAGATTTTAAGCAATAAATCTAAATACGAATATTTAGGTGATAATGGATACAAAAAGTTGAATTCTATTTATTCATGGAATGAAATAGGAAAGAAATATAAAAAATTTATTGAAAGTACAATAACTAATAGAAATAATTAAAAGTTTATATTATCTATTATAAAGGAAATAAAGTATTTTGATCTTGTAATAATTATAACGTATATTTAAATTGTAAGGTTTTATAATTATGTTATAGAGATGATAGGTTAGGAGGAAATGTGGATAAAATAATTAGAAATAATTTTCTTATTATAGGTATATTTTGCACAATGAATATTATAAAGATACCTATAATAAATTTATCACTTGCATACATATTTTTATTTATTACACTTTTAATGTTAATAACTAGAAATAGATTTAAAATAAATATAGGGAAAAGAAATATAAAATTAATACTTTTTTATATAATTCAGATTGCATCTTTTCTTATAACTGTTACTTATCAAACTGGAGAGTACATAACATATTCTTTTAGAAACATATTTTTTGTCGCATTCTTGTACATCCCGTTAGTTCTAGTATTAGATAATGAGGATACAAAAATTTATGGAGAATATTTTTGCAAAGGATTGAAAATATCTATATATATACAAAGTGTTTGGGCTATAATGGAAATTTTGCTGTGGAATATTTATAAATTTCAGTTGAATGAGTATATATTTGCAGAAATTTTAAAAGTTAATGCTTATGACCACTCTTTAACTAATTATGTATATACTAATCAGGGAGTATTGATAAGAGCATCTGGAATAGGGTGGGAACCAGCACAACTAGGTTTCTTATTAGTTTTGGGATTTTTTATTAGCAAATCTAAATTATCAAAATTATTCTTTATTTCGCTTATTTTTATATCATATTCTAGAACAGCATTAGTAACATTTATAATAGCAGAAATTTATTTCTGTATAAAAAGGATTACTAAAGAAAATTTAATGACGAAAAAAAATCTAATATATATCTTTTTTGGAGTATTTATAATGTTAGCCTTAATGGTTAAGTTTGATATTTATAGTAAAATGGATGTTATATTTGGAAGAATTAACTTAAGTTATATAAGTTCAGATGAAGGAAGTTCAAGGCATTTATTATATTATCCATATGCTTTATATATTATGTTTGCTAAAACAGATTTAATTAAGTTATTCTTGGGATATGGAACTGGTATAGCTGGATATCCGTATTTTCTTAATAGTGATGTAGCATCGGTACTAAATGTAGGTTATTGGAGTAAACCATGGCAACCTGAAACCGATTATGTATCAATTTTTGTAGGAAATGGAATTATGGGCTTAGTTTTATACTTATCAATTCTAAGAGATAATTTAAAAAGGATAAAAGATTTAAATGTGTTTTATTTAGGGAATCTGTTATTAGTTATTAGTGGCATTTTTTATGTATATTACAATTATATATGGGTAAATTTAATACTTGTTTTTCTATGTATTTCAAAAAATAATGTAATCACTAGTATGAAGAAGAACATAAAAGAATAGCTTATGGTTTTTATGATTGTTATACAAAAGATTAATAAAAAATATGGGTGATTTTTATTAATGAAAGATGTTGTGTATTTTTGAATTTTGTTTGATTTAGATAAAGATATATCTATGTCTACATAATAGAGGGGGAGGAAAATGATTAAACCTAGGGTGTTCATAATTTTAGTTAATTATAATGCGTATAAAGATACGATAGAATGCGTAGAAAGTTTAAGAAAAATAGATTATTTGAACTATAAAATTATAATTGTAGATAATGCGTCTACTAATGATTCATTTGAAATTTTAACTAGATCATTAAAAGATTGTATAATTATAAAATCAAAAAAGAATTTGGGATTTGCAGGTGGCAATAACTTGGGATTGAGATATGCTTTAGATGAGGGTGCGGATTACATAATGCTACTTAATAACGATACATTAGTAGAGCCTAATTTTTTAAGTAATATGTTAAATTCTTTTCATCAAGATAATAAAATAGGTATTGTTGGTTGTAAAATAATGTACCATCCTCAAAAAGACATTATATGGTATGGTGGCGGAAATATAAATTGGTTTAAATTTATTGGGGAACATCATGGTATCAAAGAACTTGATAGAGGACAATGTGATGAAGAAAAAGAAGTAGATTTCATAACAGGGTGTTGTTTATTAATAAAGAGTAGTGTTATAAGAAGAATAGGATTTCTATCAGAAGAATATTTCATGTATTTTGAAGATGTGGATTTTTGTGTAAAAGTAAAAGAAGCAGGGTATAAGGTGTGGTATAATTCTAAAAGTGTAATTTATCATAAAGTTGGATTGTCAGGCGGTGGTGAAGAATCAGTATTTTCAATAAAATGGTGTACAAGAAATAGATTACTATTTATGAAAAAATACAAGAATAGAGTAAGTAAGTTTACATACATTTTAGCAAACATTTTTATCTACACAACTCGTTGGATACGATATATTCAATATAAAATGAAAGGGAAAAATGATAAAGCAGAAGCTATTATTGAAGGAATAAAAGAAGGAATGCAGTTAATTATGCAACGGTAATTTAATTTTAAGAGATATATAGTAGCTTTAGTTCAACTGATAATTCTGAAAAATTATTATTATAAGTTATGTATTTAATGAAAAAAACTATAAATATTTTTGAGAGAAGTACTACAATGAAGGGATGTTCTATATGCGATTTACAACTATTTTCCCAGAAACAGAGAATGTTCATCTTACAAAAGATGTTGGAATTATACCATTTATTATGCAGAAGGAATTTGGATGTAGTTCAACAATAGTATGTTATAAAAACGGAGAATATGAATATTTGCATACTGAGGTAAAAGGGTTAGGTATTGATTTTATAAAAAAATATACTGGAAAGTCTATTATAGATGGAGCAATATATTTGTTAAAAAATTCAAAAAAAATAGATATACTACACTTATTTCATTTATGCAATAGGACTTTTTTATGGATTATATTATATAAGTTCTTAAATAGTAAAGGAAAAATTTACTTGAAATTGGATGCTAATAGAACTATAAAGAATAAAAATTTAAAATGTAAAAATATTAAAAATAGGATAATAGAAAAAATTCTTAAAACATGTAATCTAATAAGTGTAGAAACAAAGGAATTATATGATTATTTTAATTGTGATTGGCCAGTAAAAGTAAAACTTATTCCAAATGGTTTTATCGATAGTTATGATAAGAGGCCAATTACTAGTCAAGAGAAAGAGAATTACATAATTACAGTAGGAAGAATAGGTTCAAAAGAAAAGGCAAATGAGGTTTTAATGCAGGCTTTTGCTATAGTAAGTGATAAATTGCCAAATTGGAAAGTTAAATTTATAGGCCCTATAGAGGAAGAATTTAAATCATATATAAATAAATATTTTTATAAATATCCACTACTAAAGGATAGAGTTATCTTTACGGGAGGAATATATGACAAAGAAAAGTTAGATAAAGAATATAGAAAAGCTAAAATTTTTTGTTTAACTTCTCCAATGGAAGGGTTTCCACTGGTTTTTTTAGAAGCAATAAAAAATGGGTGCTATATAATTTCATCTGATGTATCGTCAGTTTATGATGTAACTAATGATATGAAATATGGGGAAGTTTTTAATGTGGGAGATGTTGAAGGACTTTCTAAACTATTATTAGACAACTGCACAAACAACATAAATATGAATGATTTATATAGTGAAATTCAGAAATTTGCTTATCAAAATTTTAATTGGAAAGTAATTTGTGGTAAAATTTATTCTTTATTAAATTAAAGAGTAATTATGGAGGTATAATATATGAAAGTATTAATTACTGGAGGTGCTGGGTTTATAGGATCCCATGTAGTAGATTTATTAATAAAAAACGATTACGATGTATGTGTTTTAGATAATTTAACTCATGGGAAAAGGAAAAACTTAAATCCTAATGTTACATTTTATAATATTGATATCAGAAAAGAAGATGTTTTCAATATTTTTGAGAAGGAAAGACCAGATATCGTAGTGCATAATGCTGCACAGATTAGCGTATCGAATTCCCTAGAAAAACCTTTAGAAGATGCACAAGTAAATATAATTGGATCTATTAATATTCTTGAAGCTTCGAGGAGATTTAAAGTGCAAAAAATAATTTATCCAGCATCTGCAGCTATATTTGGCGAACCAGAATATCTGCCTATAGATGAGAAACATTCTTTAAATATGATTTCACATTATGGTGTAAGTAAACATGTTGTAGAACATTACTTAGAAGTTTATAAAAAGCTGTATGATATAGATTATGTAATTCTAAGATATTCTAATGTATATGGGCCAAGGCAGGACTCGACTGGTGAAGGCGGAGTAGTTGCAATATTTTTCGAAAAAATGATTAAAGGACATGCACCGTGCATATATGGAAATGGAGAGCAAATACGGGACTTTGTATATGTAAAAGATGTAGCTAAAGCAAATTTGATAGCGATACAAGGAAATAGAAGCGGAATTTATAATGTATGTACAAATACTAAAACAACGGTAAATAATTTGTTCAGTTACATAAGAGATATAATCAGAAATGATATTGAACCGCTATATTTAGAAGAGCGAAAAGGTGATATAAGGCAAAGTTATATGACATATGAAAAAATTAGAAATGAGCTTGGGTGGAATCCTGATTATTCAATTCAGAATGGATTAATGGAGAGTTTTGAATACTACTATAATTAGGTTAAGATATTGACATGATGAAAACTATTCAAAATGCAGCAAAACATTCAGATTAAGTATCAAAATATTATATAGAATGGTGGTGAAAACTGTTGCAACTATACTTCTATTAATTTAGAATTAATTTTATTGCATACAGTTTAATATGAATTTAAAGAATCCTTTAGTTAGTATTATAGTTCCAGCTTATAATCATGAAAATTATATAGGTGAGTGTATAGAAAGTATAATGAATCAAACATATGAGAATATTGAATTAATTATTATAAATGATGGTTCAAAAGATAAAACGGCAAATATTATAAGAAATTATGAAAGTAAATGTAAGGAACGTTTTAAAAGATATATTTTTATAGATAAAGAAAATGAGGGAATATGTAAGACTTTAAATAGAGGAATAAAGGAAAGTAGTGGACAATATTTATGTTTCTTAGCTTCAGATGATATGATATTATCGAATAAAATTGAAAAACAATTAGAGTATTTTAAAACCAACAAAGATGTCAAAGAGTTGATATGTAATGGATATATATATTATGGAAATGAAAAGGAAAGTGAAATTTTTTATCCTAATCAGCCAGAGTGGATAAATTTATCACATAAGAAGATTTTTAAAATGATGTTATGTGGTAATATATTTAATCCTTTTGCTATGTATAATCGTGAAATTTTTAATGAAATTGGATTTTTTAATGAAGAAATAAATTTTGAGGATTGGGATATGCATCTTAGAATTTCATATAATTACAAAATTGGATATATAGATGAACCACTGTTTTTATATAGAAGACATGAAAATAATATTACGTCTAGAAATATTAATAGTATTTATTATATGTATGAAGGGACAATTCAAACATTAAATTCAATTACAAATAGATATAAGATTGATTTTTTTACTAAAAGGAAAGCATATTCATATATATACGCAGCTAATGCAGAAACATTTAAGAAATTGGATGATAAAATGTATTTATTATGTTTAAAAAAATCATTTATGTACTTACCTTTTAATGGGAAACTTTGCAAGTATTTGTTAAAAGGATTTTTAATAGGAATTTTTGGAAATAAGAATTTCAATAAAATAAAAATGATTAAACGATAAAATGATATATTTTAGAGGTAAGTGTAATAATAAAGAATAAAAATTTGATTCCTATTTAATAAATTTAGAATTGTGAATGCGACTAATTCTAAATTTATTGGTAGCAAGTGCCACATATGGAACAGAGTAAAATGATAAAAATAAAATTCTGAGTAAAATAAATTGTAAAAATTGAATATCACAGTGATGATTTTAAAGGGGATAATTATATGATTTGTTCGTCAGCTAAAATAGGAAAGAATGTAACAATAAATGAAGGTACCATAATAGGCGAAAATGTAATAATAGAGGATAATGTATACTTAGATTATGATTGTATTATAAGAGATAATGTTCATATAAAGGAGAATAGTTTTATAGGAGCAAGGAGTATACTCGGTGAATATTTAATGGATTTTTATATGGATAAAAGTAATAAAGTTTATCCACTGATAATAGGGAAAAATGCTTTAATTAAATCTCAAAATGTTATTTATGGTAATACACAAATAGGAGATAATTTTCAAAGTGGACATAATACGATAATTGAGAACAATTGTAATTTAGGGAATAATGTTTTATTGCAAAATAATGTAATAATACATGCTGAAACAAATATTGAGGATAATGTTAAAATATTAGATGAAACAATATTAGGAAGAATTCCAGTTGCTACTGGAAGCATAGAAAGAAAAATAGATGATAATTTAAGTCCTTTGAAAATAGGTTCTGGTAGTGTCATTGGTGTATCGGCAGTTGTATATAAAGGGACAACGATAGGAAATAATGTTCTTATAGCTGATAGCGCATCAATTAGAGAAGAGTGCCTAATAGATGATGATTGCATAATTAGCAGGGGTGTTACAATTAATTATAATACGAAAATTGGAAAGAGAACAAAAGTTATGGATTTAACTCACATAACAGGAAATATGGTAATTGAAGATGATGTATTTGTAAGTGTTGGAATAACTTCAACTAATGACAATACTATGGGAAGAACACAATATGGAGAAGATCACGTAAAAGGTCCAATAATAAGAAAATTTGCAACTATTGGAGGAGGGGCATGTTTGTTACCAGGGGTGGAAGTCGGTGATAATACTATTATAGGTATGGGATCGGTAGTAGCTAAAAGTATACCAAGTAAAAAGGTAGCAATGGGTATTCCAGCTAAAGTTGTAAAAGATGTAGCAGAGGATTTATTGAAAAAGTAGGAGATAATATGATAAGTAAAAAAATTAATGAGATAAATATAGGTGATGAGGCTAGCTTTACAAAAACTATAACTGAATACGATGTGTATGCTTTTGCAGGTATAGTGGGCGATTTTAATGCTGTTCATATAAATAAAGAATATGCTCAAAAGACAATTTTTAAAGAAAGAATAGCGCATGGAATTATATGTGCAGGTTTAATTTCAACTGTAATAGGAACATACCTGCCTGGTGAAGGTACAATATATTTAAATCAGGGTACTAAATTTATAAAGCCTGTTTATTTTGGAGACACCATTACTGCACACATAAGCGTAATAGAAAAGTACGAGGAGAGAAATAGAATAAAACTACACACACGATGTATTAATCAAAATAATGAAATAGTAATAGAAGGCGAGTCAATTGTAATGCCACCTAGATAGGGGATGAAAATATTGTATAATTGTTCATTAATGAAATTTAAAGATATAACAGATAAGTACGGGCACTTAACACCTATAGAAAGTAAGATAGATGTTCCTTTTGAGATAAAGCGAATTTACTATATTAGCCAAGTAGAGCAAGGGGTAACAAGAGGATTTCATTCACATAGAAAACTTCATCAAGTTTTAATCTGTTTAAACGGGTCTGCTAAAATAAGAGTTAAAAATCCAAAGGAAGAAGAAGTTATTGAACTAAACAATTCATCGGTAGGTTTATATATAGGACCTTTGATATGGAGAGAAATGTTTGATTTTAGCGAGGGAAGTGTATTGTTAGTTCTAGCTTCAGAATATTATGATGAAAATGATTATATAAGAAACTATGATTTTTATCTAGAAGAGGCTAAAAAAAGATTTTAAAAGGAAGTGTTAAGTATGAATATACCATTCGTAAGCTTTGAACCCATGCATAAAGAAATTGAAAGTGAAATATTAAATAAATTTAAAGAAGTGTACCAAAGGAATTGGTTTATACAAGGAGAAGAAGTTAAAAAATTTGAAGAAGATTTTGCAGAATTTTGTGATTCTAAGTATTGCATCGGATGTGGAAATGGTTTAGATGCACTTTACTTAATATTAAGGGCATATGATATTGGTCAAGGTGATGAAGTGATAGTACCATCTAATACATACATTGCTACAGCTCTTGCTGTATCATATACAGGAGCTACACCTATATTTGTCGAACCAGATTTAGTATCATATAATATTAATTCTGAATTAATAGAGAAAGCTATAACAGATAAAACAAAAGCAATAATGGCAGTTCATTTATATGGACAACCCGCAGACATGGATAAGATAAATAGTATTGCTAAAAAGTATAATTTAAAAGTTATAGAAGATTCAGCACAAGCTCATGGAGCATTATATAAAGGGAAAAAAGTAGGGGGTTTAGGTGATGCGGCTGGATTTAGTTTTTATCCAGGAAAAAATTTGGGTGCACTTGGAGATGGCGGAGCTGTTGTTACAAATGATAAGGAATTAGCAGATAAAATGAGAGCTATAGCTAATTATGGTTCTGATAAAAAATATCATCATATATACAAGGGAACAAATTCACGACTTGATGAAGTTCAAGCGGCATTTTTAAGGATTAAACTAAAAAATCTTGAAAAGTGGAATGAAGATAGAGCAAAAACGGCACAAAAATATATTAACGGTATTAATGATACTAAAGTAATAAAACCAGTGGAAATGAATTGTTCAAAACATGTGTGGCATTTATTTGTTATAAGAACTGAAAAGAGAGATAAACTTCAAGATTATTTAAATAAGCAAGGGATAGGCACAACAATTCATTATCCAATACCTATGCATTTACAAAATGCTTATGCTGATTTAAGTCATAAAAAAGGAGATTTGCCTATAGCTGAAAAAATATCAGGTGAAGTTTTAAGTATTCCTATGTGGTACGGAATGAAGAATGAAGAGGTTCAATATGTTATTGATACAATAAACAGATGGGAAAATAATAATGAAAAGCAGGGCTAGGTTGTTTTTAGAGAATTTTTTTGTCTATGGATTAGGAAGCATAGTAAGTAAAATAGTTCCACTTATTATGCTTCCTATTGTCACTAGACTTATTCCGGATACATTTTATTATGGGCTTAATGATATATCTAATATAGTTGTTTCATTTGGTTCTGCAATAGCTATAATGGGAATGTTTGATGCAATGTTTAGAATGTTTTTTGATAAAGATGATTTAGAATATAAAAAAGCAGTATGTTCCAGTGCGTTTTATTTTGTAACAATAACATCAATAGTTATATTTTGTGTATTAATTTTGTTTAGAGATTTTTTCTCAAATCTATTTTTTAGTTCTTATGAATACAGTAATCTGCTAATAATTACAGCTTTGACAATTTTAATAGGTACAACTAACTCAATAATTTCAGCACCAACAAGAATGCAGAATAAAAGAAAAGTATTTTTAATAACTAATACTTTGACACCTATTATTTCATACAGTATATCAGTGCCTCTTTTAATTAAAGGAATGTATGTTTTGGCATTGCCACTTGCAGGATTATTAGCAGCATTGTCTATGCTTATAATATTTTTTATATTAAATTCAAGCTGGTTCAATATTAAGAAAATTGATAAAAAATTGATGAAGCAAATGCTTAAAATTGGTTTACCGTTACTTCCTAATTTTGTAATATATTGGATATTTAATTCGTGTGATAGAATGATGATAGCAAAATATATAGGAAATGATGGTGTTGGTATTTATGGAGTTGGTGCGAGAGTAGCGTCTATCAGCCAGTTTATATATACTGCTTTTGCTGGTGGATGGCAATATTTTGCATTCTCTACAATGGAAAATGAAGACCAGGTTGAAATGACATCGAAAATATTTGAATACTTGGGTATAGTTTCATTTGCCGTGACAATATGTTTAACTTCTATAAGCGATTTTATATTTAAATTGTTTTTTACAGGAGATTATATCAAAGGTGCAATAGTATTTCCATATATGTTTTTATCACCATTATTATTAATGTTATATCAAACTATAGGAAATCAGTTTCTAGTAAAGAAAAAGACTGGACCATCTGCGATAATATTAAGTTTTGGTGCAATAACTAATATTGGAGTAAATTATTTTTTAATTCCTGTAATAGGAATAGAAGGTGCGGCAATAGGAACTTTACTAGGTTATATAGTTTCTGTTTTAATATGTGCTATAGTTTTAACTAAGCTCAAGTTAGTAAATATATCTAATAAATTTTTGTTAAGCAGTGTTATAACAATATTATTTTTCATTTTATGGAGATTAATATTTAAAAATAGTATATTGTTAAGTTTATTATTAAGTTTTATATGTTGTATATTTTATGGCTATTTATATAGAAAAGATCTTAAGATTGTCTTTAATAAATTAAAAAAGATAAAATCAAAAAAAGGAGTTGGATTATGAAAGGAATTATATTAGCAGGCGGATCTGGTACGAGATTGTATCCAGTGACAAAGGCAATGTCAAAACAAATGGCACCAATATATGATAAACCAATGATTTATTATCCAATGTCAGTATTGATGCTTGCAGGAATAAAGAATATATTAATAATATCTACTCCAAGAGATATTATTAATTTTAAAGAGCTTTTTAAAGATGGACAAGAATTAGGACTGCATATTGAATACGCAGTTCAAGAAAACCCTAATGGGTTAGCAGAAGCTTTTATTATTGGAGAAGAGTTTATTGGTGACGATAATGTTGCTATGGTGCTTGGAGATAATATATTTTACGGTCAAAGCTTTACAGAACATTTAAGAAAAGCAGCCAGCTTAGAAAATGGTGCATATGTATTTGGTTATTATGTTCAAAATCCAAAGGCTTTTGGCGTAGTTGAATTTGATGAAGAAGGCAGAGTTATTTCCTTAGAAGAAAAGCCAGAAAAACCAAAATCTAAATATGCGGTTCCAGGTCTTTATTTTTATGATAATTCAGTTGTTAAAAAAGCTAAAGCTTTAAAGCCATCGCCAAGAGGTGAGTTAGAGATAACAGATTTAAATAAAGCATATATGGAAGAAGGTACATTAAAGGTTCAATTATTAGGGCGTGGAATGGCTTGGCTTGATACAGGCACTCATTCTTCTATGCTTCAAGCTTCTAATTTTGTTGAAGCAGTTCAAAATACTCAAGGAACCTTTATAGCATGTCTTGAAGAAATTGCTTATAGAAAAGGATGGATAAGCTCAGAAGCTGTTATTGAACTTGCTAAACCATTAATGAAAACAGGATATGGTAAGTACTTAATGGCTATAGTAGAGGAAGTAGAACTTCAAAAGGGTAAATCAGAAATTGCATCAACTAAAAACATATAAGGAGCTAATGAAATGGGAAATTTTATTTTTAATAAGACAAGTATAGCTGGAGTTTATATAATAGAACCTAAAGTTTTTGGTGACAATAGAGGTTATTTTATGGAATCTTATAATAAAGAACATTTTGAAGAAGCTGGGCTTAACATGACTTTTGTTCAAGATAACGAATCTAAATCTAGTAAAGGAGTGCTTAGAGGGCTTCATTTTCAAAGAAAGCATAGTCAAGGAAAACTTGTTAGAGTGACTAAAGGTAAAGTTTTTGATGTGGCAGTTGACTTAAGAACTGGGTCTCCTACTTATGGTAAGTGGGAAGGTGTTGTTTTAAGTGAAGAAAATAGGAAGCAATTCTACATACCTAAAGGTTTTGCTCATGGTTTTTTAGTACTTTCAGATGAGGCTGTATTTAATTATAAATGTACAGATTTCTATGCGCCAGAATATGATGGAGGAATTATGTGGAATGATTCTGATATAAATATCAAATGGCCTCTAGATGGAATAAAAGATATAATTTTATCTGAAAAGGATAAGAATCATCCAAATTTAAAAGATATAGATTTAAGTGATTATGAAGATTTTAGATTATAGAATTTCAAGGAGTACGGATTTATGAAGATATTGATAACTGGTGCAAAAGGCCAATTAGGTAATGAACTTTTAGATATAATAAAAACTGGAAAAGCTGAAATAGGAGAAGTTTCAGAAGTTATAAAAAAATCAGAGGTTATAGCATTAGATGTAGACGAATTAGATATAACTAATTTAGGACAAGTTGAAAATAAAATAAATGACTTAAAACCTGATGTAGTAATTAATTGTGCAGCGGCAACAAATGTTGATGGCTGTGAAAGTAATGAAGATTTTGCTTTTAAAGTTAACTCAATTGGCCCAAGAAATTTAGCTATAGCTTGCGAAAAAATAGGTGCAAAATTAGTTCAGGTATCAACTGATTATGTATTTAGTGGAGTTGGAAATAAGCCATTAACTGAATATGATTTAACAGCTCCATATAGTGTATACGGAAAGACTAAGCTACTCGGAGAAAATTATGTAAGAGAATTTTCATCAAAATATTTTATAGTAAGAACTGCATGGCTTTATGGATATGTAGGCCATAACTTTGTTTACACTATGAGAAAACTTGGAAAAGAAAGAGATATGATAACTGTTGTAAATGACCAAAGGGGTAATCCTACTCATGCTAATGATTTAGCTTACCATATATTAAAACTTATACAGACAGAAGAATATGGAGTATATCATTGCACTGGTAAAGGGGAATGCAACTGGTATGACTTTGCAAAAATTATAATTGAATTATCAGGAGAAAAATGTGAGGTTAAACCTTGCACATCAGAAGAGTACAAAACTCCAGCAAAGAGACCAGTATATTCATCTCTTGATAATATGATGCTTAGAAATACTGTTGATGATGAAATGAGAGAATGGAAGGATGCAATAAAATCATTTATAAATAAAATAGAAAATGGTGACTGTCACCAGGAGGGAGTATAATAATGAAGACATATTTAGTTACAGGCGGCGCAGGATTTATAGGATCAAACTTTGTTTTATATATGTTAAATAAATATTCAGATATTAAAATAATAAATTTAGATAAGTTAACTTATGCAGGAAATTTAGAAAACCTTAAGTCTATTGAAAATGATGAGAGACATACATTTGTTCAAGGAGACATTTGTGATAAAGAATTAGTTTCAAGTTTATTCGAAGCTAATGATATAAACTATGTTGTTCATTTTGCAGCAGAATCCCATGTTGATAGAAGCATAAAAGAACCAGAAATATTTGCTAAAACAAATGTATTAGGCACAGTTAATATGCTTAATTGTGCCAAAGAAGCTTGGGAGACAGAAGATGGATTTAAAGAAGGTGTTAAATTTCTTCATGTTTCAACAGATGAAGTTTATGGATCATTAGGAGATGAAGGATTCTTTATGGAAACAACACCAATAGATCCTCATAGTCCATATTCATCAAGTAAGGCAAGTTCAGACTTAATGGTTAAAGCTTATTATGATACTTATAAAATGCCAGTTAATATAACAAGATGTTCAAATAACTATGGACCATTCCAATTTCCAGAAAAGTTAATTCCATTATTAATAAATAACTGTCTGCAGCATAAAGACTTACCTGTATATGGTGACGGCTTAAATATAAGAGATTGGCTTTTTGTAGAAGATCATGCAAAAGCAATTGATATGGTTATTAACGGTGGTAGGCTTGGAGAAGTCTACAATGTAGGCGGGCATAACGAAAGAACTAATATACAAATAGTAAAGACAGTAATTGCTTATATAAATGAGAATATAGATAAAAATGTTACTGAAAGTTTAATAAAATATGTTGAAGATAGAAAAGGTCATGATAGAAGATACGGAATAGCTCCAGATAAGATAAAGGCAGAATTAGGGTGGTATCCTGAAACTACTTTTGAAGTTGGAATTAGGAAGACTATTAGATGGTATTTAGATAATACGGAATGGATGAAAAATGTAACCTCTGGTGATTATCAAAAATACTATGAGAAGATGTATAAATAGGAGTTTCTAGTATAGCTACTAATAAGCATGAAAAAAGGTTTTAGCCAAATAAATTAGAAATAAGAGTCTAAAAATATATATACTGCAATTATTAAAAAGCTTAATAATAAAATAAAAAATAACAATTGCTTTTTAAAGGGTTAAAATTTAATATTTTGATTAAAATAATTAATGAATCTTACTTGCTATTTGTTTTAATGACTTGAAACCTTATCTAAAAAATTTGAGATATCTAGATGATTCTCTAATGCCTTATGCTTGGAATTGCATAAATGGGAATAAAAATATAGATTATATTTTGCTGAATATTCTGACTTCGGTGAAATATAATCTATTTTTTAGTGAAATTTGAATAATACTTTAACTAGTAATTTTTTAGAATATTTTAATGTCTATGAAGAAGCTATTACAAATATGAATTATAAATATCCAAAGAGTTTCATTTGAGTACCAAACTTCTTATATAGTTGGTTTAGTTGGTCTTCTGTTAAAACATCTTTCCATTGACCAGAAGTACCATTTCTAAAAAACTTAATATCCTTTCGACAATCTTTTGTTTGAGGAGCAATGTTTTCATATTTAATTTCATTATTTTGAAGCTCTTTAAAATCACATTTTCTAA
Organism: Bacillota bacterium; assembly: GCA_021781745.1. Lineage (GTDB taxonomy): Bacteria > Bacillota > Clostridia > Clostridiales > Clostridiaceae > Clostridium. The sequence continues at coordinate 3,099 of JAJXWH010000009.1, read as the reverse complement.
CTGATTTTGCTATTTTGTTATCTGAAACATTTAAATTTAAAAAATTACATATATTTTTTAATGAAGAAAAAGTATCGTCAAGTAAATCTTCATATCTAATTAGTAAAAAGTTTTCTTTATCACCAGACTTAGCACCAATCCAACTTCCGACATTTTCACCCCATGTTCCATAAGTTGGCCATGCACTGCCATCGAGAAACATTTCAAAAAAATCTTCAAATTCTATTTCTATGCCACTACCTTTTTTATAGTGATAATATGTTGAAATGACTACATCTCTAACATCTCTAACAATATAAATAATTTTGTTAGATGAAAATTTTATATAATAAGGTGAATGCGTTTTGATAATATTATATTTCTGCGATCTTTTTATATTAGAACTGGTAAGTTTAGATAAATCTATAATAATTTCTTCAACATTTACAAAATTAATTTCATCATCTATAATGATATTACTCAATAAAAATCTCATCCATGTATTACCTGACTTTGGGTAAGAAGCTAAAAAAATATCGTCTTCTTCGACTTGGAAACTATAGTCGATATCAGTTAGCTTGTCCAATAAATAGCGTTTCAAAGACTTTTTTATTCTTTTCTTTAATTTTTTCATAAGTAAGTTGCCATCCTCTCTAATGTTGATAAATCCATGATGATTATTTGGTTAAAATAACAGTATATCAATAAAATAGCACATATGCTATAAAAATACAAGAATTGCATGTGATTTTTAAAGTGATTAGTATAAATGTGGCATAATGGATAATGAGAAAATACTTTAAAAATTGATAAGAATAAGAATGATAACTTAAATATAAAAAAGATTTTATGTTATTTATATAAATTTTAATCACAGAATGCTGTTTAAATTCATCACATATGGACATACTAAAATAACGCGTTGTGCTAGTTGAAATTTAATATATAAAAAACTCTAACAAAATTTAATCATCCAAATTATAATTAAATTAACAAACAAAAGTATAATAAGGAGATGATTAAAATGTTAGAGTTCACTTAATATAATACTGAAAAAATTGATGATTTAAAAGATTTTTTTTAAGTTTCTTTTGTGTTAATTGATGATGTTTATAACGAAATAATCCCTGAATCTATAAGAAATAGAAGAAACACTTCAGAATCTAAACTTACAGATTCTGAAATAATTACAATTAGTATCGTAGGCGAAGCCCTCACAATTGATTCTGAAAAAGCTTGGTTTTATTTCGTTAAGAAGAACTACTCAGATTTATTTCCTAATATGTGTGATCGAACAAGATTTAATAAAACTAAACGAAATTTGTACAAAGTAATTTTAGAAATTCAAAAATATTTTTCGAGTTTATCAATATTTAAAGATGATGATACTAGAATTATTGATAGCATGCCTATTCCAGTATGCAAATTTGGAAGAGCCTACTTTTGTAAATCATTCAAGGACATATCAACTTATCGCTATTGTGCTTCCCAAAAAGAAACTTATTATGGATTAAAACTTCATAAGTTAATTACTACTGATGGATTTATAACAGATTTTCTTTTAATTACAGCTAATCTAGATGATAGGGACGCCGTATTTGAACTACTTCAAACAAATACCTACATAAAGATGTTAGCAGACAAAGGTTATATTAGTAATGAGCTTAAAGAAGCATTAGCTAAGTAGGGGGTCCATCTGAGAAAAAGATTAACTGTTAATACAAATCATGCATCTTATGAAACTATAAAAGCTCTATATACAAGTGAGAAAAATTCTAAAATTTAAACTAGACTATTAATAAAGGACGAAAGAAGAGCAATTGCGTTAGAATATAATCTGGTGAAGTATTGAAATTCATATACACTGAATTATCAGAAGGAATAATACAAAGAGTTGCATTAGCAATGGATTCACAATTATTATTAATGGATGAATTTTTTCAGATTTAGATAAGAAAGTAGGAAAAAATACATTCGGAAATGTTAAAGTGTGGAAGTGAACAGATGAAACTATAATATTTTTTACTCATAACATAGAAGAAGTAATCAAGTTAGCAGATACTGTTTACATTGTTACTTCAGATTCTTAAGTAATAAAAAGAAAATAATAATTTCGGAAGATAGAGCTGATTATATTCTAGCCAAGGACTAGGTCAAGTCTTAATGTTATAGAAAGAGACTGCAGATATAAATCAAGTTACAATTGTAATGGTGGTTATAGTTATAATTGGGCATACTACTGAAAATAAAATAAGGAAAGTTTGGGGATTGAAGCAATAAGTGGTATAATGCTTAAGTAAGATTAGAACATATAAAGTAAATATAATGACTAATTTAAATATTGTGTATTAAGGAACTTAATATCCTTGGATTACAAAAGACGAGAGGAATAGAATTTGATTAATAAAAGGAGAATGAAGATTATAGCATTTAGTTCATGATTATCTTATTTGGCAGGATTTTTATAAGCTGCAAATCCGAAAAATATAATGAATCTACTAATGTAAGAGTTGGTTATTTTCCTAATATAACTCATTCTCAGGTATTGATTGGACGAGCTACAGGTCAATTTCAAAAGGACTTGGGTGATAAAAATAAAATTGATTGGAAGCTTTTTTGCGGGGTCTAAGTAAATAGAAGGACTTTTAGCTGGAGAGAGTGATTTGTCGTATATAGGACAAGCGATTAATGAGTATTCAAGGTTTAATGGTAAATTGCATATAATTGCCTGAGCTACAGATTCTGGTTCAATTTTAATTTCAATAAAAGATTTAAAAATAGATAATCTACAAGAATTGAGCGGGAAAAAAGTTGTTGTTCCTCAATTCGTTAATACTAAAGATTTATCCTTAAGGCATATACTTCAAGAAAATGGATTTAAGGATTCAACTAAAGAAGGAACAGCAGAAATTTTACAAGCAGAAATAAGATAACTGAAGAAAATGGGAGTGTTTTTATCTATGAATGATAATTTATTTTGGCAGGAATCTAACAGAGTAGTCACGGAAACTAATGTATAAAATAAAATTTTTATGCAATCCGTTGAAGATCTATAAATATTATCAGTAGTGTCTATTTTTATATAAAAATACGCACAGCAAACAAACCTACAGAATGTAA
>JAJXWH010000108.1 GCA_021781745.1 Bacillota bacterium | reverse complement strand
ATTGGACAAGTCAAGTCACATTTAGATGCATTAAATTTGGACAAGGGTACGCTTAAAAAGCTTTGTTACTTTATACAATAGGCTTACCCCTTGGGATATTAGCAGTTAGTAATTAAAATTTATATAGTTCAATTAAATCACTATAATATTCTTGTCCAATTATACCTGCAAACACTGGGAACTGGTCTATTATATCTTTTCGTTTGTAAAAATCTGAAAATCTATAGAATAATGCGAATTTGCTAGCCATTAAATTTTGATGTTGAAACAAATACGAAACCATATTTCTGAGCGAAGCCTTCTTCTTGTTCTTCTCTCCATCTGTAGACATATTTGTAACATGCAGTCCTAGTGCTGATTCTATTTCATACTGAGCATCTTTTATAGCCATCAGTACCTTACCGTTGAAATAGTTTAATTCTAATTTATCCACGTCAAAAGTTTCATCTTCCTTTATAACGTACATTTTTCCGCCATCTTCCCATCTGTGCCTTGCTAATATGTATATATGTGTATTTATAATCATTGGCATTACATATAAATAAGAAAAATCGGTAATTTTCCCTTTCGGTATCGTACATCTTGAACTACACAAACAATAATCAATAATTTCTACTAAAGCACTTTTGCCTGTTTTTGATTCCCCCGTGACGATATTTACGCCTTCCTTTAATGGGACAATTCGTCGTTCTCCCATATTATTAAAAATTATTATTGCTTTTATAAAACTTTTCATTTCCGATCAACCCCCAAGAAATAATTCAAATGATCTTCACTAGTTTTTGCAAAAACTATCCCTAAATAATAAGCAGCTCTAATCCAATTCTTGATTGTTCCTTCGTAATCTGAATATGATACTGGCTTGATAAGAATAATTTTATAATTACTTAGAAATATTTTCTTATCTGAATATAAAATTATTAAAGCCTTCTTGCATGATGTTTTTAATTCCTCAAATCTTTGAATATATCCTGACAATCTGACTTTTCCTGAAATATTAAAATCTTCTCCTATTACCTCTGATGAATTAAATAATGTCTCCATTTTACTTCTATTATTTGCCCTAAGTAGTTTTTTTCTAGATTCCGAATAAAGCAAAATAGGAAGCGCCATAAAAACAGAGCGTACATCACAAGGTTTATTATATCCAGATAAAAATGCTTGTAACAAGACCCCATAGAAATGAGGATTCATAGATAGTCTTTGAATATGTTCAATGCTCATTTTCCTCTCCTATATCCCATACAAATTTTTTTTCATCTACAATGCTATGTATAATCCCTCTTTGAAAATAACCTTGATTGCCTATGACTGAACCAAAATCTTTTGCATCCCAAGCCATAACATCAGCAAACATATCTTTTGATTCTATAAGTTGTATATTACGGTCAGCAGTTTTAAATCTTAATTCCTTTTTATCCTTAGTAAATTTTAATTTGTCTTTCAAATTATTTTTATATGCTGGTAAACTTCTAGTGTATAACAAATCATCTGTAAAATATTTCAGAACGGTCATCTCAGCTTTCCAGTAGTCAGTTACAGCATAAGGAATTTGGCATTGGTACTCAATATCTTTAATAGCCTTTATAAAGTTTTTTTGTTTTAACAGTTCCGCTTCTTTAAGCGGTATTTCTTCATTTAAAAAATCCGTTGGCAGTGGAACTTTATTGGGATCTGAAAATGCTGGTGAAGTCTTCTGCAAAATTAAATCAAACTCTTCTCTTGTTACTTCCCAATGATGAGGAGGATCTTTAATCTTCGAAAGAATTTGTCCTAGTAAAGCTGCAATATACTGATCTCTATTTATTTGTGGAATATGTCCTACATAAGAACTAAATTCTAATGATATGCCTGAAATTTGATTTTTTGAGCATTCTATATTAAACCTTGATAAAATTTTTAATAACTTTTCTTCATCATAGTTATCGTCTGAAAAAATAATATTATAATATTTTCTAAACTTTTCTTCTCTGTCTTTTTCTATTTTTCCGATATTTTTCAATATAATAAGTTTTTTGGATTCTTTAAGATTATTCCATTCAAAAAATGGAGATTTCGTTAATATATTAGCTGTAGTATATAAAATCAATTTAGAAAACATTTCTATTCTGTTGTATTCTACATACCAATTAGCCAATGTCTTCCAAAAATCCACATCTCTATCTATAAGATTTTTATCACCAAAATGGTGTTTAACTTCCTTTTGAAAAGAATTTGCAGCTACACCAGAGATTACACTCACATCTCCATTTCTTTCAATTTGAAGTTTCTCATCTACCTCCATAGAAAAACAATCCCTTAATGCAATATAATATTGATATATATCTCCTGCTTTCACCAAAGAAGCATCATTGATTGCTTTATTCAAAAAATCACCCCATTTTTTAATTATGATATTCTACAGCTTTTTTATTTTGTATCATTGTCATCTATTGTTTTTTATGATAACTACCATTAATTGAATAAGATTCTAAAAATTCCTCTCCTCATAATACTTCTCAGTCCTATATACAATAGCATCTCTCATATGCCCAACAAACTCATTCTTACCAATAATATGCTCTAATCCCCAATCAAGCTGTATCATTCCATTTGTAAGTTCAACAAAAAAATCTCCATGAGTCTTAACCAAAAACTTAATTGGATTCTCCCTAGCCAGCTTCACCCACTTCTTCTTGTCCCACTCTTCAAAATCCGCCGTCCCCTTATCTCTAAGCATATCCACCTTATTACTCCCCTTACGATAAAACTCATAAAAACTCCTATAAACATCTTCTTCATCAATTTCCATCTTAACCTTCCCTCCATTATAAAAGGCAAGGAAAACAGGAATCTTATAACTCTTACTCATCTTTGTGGTTTCAATCATTTTAATGAAGTCGTGTCCTATGCTATGAAATAGAGCTTCTTCACTTTCAAATAATTCTTCATTTTCTTTTAAAAAACCTAAATAATCATTAAAAGGATTTAAAGAACTTTTGGTTTTCTTTATTGCTGAATAAACCTCATCATCTATATTATTGTAAAACTCAACTCTGCTTGGTCTATGTCCTACAAGTTCTTTTACTCTTAAGAACTCTTCTAATATTCTATCTTTAATGCCCATTTCTTTAGCTGCTAATTTCTTAAAAACATCTATTATTCTAAAATCAAAATCTACTCTACAATCTTCTGGATATTCTTCTTCATTAAATATGCCTTTTTTAGCTTCAATTCTAGAGTAAGCTTTTCCAGTTAATAAGAATGGTAAAAGATCAGCTTTTTTATAGTTTCCTATGAAATCTAAAACATTTAAATACTTCTTATCTTTATGTTTTCTAAGTCCTCTTCCTAATTGCTGCAAAAATACTGTTGGAGACTGGGTTGGTCTTAGGAACATTACCATATCTATTGAAGGTATATCTAAACCTTCATTAAACATATCTACTGAAAATATTACCTTTAATTCTCCTCTGGTTAATTTATTCAATGCCTCTGTTCTATTTCCAGAGTATTCTCCATTTTCTCCACTATATACAGCTACAGAACTTATTCCATTTTCACAAAAGAATTTTGCCATATATTCTGCATGTTTCTTTGAAGTACAAAAACCTAAAGCTCTGCTTGAATTGTATTTTTTATAATGATTTAGGATTAATTCTCCTCTTTTATTAAGCATTAAGGCTTCTTCTAATTCCTTATCATTATATTTTCCGTTCTTGAATTCCACATCATCATAATTTACAGTTTCATCATAAATTCCATAATACCTAAAAGGCACAAGATAACCTTTATTTATAGCATCACTAAGCCTTATTTCATAAACAGTATTGTAATCACAAAGAGAAAATACATCTTTTGAATCAAGTCTTTCAGGTGTTGCAGTTAAGCCAAGTAAGAATTTTGGTGTAAAATAATCTATAATTTTTCTATAATTACTTGATACTGCATGATGAAACTCATCTATTACTATGTAATCAAAATAATCCCTTTTAAAATATTCTTCCTTTAAATATTCATCCTTCCCCAAGGTCTGTACCAATGCAAAAATCATTGCTTTATCATTATCCTTAGTATTGTTATAAAAAAAGCCAATATCCTCAGACTTTCTAACATTTTTAAAACATATAGCCGCCTGCTTAATTATTTCTTCTCTATGAGCAACGAATAAAACTCTTTCGGCTTTTATTGAATCAAACGCCGCTAAATATGTTTTACCTACGCCTGTAGCAGCAACTACTAAACCTTTATCAAAACCTTGTCCCCTTGAATTTTCTAATTCATATAAAGCTTCTATCTGTGCTCCCTTTGGTTCAAAAAGCTCTATAACTTTATTATCTTCAATTTCCTTTGGTTCAATTTCAGCTTCACTTTCTTTAGCTTTTTCAAGATCCTTGTAAACCTGTGGCCTCTTCCAATTCTTTGAGTAATTCTTCATTACCACATCATCTATAATTTCAGAATAATTAAGGAACAGATTTTCAAATTCACCATAAAAATCATTAAAATCTTCAAGATTTTGTGAACGTAAAAACCTGTAATTCCATTCAATAGAATTTGTTAAAGCTCCCTTTGAAAGATTTGATGACCCTATATAAATTTCACTATCATTTTCAGTATGGAATATATAAGACTTGGGATGAAAAGATTTGCTCCGAACATTATAAAATCTTAAATCTACCTTATCCTTAAGTGCTCCCTTAAGCATATAAAGCGCAGATGGAGATGTGATATTTAAATAACTTCCTGTTAAAATTCTTATCTTTACATTTCTATCTATAGCTTCTTTTAAATCCTCTAAAATCATCTTGACTCCTGAATCCATAAGAAAAGAAACTATTATATCAATAGCTTTAGCATTTTTAATACTTTCTTTGAGCTTAGTGTATAAGTGATTATCATGTCCTGTGCTCACATTTCTCAGCTCACGTATATTTGGGTATTCAGAAATTAAAACTGCTTCTTTTTCCTTTATATCCATTTTTTCATCTTTAAGTTTCTTAAGGCTACTCATAAATTTCCCCTCATTTTTCAATTTCTAACATTATATATGAATATTTTACCACATAGTCCATATAACTTCCATTTAAATTATGCTGTTTACATACTTTTATTAACGTAAATAAGCACACTGCTTGCAATTATTACAAGCAGTGTGCTTATTATATCTAACCTTCAAAAACTCTTCTTCACTATAACCCAAGTTATCTGTAATATTAAGTAATACAGATGTATCTATAAATCTTATATTCATTATTTATACCCCAACCAACTATACTCATCAGTACTATTTTCTTTATTCTTATCCTTTATAGTGTTCAATATTTCTTCACTGATAACTAAATCACCTATACCTCCATGTACTAAAAGACTTGGATATTTATCAATATCTAAAAATGGCATAAATTTACTTGTGCCACTTTCTTCATCTCTATAGCATATTGATATACCCATAATGTCCTCTTTAGATACTGCATTTAACAAAGCTGAATTGTGAGTTGTTATGATTACATCAATATTTCTTTCTTTTGCAAGTGAAGAAATTGCATCTATCAAACTTTTTGCTCTACTTGGATGTATTCCATTATCAACTTCTTCAATAATAACAGTACTACCTTTTTCTTGATTTATAATTGATGCAATAACTGCTATACATCTAATGGTTCCGTCTGATAGCCTTTTTGCTTCAATATGCTCTGCTCTATTCCCATAGGTCTCTTTAATTCTAAACATTACATCACCTAATTGAGTTTTTATAAAATCTATCCCTATAACATCATTTTCTGGTAGCTGTTTTACTATATTTAATATGTTCTCTTTATCAGCTTCATTTTGGCAAATCTTATATAAAACAGAAGATAAATTATTTGCATTGGGCCTTAGCTCTGAATCAGTAATCCTTGAATAATCTCTCATTTCTGATGGTATTGGATTTAAAAACAACATATTTCTCAAATCATTAATAACTAAGTTTATATATGATATGGCTTCATCATAATTTTCACTATCTTGTGGTAATTTGCTTACCATTTGAGGAAGTACGGCTGCATATTTTATACAAGTAAAGCCAAGGTTTTTCCCTTTGCTCCCATTATTATATTCTACTATTATATCTCCACTATCCTTATTTCTACTTCTTTTAGTCTTAAAAATTAAAAGTTTATTATTCTCTTTATCAAGCAAATTCAAACTTTCTTCCTCTACATATATTCTGTCTGCAACTTTTATAGTTATTTTATACTCTAAATCATTATCTAAATCTACATCAACTATACATCCTAACGTAAAATATGTTGTATTAAATTTACAGCATCCCTTACTTCCACCTCTTATATCACTATCCATATTTTTAGATCCATCTAAAATAATGGAAAAATCTCTTCCTGTAGCAATTTCAGATAATATCTTTATTCCCTCTATAGCATTAGTTTTTCCTGCTGCATTTGTTCCAATTAGGATTGTTAATTGTTCAAGTTCAAACTTAGCTTCTTCAAAACTTTTAAAATTCTCAAATATAAAACTTTTAATCATATATTCACCTTCTCATTTTTACTATTACTCATATTATATCCTATATAAATATATTTTTGTCTAGTTAAATTAAAAGTTTCTGAATCTTTACATTTATTAATATCACTTATTGCTTTTCTCTCATTACTTATTTAAAATTGAGTATTAATGTTTTTAGGCTAATATAAAATTCATAAACTTATACATTAACTTAACACTCAACAATTTTAATCAATATTTAACTTATTCAAGTTAAAAACTAAAAGCATAAAGCACCTCATCATCTTTGCCTATTGGCGGAGCTCCTTCACTAAAACCAATTATCTCTTCATTTTCATCTGTAACACTAATTTCATTAATAATCTCTTTTTTCCTAGGCTTACTTTTATTTTTCACCTTTTTATTACTTAATGGTGCTAATATATCACCGGGTGAATCACCTTCATTTTTTAGCTTTTCTGTATTTAAATTTTGAGTAGCAGCATTTTTTGTATCTGTTGTATTTATATCAATAACTTTATTTTCATTAATTTTATTATCGCAGCCTTCATATAGCTTTTCTTTTTCATTATTTTCAATTGCAATAGTTTCGCTTTTAGTGTCACTGCTTTCTAATATTCTATCAGCACTTTTATCTGTATTTTCATTTGAATCATTAACTATTTGGTTTCCTGTTATCTTCTCCTTGTTATTTTCAGCCTCTTTTGCATTATCTTGATTTTGAGCTTTTTTGCTTGTTTTAATATTCTGATGCTTTGCGAAATTTTTTACTTTATAGATTTTATTTTGAGTAACTTCAACCATTTCTAAATCTATAAAAGTTTTTATAGCTAACTCTATTTCTGACACCTCTCTGTTGAATTCTACAGCCAAGGTCTCTACAGTATATGGTATATTTCTAGATAAAAATAACTCTCCTTCTAAATTGACCTTACCTGCTAAAACCACAAGTCTGATCCAAACATAATTAATAAGATCTCTTTTTTCCATCCTATCAATTATTTTAAATTTAGTATCATCATACATATTCACATTAATTTTTACGCATTTTCTTTCTCTCACTTTAACACACTCCTATATAAATAAATTATCTATAAAGGATATATGATTAAAAATGAAATTTAACAAAAAAAATTCAAAAAAATTATTTTACATTTTTAAGTACAATACCTTCTTTAAATCCCCCACGTTCCTCTCTCTTCTTATCTCTAGCCTTTAAAAGCTCCGCTTCACTATATCCTAAGCTATCCGCAAGTCCAAACAATACTTCCATAACATCAGCTAATTCCTCAAGATTCTTATCTTCTAAAAATTCATTAACTTCTTCCTTTAATTTTTCTTCTAAAAGCTTGAACTTTTCATCCGCAGCTACAATTAACGTATCACATTCACGTCCATCTGCCTTTATTATTTCTGGAATTTTATCTCTGACTAATTTATTATATGTTTTCATTACCATCTGCACCTCTCATAATAACTATTTAAACATATACTTCCATAATTTTTTTACTCTTTTCTCCCAAAGTAACAGTACTTTCTTCTACCTTACCAGCTTTTCCTTCTGTTTTTCTAAAATCAAATATTAAAAGATGTCCTGTAAAAACTCTATCTATACTTAATCAAGTAAATAAACCCTTCTGATTTCTTTATATTTTCTTCCTCATCTCATCTTTTAAAGCTGGTCTTCTGTTATTTTCCATAAAAATACGATCATAATATTGGTTGAATTTTTCCTTTTCATCCATATATGTATAAATATCTTTTATTATTGAACAATAATATGCTGCTCTTGCATACCTATTTCTTTTTGCTGCATCTATATGGAACTTAACCATTTCTTTAAGAATATCAATAGCACTATTTAGCAGCTGATACTCATTTTCACAATCCTTTGAATTTTTAATCATATCTACAATTCCATCTATCTCATTATCTTTAATCTCCTGTATAAATTCTTTAAGATTATTAAATTTTATATTTTTATCTATCAGAACTCGATAAATTAAAGATTTAACAGTATATTTTAAGTAATCATGTCGTGAATAATCTTTTGACTGCAACGCTGTATTTATAAGTTCTAAAGTATTTCCTTCAAATGAAAGTATCCTTAATATTATTGAAATTGAGTCATATCTTTTGTTAGACTTAACAAATTTCAACATATTCTCAATAAAGCTATGAAGCTCACCAGTTTTAACTGCTAACTCTCTTGCTCTCAAATACAATTCATGGCTATTGTCATTCTTAAACATTTTAACTGCAACTTCATATGCTTCATTAAATTTATCTTGAATTCGGCAAGTGAAACAGAAAATCATTGATATTGCTAGTTTCTATGTTTTAAAAAAATAAAAAGGGATTTTGCTCCTATTTTGTGGTAAAATATTTTTGCTTAAAAATAAAAACACCGAA
>JAJXWH010000046.1 GCA_021781745.1 Bacillota bacterium | reverse complement strand
TTTTTTCCCTTTTTGCTTCTTTTATTTTGTTAAAAATCACTTAATTTCACCTCACTTTCTGTTAAATTTGAACGAAAATATACTATAAGCGATTAAAGAAAAGGCTAAAAAGTACATTCCAAGATAAAAATTTAATAAAAAGTTAGTAAAAATAATGATAAAAATTCCAATAAATAAAGCCATTTCTTCAATAATGCATTCAGAAATAGCTTTATTAAACCAATTATTAAGTTTTTTAAGTTTTTCTTTCAATAATTTCACCTCATTTTTACCAGTTACAGTTTTCTAATGCTGCTATTGCATCATATTTTCCCTCGAAATTATAGAATCTTGCTAATTGATATCCACATAATAAAGCATCAACTGGGTCAATTCTTTGTATAGCATGATCTTTATCTATTTTTATATTTCCTTTTGTTGGTGGTGTTGTTACTGCGTTAGCCATTGCAAAATTTAATAATGGATTATATTCATACATAACTCTACCTTCATAAACATCTTCTCTAAATCCGCATGTAGACTCATTTAAAGCCTGTGCAGATTGATAAACCTCTACAACATCATAACCCATATCACTCAATTCCTGAGAAAACAGCGTACTATTATGTGGATCTGGACAAATATTATAAATATTCCACTCATTTTTCTTACATTCTTTGATTATATAATCCATAACCGCTTGTTGATTGACTGTAGGTGTATCAGTTACACTCAAATATTCTAATCGTTCCCATGCATCATAAGGAACTTTATCTTTTAATGTTCTTTCAACTAGCTTTTCTCTATTAGGTATAAATGAATGAGAATAAATCACGTATTTTTTAATATCTTTGTCCATTACAGGTATTACAAATGTTACACTTGTTAAATCAATTTTAGCTGAAATATCTACACCAACAAATACATCAGCTCCACGTAAATCAAATGGTATCTTTTTAACTTCACAAGCTTTCCATTTTGCCATATCCATATAACTATTTTCTTTAGCTTGTACCCAAATATCTAAACATTTAGTCATAAATGAAGGCATTTTTTCAGGTATTTGTTTTGCAATTTCAAATTCTTCTCTAATTTTCTCTTGTCCCTCTTTATAGGACATTCTTAAAGGATTTGCTTTCCACCAATTTCTTTCATCTTCAATATTATCTTTTTCTTCTAATTCTAATATGTCAACATAATAAGTATCATTTTCTACATCATTATTAGGGTCTAATAATTGACTACAATATTTATATTCTTGCGTATAACAAGGGCTATTTAAATCTACTCCAGCGGTAGTTATAATCATCAGTAAAGATTCTTTAGTGTTCTGTCCATATGAAGCCATTGTATAAAAATCATCTGTCGGATGTTGATGATATTCATCGAGAATAAAGAGTGCCATATTTCCACCATCATTTTTCTGCCCATCCTCTTTAGATAATGGAATCATTGTACTGCCTGTTTTTATATGTAATATATAATCTCTAGTACATTTAAATTTAGTTGCTAATGGACTACCTTTTAACATTAATTTAGCCTCTTCAAAAACTACCTTTGATTGTTTTCTTTTAATACCAGCACAACAAATTTCATATATTTCATTATTTCTTGTACTTCCACAAGCCAATTCATACAATGCTATTCCTGATTCCATTTGTGATTTAGCTTGCTTTCTTGCACATTCAATAAAACTTTTCTTGAATCTTCGTCTATAATTATCTTTTCTTCTCCAACCATAAATTTGACACATAAAAAACTTTTGCCAAATAGTTAATTCTATTGGCATTCCAGCTAATTCACCTTTACTATGTCTTAAATATGTAAACCAATTAACAATCTTTTGAGCTTCTTCTTCATCCCAATAATACAAATAATCTTCATTATCAATTTTATTTATATCATTTAAGAATCTTTGACATGCCCATTTATGCTTCTGACAACTAATATACGCTTCAAATTCATTAATATATAAATCATTTAAACAATTATTAGTATATTCTATTAACTCTTCTAATATTGTCATTTATATATCTCCAAATTCTTCTGTAATATCTTTCTTAGTCTAATTTAGTTTTATAGTTGCCATCTTTAAGCGTGAATCTATTGTTAATCCTAATAAACTAGAAAACTTTTTCATTTCATCAGAATACTTTAACTGTATTTTTATTAATGGATTTTCTATTATATTTGTTGAACCGCCTTTATTAGTGTATTCAATTGTTAATGATTGTCCTTTTAATTCTTTTGTTGTTTCCAAATAAAAACTATAGGCATTACAATAAGCTCCTAAATTATTTAAATCTAAATTGCTTATAACACCTATAGTCTTAAATTGTTCTACTAACCTTTTCCATTCTCTTTTAGCTACATTATCCCGTAACCATGAAGGAGGTTTTTGTAATTGATCTGTAGCTGTCTGAATAATTTCCTCTTGTAACTTTTTTTCTGTTTGTTGTTCTTTTGTCAGGTGTCCTTCCTGCATATTTAACATTTTTTTAGGTCTTGCCATTGTATCACCTACCTTTCTTTTTTATAATTGACAATTATTATCCCTTAAGCTTTGGTTTTTAGAATTTTGCGTTTTGAAGATTGGGGATGCGGTCATCAGCCATTACTCGAATTTCAAAAATGACTCCCCCCGACTTGAAAATTTTTACTAATTAATAATCATTGTTAATTATATTCTTACTTTGACTTACTTTGACTAATAAAAAAATAATTATACTATTCATATCTATCTTCATATGTCTTTATTAAATCTCTTAGCATTTGAACTTTATCCTTAGTATAATTACCATGCAACCAGTTATGATGTGCATGACACAAGGGTACGACACCATCACTATTTAATCTATCTATCCAACCTTCATCACTCTTTATCTCTAAGATGTGATGAATAACATCATAATGATTAATCCTATTATCTTTAAGTAAACACATCAAGCACAAGCCATTATATTTTCTTCTTATATATTCTGCTAGTTTCTTCCATAGTATATTATCATAGAACTTAGCATACTTTAAATTATCTTCACTCTTTCTTATATTCTTATCATAATACTTATTACTTTCTGTCTTATTTTTTTTATATTTCTTCTCACATTCATCACAATACTTCAAACCATAATCAATTATCTTCCCACATCTAGGACACATCTTCTTTAATGCCATAACTAATCACCACCTATTTTTGTGCATAATAAAAGAACAGTATATTTCAACTGTCCT
Organism: Bacillota bacterium; assembly: GCA_021781745.1. Lineage (GTDB taxonomy): Bacteria > Bacillota > Clostridia > Clostridiales > Clostridiaceae > Clostridium. Next base: position 37,177 of record JAJXWH010000046.1, on the reverse strand, counting down.
CAATTTGAATTTATTTTTTAATACCGTTAAGGAACCTCATCAGGGTCTCCACTTCCCGTTTAGTTCCCTCAACTGTTTTATCTATTTCCTTAAGAATTTTGTTAGTTTCATTTTCTTGTTGTTTATTATCTTCTTTTATTCTATCTAACTCTTCTTCAATAACACTTTTATGTATATTAATAGCTATATTCTTATATCTATTTTCCCTATTGTGATGCGAATCTATCCGATTAATAACATATACAAATATTATAGATACTATAAATACAATAACTATGTATAATAAAAATGTAAGCATTCCATTAATGTTATAATTAATAAGATCTTTAAAAAGACTTGTAATTGCAGAAATAAAAGCTAACATTATTGTAAATTGAATAGTTATTGATTTAATATTATCAAGATTTATTATATTAAATTTTTCACTTTCTAATGTAATTATTTTTGCTCTTAGTAACTGTTTTTTTTCTTGTTTACTTTCATATTCTTTAGAAGAATAGTATTTCATCAATTCTAATCCTAATTCTTCATAAGTTTCATAATTGTTGTTTAAATCAGCTTTTATACTTATTGGCTCAGATAATTGTTCATTTAAATAATTTATAACTTTTTCATTTTGTATTTTTCTCCAATCCTTAGACATAATATAATCACCCCCTATTGGTAATTATACCATAATTCTACAAATTATCATAATAAAAGAACCTTAAATAAATAAGGTTCTTAAATTTTTATTTTATCTCTTCTTTATCTGTAGCATACTCACAACCATGAAGATTGTTTATATAACTCTCAAGTGCAAAATCTAATATTTCTTTAAAATATTTGGCTCTAGTATTGTAATCTTCATCACCAACAGTATCTTTTATTAACTGTAATGTTCTAATAGCAACATCTATCCCTATATTCATGTCTGGATTCATAGTTTTTAAATAAATGCTTTTTTCATTTGCTTTACTATCAAAATCTTTTAATGTATCCAATACATACATAATAATATCATTAGTTCTATCTATAATTTCATGATTTTTAACCATAAACTTCACCGCCTTTCCATAAAATACAATATTCTGCGGAAATGTTGCGAATTCCTTTTTAAGTTTAAATAAAATTCTTAAATCCTACAAAATAACATAATAAAGAACCCTATTTCTAGAGTTCTCCTCATTACTATCTTAATTTTTCTGGTAACATCTCTTCAAGCTTTGTAAATGTTTGAGCTTTCCTTCCATATTCCTTCATAACTCGAGCTGTTGCATAAAATTTTGAATATGTTTCTTGAATTTTTTCAATAGTTATTGGTGCAGTATAATCACCCTTTTCATAATACAATTGTGTTAATTCTATAGCAACATCTTCCGCATTTCTTTGAATCGGCGTTGGTTCAGCATTTACATTTATATTATCAGCCATAAGTCTCACCTCCTCCTATATAATATATAATTATACAAAAGTCGGTAAGTTCCTCCTAAAATATCAAAAATAACCAACAAAATGTATTACTTACTTATTGCTTTCGTGATTTTTTTTATATCATTTATTTCCTGTTGAACAGACATCAAATCATCTGTCTGATTCTTTACTATCTCAGCACTTTTTTGCTGCATTTCTGTAAATTGTTTTGTTAATTCTTCTATGCTTTTTGATGTGGAATTTATTAAATCTTCTATAGATTCAACTTTCTTTAATTTTATTTTTCTTTGAATTTTTATTTCTGGTTTATACGAATATAAAAAATATTTCCACATCGGAATACTTTCAGGGCAAACATCCTTATATTCATTAATTATTAATTCTTTACTTTCTTCATCAATTAAGGCCCATGTTTGTTTAAAATAATATTCGCCCATTTCTTCAGGTATATATACTCCATCCTTTTCTAACAAATATTTCTCATGGTCATATACTCTTAATTTTAATGACGCTGTAATAGAAAGAAGCTCTTTAATTTCTTTCTCAAGATTAAACATTTTTTTATCTCTTCTATTGTCAAGATAAACAATAAAAACCATAATTATTATTACATATAATATCGTGAATATAGCATTTGAATTCATTAATCTCACCATCCTTCATATAAATTATACAAAAGGTGGCAAAATAATTCAATAAATGTAAACACATCACTTATACTTTCTACAAGAAAACAAGGATTAACCAAAAATGTAAACTAACCCCTAGTAAACTTAAAACACCTGAATTAATTTTTCCGCTAAATCCTTATCACATCTTGATAGTATAACATTGTTCCGTCCTTGAGAAATCACTATCTTATTACAAGAAGGCTTGTACAAAGAATTATACAAACCTTCAAGAAAGAATTTTATTAATGTACTATCACAATCAAAACTTTTCAATTGTCTCCATTCCATATTTAATCCATTTTCTTTTATTTGATTATAAGATTTTTGTAATGATTTATTTGTATGTACACCTTTTTTTAATGCTCTTTGATGCTGAAACCATCTATTAATAAAATCTTGTTCTGTGGTTCCTATGTATAAACATTTTCCTGTTTCTTTTATAAATCCACCATAAATATGTATCATTATTTCACGTCCTTACTCTCCCATATATCTTGGGCTGTATCTAATAAAATATAAACTAACAAAAGAATACATGTTGCCTTTAAATTACTAACATTATTATAAATAATATCTACTAATGCACCTAACCACAAAGCAAAACTTATTATATTTATATACTTTCTTAATACTGCTTTATCCATTTTACTTTTCTACCTCTTTATCTATATCTTTACATTGTTGTTTAAATTCATCACAAATCTTTTTAAAATCCTCAAGTGATTTTCTATATTCTAATTCTCTTAATAAATCTTTTCTATCTATATATTTTAAATCCATTAAATTTATTTTTACTTCTAATCTCTTGCATCTATCTTCTAATATTTCGTTTTCATAACTTTGATACATAGAGATAATAAATAATACTAAAATTGATATAGTGTTAACCATTATTGCACCTCCTTGAACCATTCAGGCTTCTTAGATTGTAAATAAATCCATTTCTCAACACCTATCTGACTTATATATCCCTGATGAACATTTATATCGTGCTCTAATAACATTTCAACAATTTCTTTTGGTTTAAAACCTTTTTCCTTTAAAAATATGATGTTAGCAATTAAAGTTTCATCATACTTTGCATTAGGATTATTTCCACCTAAGTTTGCGTTTCTACGTCTTTCGGTAGTTTCAGGAGTTGGACTTGTACTCCATTTAGAAATCTTATTTATCTTATTGCATACAGTACTTTTATTTAATTCAATATTAAATTGCTCTATAACTCCTAAAGCTTTTTGTAAATCTTCTTTTTGTTGTATTGTCATATTTCTAACGTCACCATTTGAAGCAGATATATGGATAATTGAAAATACTAAATCTTCCCTATCATATGCTTCCTGAAGTAACCTTTTATTTGAATCCATATAGTAACCTCTTTTAAGGTTGTATAAGTGCCTACTAAGTGCATCCCCACATTCTATACTTGATCCAATATACAATACTACTCCATCCTTTGCAGCCATTTGGTATACTCCAGCTACATTAATTTCACCTTTTACTATCATTTTGTTTAACATTATTACATCTTTCCTTTCTTCTATGGTATCTTAAAGAATTGATACCAACTTTTTTAATTTTTTTAATATTTCTATTGCTTTTTACATATAAATCCTGTATAATCTAATTATACTAGGATTTTTATAACTATTTTTAAATAAAAAATAATATAAAGGCTCTCTAGCATCTACTAAAGAACCTTACATTTGAGACAAATGAAAAAAGCACTCCATCCGACAAGATATAAGTGCTAATTCGTTAATTATTTAAGTACATAATTTTTATGCTTAAATATATAATCTACTTTATTTTTTTGTATCTTTTATATAATCTCTATATTCACACACATCTATAAATTCACATTTCTCTGTGTTACATCTTATAGAATTTGTACCATCATTTGCAAATGGCAAAATAACATTTGTCTGTGTACCTATCTTTCTTATGTTTACATCATAACCTTTTTTGCATTCTTTTATCATTATTTTCCTCCTCTGTTTGTTTATATAAATATCATAACATATTGTAAACATATTTGTCGATAAATGTCTTCATTTGTATATTGAAGGAGGCGATTATATACATAAAACACTTTATAATAAAAGATGTATCCTCGATGGACACACCTGATATTAGCAATATCCTAAAAAGTCAACTACTTCGCCATTTGGATTATATATAATTAATCCAATATAATCCATAAATTTTCCTGTTCTTACTTTTCTATTTCCCCAACAAGTCAGTAAATTTTCATCATATTTTGATAATTCTCCGATTTGATAATCATAATCTTGTTGCGAAAATTCTCCTGAGTCCAATAAATGTTTCAAACTTTCACGACTCTCCTTAATAGTATTAACAGTCATTCCTTCTATTTCAAAGTCATTAATATTCATAATTACATAGCCTCCTTCATTGGTTCATACTCAGATTTAATATAATAAAACATATTTATAAATATCTTAAATTCAGACACTTTAAACTTAGCATCATTCATCTTTTTATATTGTTCTACCATATCTTGATTTATTTTATTTACTTTTTCAGTATTATTTTTGCTCATCGCTAAATTTAATGATTTAACTTTCCTATTTATATATCCCTTCCATGCCCTCACAATTCGGTTGTTAGGATTTATAAATTCATCATATAGAGCCGATATACAATTAGTAATCATTGCAGCCATATCATTAGCAACTTGAATTGTTAACATCCAAGCTAAAGTATCATTATCGTTGAGACATATAATAGCTATGTAATTTTCATCACACAATTTTTCTACTTTAAACCTGTAAAATTCATTCCCAAGTTCTTCGCTCTCTTTCCAATAATCATTTAATCTTTGTTCTAATTCTTTTAACATCTTTATACCTCTTTCTCGCTTTCTTATGGTGGCGTAACCTTATTTAGATAAACCGTACAAGAGAGTCACTGCACATCGTCATGCAGATTGTAATAAACCTATAGCAATAAGCAAGCAGACCTCTAAGGAGGATCAAATCAGCCCACCTACTTACTCCTATAGATTTATTACACACATTTTTAAATTATTTTCTCAAAAACCATTGATTATACCAAAAAATATGATATAATATACTTAGTAAAGAAATATCATAAATTATCAATAAAAAAATATATAGTGCCCTAGCAAATTAATGCTAGAGCTTGTACACTTTAATATTGTACTGATAATTTACGTCTTCTCAGACTTTTTATTCTATACCATATATAGGATTTAAATTTTAGTGTTAGCCATTGATATCACTAAGTTTGAGTACATTATCTTCAATTTACTTTATTAGTCATATCATTCCTAAACCCTTTATATAGCTTGTCTTAAGCGTATTTTAGCAAATCAAATTATGCACTTTTCTTGTTCTTAGTTTTCTTTATATTCTCTTTAATAGCACAATCTTTGCATCTTTTTACTTTTCCATTAGTATTTTTAATCCTAGTTCCACAATCTGAACACATTACATAGCCATCATCTAAAGATTTCTTAATATTATTTACCATATTACTTATAATCAAATCTCCAAGTATATTCCATAATACATTTTTATTCATATCTTTCCTTTTCACATATACATATTTAATTATCATATCTGTAGCCTCAACTAAATCAACATTTATTAATTCACAATATTTCCTGAATTCATGATACAACGTATCATAAAATGCTCTCTTTACATCATTATCTTTTGTATTAATTTTTATATTTTTCAGTTCTAGATATTTATCTTTAATATTTTCATTTATATCTGAAACTTTCACTTTAGTATTATTAAGTAATATCTTATGATCAAATTTTCCGAATCCAGCTCCAAAGTTATAATTAGTATTTCCCATTGTATCAACTACGTTACACAACTTATTTACTGTACTATTATTCTTTTTATATACTTGTGTACTTTTTTTATCTTTAGCATATTTAAAGAAATATGGTACCTTTCTGAATCTTTTTTCTAACAACTCTTCAATATCTTTTGGTGGAACTGGCATTTCTAAAGTTTTTGCACAATCTATACTCCAGTTATTTAAAGCGCAAATTATTTTCATTTCTTTTATATAAGTTTTCGCTTTACCACTATTCCAAATGTTTGTTAATGCATTTGAAAATTTACCTATATTACCCGCATCATAAGCAGTCGTTAATGATTCATAGATATTAGCTGAATTAATTTCAATTGGCCTAGCTTTTCCCATTTCATAATAAAGCGGAAATACATTTTCCATGTTTCTTTCTGCTATTTCATAATATTTAGGATCTGAAATTACAAGAGCATGGTCTCCGTCTACATCTAGCTGAAGTAGCTTTGATATCAAATCATGTGTACTGATATATACTGCATTAGTAGTAAACCACTTTTTAGTATCTTTATTAATAATATTTTTTCTACATCCATGTTCTTTAAATAAATGTGGACTTCTATTAACAACTAAATTTTTAACATCTTTATATAACTTACAACTAACTTCACCATTTTTCAATAATCCTTTAGGTTCTTTTGTTCCATTAAACAACCAATCTAACCACGCATATATATCTGGTAAAATAAATGTATTTTTTGCTTTTATATCATTAATTTTTCCGCTTCTAACTTCCTTAGCCTTTTTTTCAATACTATCCTCCAATCGTTCTTTTATGAAAGATTCTTGAAGCATTTCTGGATAAATTCTTAAAGCTTCTTCTAAATAACTTCTATGTTTATTATTCATAGTAGCACCTAATATATCTAACATAAATTCTCTGTCAGTATGTGCTTTTCTAATGTAATCAATACTTGATTCTGTAAAATATTCAATTTCTTTATCAGTAATATCAGTTAATGTTTGCCACATTTGATAATTTAATTTCGCTTGCCTAAATATTTCGTCTTCCTCATTGCATTTATTGGCTTTACATCCATAAGTTTTAAAGTCAGTTTTATACTGATCCCAATCCTTATAGTATTTCCACATTTTAAACTGACTCTTGGTGAATAAAATTTGAACATTATCTTCAATTAAATCATATTCTTTCCCATAAATATCTTTTATTTTATATCTTGATTCTTCATCAGTAACACATCTTTCAGTTCTACAAAATTTAATGAAATCTACAGGTGTAAGTAGGCCTTTCACCCAAGGAATCCTAACCATAAAATTCTTTTTACTAATACACGGTAACATCATACCAGCTCCGTCTGCATGGTCAATAGGTACTTTCATCATTTGTCTAGTGATTTTAAACGTATTTTTATTAACATAGTCTACCCAACCGCCTACTTTAGTATTAAAATCATCTACAACAATGCATCTATCAATATCAAATCCTTGTTCGGCTGTCCATTCATCAGTAGCAGAACAATTTAAGCTTAAATAAGCCAAAAATTTATTTATATTTGATCCTCCTTCAGGACTATTATTAATAGCTTCAATAGTTAATCCACACATAATAACTCTTTCGTATTTCTTCCATAATTCTTCTTTGATTATTTGAATTTTTTCAAGTCTAGTTTGTCCTGCACTAGCAGTAAAAAATCTATACTTATTCCCTTCAACAAATATTCCATTTTGAATTACTTGCCTTAATATATTTCTATCTGAATCCTTACACTCTAAAATTATTATATCTTTGGTTGGCTCCTCTAAATCATCTAATCCAAACATTCTAGTTAAGTTACTACTAAATAAAGCAATACAATTATAAAGATTAAAAGCTGAAGATTTCAAAGTCCTTACAAGATATTCGTTATTGTAGACTTCATTTTCCAGTAACTTTAGATACTTTTCTTTATAAGACTTATAAATGTTATAAGAATAATCCGTTTCTTTTCTTTTGGTAAACTCTTCAGCACATTCTTTTGTCCATTTAGTAGTGTTAAAATCTTTTTTAATTGTTTCTTCTATTCTACTTTTTGCTATTTCAATACAATCACCATATGTGTACTTTATATCACTCAATTCCTTTTCTTTCTTTGTTTTAACAAACCCCAATTTTACACTATATATTTTAATTTGTTTATCCATAATCTGATCATTCCTCCTATAATCATTAATTTAATTTATTTAATACTGGGGACTTGAAACCTTGACCTTTGGATTATTTTTATTTGTAAGTGTCAGTAACGCTCAGCTAAAGCTTCGCTAACTTCCACTAACAGCCTAAGAAAAAATCCTTCTTGTCGCAAGGTTTCACCCCAGACCCCGAACTTCCAACGACAAGTATTGATTTATTTAATTTTTATAATTATATTTTCAACTCCCTACACATTTACTATAAAACTTATGTAATTAAGATTTTCGTAAAACTGTAGGGACTTTTGTAATTATTTTAAATTCCACTTATGCAATTTTTGAAATTGTTATATATCTTTTTTGATGTCTTTTTCCATCAATTATTTTATCTTCAACTTTAGATTTACTAACTGCATAAGACAATTTTAATTGAACTCTTAACATATTTTCTAACGTTGCTGGTTTTAATATTTTAGTTCTATAATCGACATTATTACCCACTGTAATTAACTCTTTAATTATTAAGTTAGATATTTCTTGTTGATCTTCATGAAATAATTTTTTTCCCACATGATTATCTAGCCAATTTTGTAAAGTCTCAATTTCTTCATCATCAATAACCTCACACATTAAATTAAAAAAATCAAATGTAGATTCTTGTTGTATCCACTTCAATTGTTCCTTTACATATGCAAATATTTTATTTTCTTGATTTCTTTTACTATTAAATTGTCTACACATTTCTTCAGCAAATTGTTTATCTCTTATCAATCTAATTTCACCAGTAATATTAATTTTCCAGCCTTCATCTTTGTCTAATATAAATATATCTTTGGGTAATTTATCATAATCATAGTCATATTTAGAATTAAATTCAGTTCTTTTCTTTCTGTAAAAATCAATCAATTTTTCTTTTGGTTCATATTGCTTGGTTATTAATGTATTAAAAGCACTCCAACTCATTGTTGGTATGTATAAATTAATTTCTGGAGCATCTTCAATGTTTATTCTTACTCTGCCTAACTCCTGAATAAAACTAATTTTATCCCAAGCCATAACAACAACATTTTTAACTGAATCATCTGCAATATTTATTCCATTATCCATTGCTTTAGTGCAGACTAATACATCACATTTATATTTGCTATCTGTTATAATTGTTTGTAAATCTTCATTTTCTGTTATATCTGTATCCTTTGTAATAATATTAACTGTCTTCTTTCCTTCTAAGGTTTTATTAATGTATTCTGCATCAGATTTTTTAGTAACAAACACAAGCCACTTATCACTACTTGTATCATTTTTAATAGTTAATGCTATATCGGTTATTTTTTCAAAGTACATAGTATTTAAATAGCTATAATCTATTCCAGTATCATATTTAAATAGCTTGCAATTTTTATATGTTCCAAAACCAGTTTCATGTATTTTATCAACTGAAACATCAATAGTTCTTTCTACCTCATCCATTGTTGCACTTATAAATACTTTTGTAGCTTGTCTATGTCTAGTTTTTATTAGTTCCTGCCATGCTAAATAACATTTATTATTAAACGCTCCATCACTAAAGAAAAAGTGGCATTCATCACAAATTATATAATCATAAAAACTTAAATCTAAGTTGGCTAATCCATATTTATCTGCTTTCTTAAGTTCTGCAATTGATTGATACGATAATATTGTTACATTACCTATTGTTTTTAGTTCATCTAATTCCTTAAGGCTTTTTGGCATTTCTTCCTGATAATATGTTATTAAATCTTTCTTTAGTTGCCTTTTTAAATTTATTCTGTTAGCTACAATCAACATATGTTCCCATGATTCCATATAAGGTATTAATACACTTTTTATAAAATATGTTTTTCCTGTACCTGTCTGAGCTAATATCTTAATAATGTCACCTTTTTTCCATTTTTTATATTCATCGCCTATCACCTCAGTGACCCATTTTAATTTTAGTTTTTTCTTATTCATCAAACTCCTCCTTCTCGATTTATCCCCTCAATAGGAATTACACCATCCAATAAATGATGTAAAAATCCTATTAAGCAGCACGAAAAATAACCAACGAAATATAAATATGAATTTATAAATTCCTTAGCTAAATCGTGCATGTTATTTAGTTGTTAATTAAATTATGTTAAGCAAAAATCATTTTTTGAACATTCATCATAGTTCCATACTTCATGCTAGAATGGGCGGGTATAATCGCAATATTCTGCGACTGCTTATTACAATATATTAAATGGTCACCATTACTCCTGATATACTCAAACCCCTGCTTAATAGCTAACTTAACTAAATCCTTATAATGGAATAACTTTTTATATTTCTCTCTTTCCTGTTTCTTGATTTGTTTTCTTAGTTCATCCATTTTTGCATTGTGTCTTTCAAATTTTTTAATAACAATCTTATTAATAGTAACTAAGTCATCACATAGTAAATTAAAATCACTCATAATTTCTATTTGATTGAACTTCAAAGCCCTTATAATGCCTTTCAATCGCTTATCAGATAAAATCACTCTAGCATATAAAGTATTTGCATCAATATCATCTGCTGTACTTGTATAAAGTCTCAATTCATTATCAAACTGTTCTTGAAACTTTTTTATATCTTTGTAAACTAAATCTGAACTTTCCTGTATTTTATCTAGTGCCTCATTAAATTCTTTTGCAATAATTTTATATTTATCTTGCCAACCAATTATTTTCTTACTTAATTCAAATACATCATAGTCACAAAAATCATCTATTTCTTCTTGAAGATTAAATATATCAACTGCTGGCTTATCTAGTTCCCTTTCCTTTAATTCTATATGTTCCACAAGTCTATCCAGACTTTTGGTTAGTAGTTTATCCTCTAGTTCATTAAACTTACTTCTCCAATTCGAATTACTGGTTAATTGCATCAATAATTTATTAATTTTATCTCTGTTCATTATTTATTCCTTCCTTCACATAATTTTTCTTGTTCTAATGTAATGTCGCCATTACATCTTGTTGAGTATAATTAGTGGCATTGTCCCCAATTACTTTGGGTTCCATCAATACCCAATTGCCCACCTAAATCCTTTTGAGTTAGCTTACCGACAATGTCGGAATCCTCTTTATGCTGATTATTACCCTTTTTAATTTCATAAATTCTGTCTAATTCCATAATACACTTTGCCATCTTCATAGGTGCACACTAATTCCCCCTCCATGGGGCAAACTATCCCATAGAACTGTTCCGTATATTAATATAAATTTTATACATACTATTATTTGTAATGCTGTATTTGTCTATGATTAAAAAAACTTAAATCTCCAATATTTCACTGAAGAATAATCTCATAGTTTACTATCTGTTTTTCAACTTTTCCTCAAGATAAAGGCTCTGAGATTATTCTTCTTTTAAAATAAGAGTTTTATTTGGTTCTAGAGTAGGGTTTGACGAATTCGACGAACCCTATTGTGAGTACTTAAAAAGGCATTTCACCTTCTAACACTGGAGTTACATCCCAATCTGATTCAACATTTTCCTTAATTGTAAATTCTCTATTTAAGCTGTCTTCAATAATCCATTGATTATCCTTAACTTTCACTTTAGTAATTTCAATATCTTCATTACTAAAAATCATATTTATAAAATCATCTGAATCCAATTTTTCACCATTAACATTTACAGAACCCATATGGTATGCCCATATAATGAATTGTTCTAATGCAATATCAACTTCACTGAGTTCATAAATTTCAGCACTATTAATCCTTACATTTCCTTTATAGCAAATTACATGTCTGTCAATCTCTTCATTTCTAGTTGAATTAGATTTGAACCATTTACTATTATCTAAGTAATTTCTATCTGGAATAATTTTTAGCAATACAAACTCTTCAATTTTATTATTATTTTTTCTCCTAATTCCATCCAATCCAACTCTTGTTGCTTTCGGATTGCAAGTAACATTATAAAGAAACCATTTAGCTTCTTCCTCAGTTGGGCAATAAAACGTATAAATATCACTAAAATGCTTTATCGTTCTATCTTTCATGATAATTTCTAGATTCTCTTTTTTAGTAAAATGATATATAACATTCGGTACATATCCTAATCTTTCTTCATTAATAAATTGTGATTTCATAATTCTAATTCCCTCTTTCATAGTTATTTTTTGTTAGGAGTAAGGCTTGGACACCTTTACTCCAATATAGTTATAGTTCAAAATTTATTTTATATTATTTTCTAAGTACTCAATTCCTAGAATAGAAATTTTAGCTGTATCTACTCCTAATATTGAAACTTCACCTTTATTCCCAAATGGTCTTATATTAATTCCAAAAATCATGTCACTATGAATTAATATTTGTATAACTTCACTCCATAATTCTTCTGTAATCCCTAATTCACTATTACGTAATAACTTACTATTTTCATTTAATCCTTCTAATATTTTTAAAATTATCGCTTTCTTTTTCATATTCTATTACCTCTTTCTAATTTATTTTTAAAATTTTTTCATTAAATATTCTTGGGAAATAATTTTCTAAAACACCCTAAAACAGCCCATTTTTAACATATTCGCCTTCTGTAGCTTAGTAATATCAACTGTTTTCAGCGATGCAATGAAATACTTTTTCCCAAAATGTTGTTGACAACAGTCAACGAGTACTGTATTATATTAATTGTAAAAGATAAATTTTATTTACTTTGTATTGGAACTTCATACATAATTTATAAATCATTATTCAATTTTCAAAGACCAATTATGTCATATTACTACTGTAATAGTAATATTTCTAAAAAAGTCAATAAGAAATAAAGTTTCAAAGTTAAACGTATAGTATGTTTAACTTATTAGTCGTGTAGTCTATTTTAGCATACTACCAAAATATTCTTCTGTCAAGCTTTTCCTGTTATAGTTTTTACAATCAATTTACATCTCCCCTTTCAATAATAACCCCTCTATAAAAATATACTTTCTTAAACTACTAGTGTCAAAAATATTTTCGTATATTATTACTACTAATTAGTTTATTTCCCCTTTTTCATGCTTCTCAGCTAATTTTAAGAATTCTTCTACAAACTCGTTACTATAAGGGTCGCCCACCCAATCTGGTAAGATATTATAATAATGAGATATAGCATCTATCGTATCCATAAACATTCTTTCAGTTCCGTGATATTTAATTAGCTTTGCAATTTCTTCAATAACTCCAACTTCATAATCTTTATTTAACTTGCTTATACCTTCTCTAATTTCTTCTAAAACTTTTACTTTTTTTATTTCAAATTCTATATCATTTAATTCCTTTTGCTCATATACTGGTATTTGTTCTAATTCTGGTTCTTCCGAATTATCTGATAAAACTAATTGCATTTCATATTCTTTAATTTGAGGTTTAAGTTCTCTCTTTAATTTCTCTTTTTGAATAATTAACTTATCAGTATCATCTAACTCTTTTTGAAAATATTTTTCATCTAATCCACCAAATATTTCTGATAATGTTGGTAGATATTTCTTAGGGATTTTTCTACTTTCATCTCTTAACCATAAATTTATATTCTGTTTTTTTATTCCTAACTTTTCTGCAAGTTCTGTATGCTGCATATTATACAAATTAAGAATATATTCAAGCCCTTTCATTTCTATCACCTCTTGTTGTCTTAGACTACATATCTTACATTTATTATATTACACTTTTTTGTGGTCTTAGTCAACAATATTTTATAAAAAAATTCAAACACCTTCAAACCATTGATATTCCAACATTACATTCCACCATCAATTATGAATCCTCGTTGCATTCCATTAATATTTAACTTAAGAAATCTTAAATACGTATCATCTTCGTAACCCTCAAGTTCTTCTAAACAAACAAAATTCTTTGCAAATTCTTGTGGAGTCATATTAAACCCTTTGCTATAAAAATCCTGTCCAGCTTCAATTCTATTAATTTTCATTTCATATTCTTCATCATTTGTATTGTGAAATTTATTCCATTCTTCATATGTAATAATATTCATACCTTCATCTAGTTCTTCACGTTCTAATAGATACGCTATAAAGTCTAGGTAATCAATTTCGGTTCTCATTTCATTAATATTTAACTTGTCTATATTTAAGAATCCTATTCCTTTACCTTTGTAAAATTCTACATTTTCATTTATGATTTTTTTGCTCATGTTCTCATCCTCCTGATTTATACCATATTTATTTTTATAAGGTTTGTTGATTTAATTCACCTTATGATTTAATTTTAAACCTATAGATTTAAGATGTCAATATTTATTTTTAAACTTATTGATTTAATTATAAATTTATTTGATTAATTATTAATCTAATAGTATAATTTATATAGAGGTGAAAATAAATGGGACTTAAAGAAGAGATTAAAGCTTATATTGTAAGTAGCGGATGGAGTATTACCGATTTAAATACAGAATTGAATAAAATAAACGGTACTGATTCCTCTGTACAAAATTTAAGCAATAAAATTAGAAAAAGTAGCTTGAAATATTCTGAAGTTTTACAAATAGCTGAAATAATTGGCTATGAAATTAAATGGATAAAGAAAGATAAAAAATAGGAGTGCTATAAAATCAGTGCTTCTTTTTTTCATAGAGAAAGGACAACTCATTAGGATTAGAGAAGCCCTTTTTATATGTACTTTATTCCTAATCTTTTCATTTTTCTGGCTTATTAGGAGTATATAACCAACGTCTTTGATGCTTTTGAAATATATATTCCGATTCCCCTTCTTCTATCGATCCTTTTATATACCAATGTTGATGATCCTTGTAACTTAAAACTTTAAAACCTAATTGTCTTATTACTATTTTAAATCTTGTAAATTTTATATTATATTTATCTCGTATAACATTCCCTATAACTTCTCTTTGTTTTTTATTTATTCTTTTATCAACCCAATATCTTTCAATATACGCTTTAGCTTTTATCACATTATCAGTATCTTCTAATAATCTTACCCCTTGAGTAGATTTTTCTTCTTTGAATCTACCACCACCGATATGTATACAAAAACCTTCTTCATATACATTGTATTTCTCACTATAGTATCTTTCTCTATCAAGTATTTTTTGATTACTATACTTATCATTTATTTCCAAATTTAATATTTTATTTTTACCTCTATATATTATGAAATTTCATGATATTTATTCATATTATTTATTTTAATAAGTTTATCTCTATTATAATCATTATATATTTTATTTACTCGATATATCTTCGATTTTCATTTTTACTTTATATATTTTATCTTTTCTTAAACAACTTCTCTATTTTAGCCATTCCTTATTATTAAAAGCATAAGAGTATATTGATACAATTTTAAATTTTGAATTAAAAAACCTGTAAAATTCCTTGTAATACTAGTATTCATGCTTATTTAGAGGTTATAGAGTGTTTTTTTATAGTTGAATATAATTTATCTTTATTACTAATACACTCTAAAGTCGCATTATTATGTTTACTTGGTTATATAATTGCTGTATTTATAAATAAAATATATTCAACTAAAAATCTGAGTTGAAATTTAACACTCAGGTGTCGCTCTTTGCTACACTAGAAATAAAAAAAGACCAATGAATCTTTACAACTCATCAGCCTCAATTATTATGTTTAATTTTATTTAAGATAATATTTATATAAATTTAATCTACTTGCCATATTACTGTCACAAATATTCTTTACAATAAGATTATAAAGTAATTAACTTTACTATTCCTCTTCATTAAAATAATTTATATAAACCAGTTTTCAGGATAACTTATTTGTGTATAGTAGGTTATCCTTTTAATTTTTAATCTTTACAATAACATTTTAATTTCCCATTTCCAATTTCTGCACTTCTCTTCTTCTTACTGCAATAATATCCAAACTGCAACCAACTACATTTGCTACATGTTGCATTAGCTCTCTTCATATACTCTCTTCTCTTTTTTCTAACATTTATTATTGTACTTGTATTAGCTCCAGTTTTCATATTATCAACTTCTTTCTTAATTATTAGTTTAAATATTAGTAATTATGTTAAATTTACTACTTGACTTCAAATCTACCAAGGACATACTGACTAAGCCTGTGGACACGTTTTAGGGTATAGTTAGCCCTATCGAAATAGGACAAACAAAATATTACTGACATAGCTGAATTGTATCATAGTAATATTACCTACCTTGTTAATTAAATGTACTTTAATATTCTACTACTAGCCCATAGAATACGCTTTGAAGCTTGTACAAGTTCCTGTCTTGCGACCTAGCGAACCACCCTCATACACTTTTGTTTATCTATCCTGTAGACGTTAGGAGTGTTGTATCTTACCCAACTGACGATATATCACATATGGTAGGCAATGCATATATACCGAGTTAATTAGTCGGAACTACCCGAGACGTTTATTTAAAGTGTTTCTCCCCTATTCCACCAAAAGTTGCCTGAAAAAAAGGTCAACTTTATTAAGCCTATTGACACTTCAATTTTTTTGAAATAAAATAGACTTATGGTAGACGTCTATTAGTATTTTTTGAAGTACTAATAAGATTAATAAAACGATATTCAGTTTTAGAGTAGCAAGGTACTGGTAATACCCTGCTATTTTTTTATTGTAAAATTTTTATAATCTCTTTTAATCTTTTAATTTTCTCTTCTGTTTTGGGTATCAATTTTTTTAACTTTTCAAAATCACTATTTTTATAATCTTCTAATCTTACTTCTAAAATTTGTAATCTATTTTCTAAACTTAATGAAATTTCATTAAATTCTTCTAAATCTACTGTGATTGTTCTTTCAGCAAAACCTTTAGTTGTTTTATCATGATTTATATTTACTTTCATTTAAGACACCTACTTTCTTAGATTTTCTAACGGACTAAATCTTTGATATTTTTTTCTAAAATCCTCATCCATCAAATCAAGGTATGCTTTTTCTGTCACCAAAACCGAACTATGTCCTAAAATTTTACTTAATGTATGAATGTCGTTTGATGCTAAAAGAAAACGTCTGGCGAAATTATTCCTTAGTCCATGAGGAGTAATTGATTTATTAAGTTTTGCTCTTTTTAGATAAATTCTAAAATTTCTTTCAAAATTTGAAACACTTAATATTCCATTGGTTCTTTGTGTGGGAAACAATAAATCAGTACTTTGAATACTATCTTTAAATCTAATCCATCTGTGAAGTAATTTAGACATCGTCTGACTATAAAAAACTACTCTGTCTTTTCTACCTTTATTAATTTCCGATGGTATTAAAATTGTTCTTCTTGTAAAATCAACATCATTTACTGTCAAATTTAAAGTTTCATTTAAACGCATTCCTGTATCAAAAATTATTTGTATAACTACAAAATCACGATATTCATGAAATTTTGTAATATCTATAACACTAATAAGTTTATTGAACTCAGAATCATTTAATTGATCTTTTGCTTTTCTTTCACTTTTTATAAAATTACATTTTGATACTGTATTTTGCTTTATTATTTGATTTTCATCTAGCCAATTAAAAAATACTTTAATATTACGCAAATAGTTATTTAATGTACTAGGTGATATTTCTTCACCTATATCATTTCTCTTATCTATATTAGCCTTTACCATGCCATCTGTATTAGCTACAAAACTATACTTACCTCTATCTTTTGTAAATGTAATATACTCCTGCACAATATCTCTATTAACCTTATTTATATCTGTTATTCTCTTCTCTTCTTCAAGATACCGCATAAATAATACTAACGTTTGATTATATGACTTAATTGTTTTAACAGATAAATTTTTGTAACTACAATAATCTAAAAAATCTTGAATTAAATCCATTATTTGTTTTGATTTTTTTATAATTCTTGGCAAACAAAAAACACCTCCTGCATATTAGTCCTTAAACCAATATACAAAAGGTGTTTACCTAATAATTCAATTTTACATTTATAGATTTAACAAGCTGAAATCCATAGCGATTTTTGTTATGTTTATCGATATGGGATTTTCACTAAAAGGCTCTATCACTACAATTAGCTCACTTTATTCTTAAGTCTTAATTTATCTGCTATAATAGCGATAAATTCACTATTTGTTGGCTTGCCTTTATCATTATGAACTGTATATCCAAATAATCTGTTAATAGCTTCGATTTGGCCTCTACCCCATGCTGACAAGCTTTAAAGACTTTTTATAAAGTTTATATTGTATTATTTCTATAAAATTTTATTGAATTACTTAACCTTATGTTTATCGGCTTAAGTATATAAATATTTATAGATATTATAATATACCTTTTTTACCAAATTTACAATAATTATTTTAAATAATTTCCATAATAAAAAATTTCTACATTATTATATACAATTTAATTATAGAAAAAATAAAGCTAGGAAATTAATCCTAGCCTTTAGATTATTATGTTAAATTAAATTGTGATTTTATTGTTTCTAATTTTCTAAATTATTTATAGCGTATTGCGCTTCTTCTTCAGTGAATTTTTCTCCTGCATCTGATACTAGTTGGTCATGTATAGCACTCTTAGACATACTCATTTCATCTTGGTAAACTTTAGCTTTAGCTAATGCATTCTTTTTCCAATCTGCTTTTACATTATCAACAGCGTATTGTGCAGCTTCTTTAGGAAATTTTTCTCCTGCGTCTGATGTTAATTGCTCATATAAACCTTTTTTAGATAAATTCATTTGGTTAGCATAAGTATCTGCTTTTTTTAATGCTGATTGATATTCCTTAGGTACATCATTTTTTGTATCCTTTGTAGTATCTTTTGCTTTATCTTGGCTGTCATTTGACTTAGATGTATCTTTGGAAGTGTCTGTAGTTGTTGCAGTTGAACTTGATGCAGTATCCTTTGAATTATCATTTTTCTTACTTCCACTAGATGCTGCTGCTATAATTACTATTAAGACTATAAGTATAAACCACCATCTTAAATAAAATGGTTTTTTATTCTTTGCCCCACAACTTGGACATGTTTTAGCGTTTTTTGCTATTTCTTTTCTGCATGTTTTGCATTGTATAATTTTTGGCATTAATATTCCCCCTTTTTACATATATAATATTATTGTATATTATTTGGTAGTTTTGTCAAATCTAATAAACATATGATAATTTTGTGAGATATTAGTTTGATAATATGTATTTTATTCCTAACTTTTATGATAATTTGTTTTATAGGCATAGTTTCAATTTTATATCTATTATTTTCATTAAGTAAATTTGATCTTTAATTTACCCCCTTGATTTAAGGGTTACACATAAGTTAAAATTAAATTGCAAAATGGACTGGTGGTAACTTCGGTTACTGCCTTTTCTTTTTAAGCAAAAAAATAAAGATAGACTAAGTATTTCTACCTAATCTACCTTTATTACTTGTTTTCTAATTTTATGAGTTATTTTGACATATTTATATTACCATATTTTAGTTTAAAAAATCAATGTTATTGAATAAGAATTATTTAAAGCTAATGTATATTTTATCTATATTGTGTCTATCATTATAATATAATTCATTTTTTTATATTTCTAAATATTTTAAAGATGCAGTCATTAATCTGGCTACATCTTTTTTTATTATAGCAATAATCGAATTATCAATATTATTTAAATATCAAAACCCCAATCGCTCCAATAATAACTCCACCAATTGTTCTCCATAGCCAAGTTCCATTACCTTCAAGCTTGGATACTCTAGTTTCTAAGTGAGAATAATCAACTTCTAAAAGTGTCTCTATCTTTGTTAACCTTTGAAGAATAGACTGTGTTGTATTTTCATCCATAGCCACACCTCCTATTGAGCAACTGATACTGCTACAGTATTTTGAATACTAGCTATCTTATTTTCTAACTCAGTATTCTTAGTTTTTAAACTGTTATTTTCATCCTGTAATTGTTTCAAGATTGTAGAATTATCTAATACAGCCTGTTTTCCTTGGTTTACTTCTCCACCAATGCTCATTCTTAATGAATCAACATCATCTTTCGATAACTCTGGGAATTTAGCTAATAATTTTGTTTCGAATAATTCAGCTTTACTTGATAACTTTTCATTAATTGATTGTGAAATTCTGAAAGTCTCATCAACCTCATTCCAAATTCTCTTAGCTACTGTTATATAATTTTCATTCTTAAGTATAAGTTGTTCGATACCTGCTTTTTCTAATTTTGTTTCTATTAATTTAACTAATATTTTTATTAATTCTTTTATCATTTTATATCATCTCCTCTATTTCTCTATTGAATAAAACCATGAACCTAAAGTTGCCTTTAATGAATTACATGTTTCTATATCTAAGTATTCTGTTTCAAACCACACACCTTTTGCATTACCTCTAACATAGCACTTAATACCATTAAAATAATCAAGCACATAGTTAATATCTACTCCATCATATGTTGAACTTGAATGAGGTAAATAAGTTGTAACTACATATCCTTTGTTTGCACTCTTTGTGCTAACCTTTTCAACATTACTACCAGTCACTTCAACATCTTTAGGGATATTTGAATCAATTGCATTACAAAATACGTGTGCTAATTTATCCCAAGAATACTGATTATAAATATCTATATCAGTTTGGCTATCACAGAAACAAATTTCACTTATAATGTTAGGTGCTGATATGTGATTCATTTCAAAATCTCTAACAAATTTAACACCTCTATTTGCGAATCCAAGTTCTGCAAAATTACTTACAAGTTTTTGTGCTACTGGGTATGCCCCACTAGCTTGACTAGAAACTAATACTTCAGTTCCATGACCTTGACCATTAAAACAATTCATATGTAATGATGCAAAGAAATCTACACCATTTGAATTTGCTATATTAGCACCTTCAGAAAGTTCTCCATTTTCACTTGATGCATTTGAATTGCAATCAATAACAGTATGACCATAACTTTCAAAAACTGTTTTAACAGCTTGATAATATTTCTTCATTTGGTCATGTTCGTTGACGATGCCGACAGCACCCTCACAATTATCACTATGACCTGCTCTTAATCCTATTTTCAAATCTATCATCTTCTTTCTATAAAATTAGACAATAAAAAAAGGTCTATTAAATGACCTCAATCTATTGCCTTTAATTAGTTGTTAAATTTTGTAATCGCGCAGTAATTTTTCCTATTGCGTAGCAACTGCTACATAATCTGCTCTAGTAATTTCTTTATATTGTTCTGCTGTAATCTTTCCTTTTGCTACATATATCTTTAAATTATCTAAAGTTGCAATACCTAAATTAAAATTTGTTTTACAAAAATTATACCAATCCATTAAATAATACCTCCGTTAACCAATTGAGTTGTTAAATTGAATATTTGTGTTTGCAAATCTGTGGTAGATGGGACTAAAGTATCAAAATCACAACTCGTACCATCTAAATTCGAAATGCTAAACAATGAAAAATCAGGTATTTCTAAAAAAACAAATAATTTATTTCCTTTTGAATCCAGCCCAATTATATCAGTATCAGTTTTTATTATTTTTTCAGCTTGAAATTCTTTTCCATCAAAATTTAATTTTTTCATTTTAAAACCTCCTAAGTCTGACTTATTGTAGTAGCTAAGCTATTTACATATAAACTTCCCATACAAATATTATCAGAATATTTGATATTTGATTGATTGGTGTTTAATTGATGTATAAAAATTGAAATACCTTTAATTGTTTTATTTTCATTTCCAGTAATTATTGCAGATTCGTATAAAGTATTTATACACATATCATCTCCATTATAATCATCTGTTCCTAGACTTCCATTATTTTTACAGTGATTATTTATTATTCTAATATTATTAACATCTGTAAATGCTATGCCAGAATAACCACAACCCTCAATATTATTTTTACTAACAATCAAATCTGTAAATTTTCCATATGTTCCATATATACCCCACGCATTAACATTATTAATAACATTACTATCAATTTCAACATTTTTAAAATCACTAGCATAATTACTATTTCCGCTTGTCATATAAATAGCTGAACGATTTCCACCAGTTACATTAAATAAAGTATTGTTTAAAACTTTAAAATTGTTGGTCGTATTTATTGCATTTAAAGAGTGATTTGTTTCAATGTGTATTCCTTCGCTAACATTTTCTACATAATTATTTTCTATTGTAAAATAAGTACAACTTGCCATACCGATTGAAATTCCTGTGTTACCATCGGTTATAGTTACATTTTTAATAATATTTTTATAAATATATATATACTTAGGTAATATAGTCATTGGAACATGTTCACTGTTGCAGTCAAACTCTATTGCATCACCTTTACAAGTATCTATTACATTATTGTGTACATAAATATTAGATGAATTATCTATATCTTGTGCTAAAATACCATAGTAATTTAAATAATTTCCTTCTTGTGTTAGTAAATTATCTCTTATACGTACGTTTTTTACATGAGTAAACATTAATATATCGCAAAAAGCATTTACTATTTTATTTCGTTCAACAGTTATATTCTCTGAATTTACGATGGCTATACCAATGTTATACATATATGCTGTTGGTTGTCCCATATCACCAGTGGTATTACCTATCTCGACTCTTTGACAATTTATATTTAGATTCTTAACTTCTACGGTATTACAATTAGTTATTTTTAAAGCAGGAGAAAAAGTCCCATCAGTTCTAACTTGTTTTAAAATTAGATTAGCATTATTACCATCTATTATAATATTTGTTTTATTTAAGAGTTCTAACGACAAGTTTAAAAAACCATAATCAACACTATTGGCATGATAATTCCACGCTCTATCACACTCTATAAAGTATGTTTTTTCACCATTAAAATTAATAATATCTCCATTTTTTGCGGAGTTAAAAGCTTTTTGAATAACCGTTGTATCATTAGTTGTACCATCCCCAATAGCACCAAACATATCAATATAAACATTACCATGTCTTGCAATATATTTAAGTTTTTTATCACTTGTAGTTAGGGTTTTGTTCTGTGCGATTTCTCCATTATCAGATATTTTGAAACTATTAGAGCCAACTGTTATCGTAGTCCATGTTTCAGTTCCATCAATCATTAGAATTCTATAATTGTTACTAATATTTTCATCTATATCATAAAATCCTTGCACTGATACAATAGATCTTGTTCTCATATCATCTATATTTTCTAAATACCACAATGTTGTGTTCGGCACAATTTCTGACAATTGCGTATTAATTGAACCGATAGAATTGTTCATGGAAGTGGTCAAAGTATTAATATCTGACTTAGTTGCAAGTATAACCGTAGGGTCAATTTTAAGTGTAACTGAGGTTGAATTTGATACTTCTAAAGTCATTTTTAAATATAATTCTTTTGTACTCCCGTCCGATGCAGTCGGCTTATAAGTTTCAGGATATTTACCTATAGCAATCAAGTTGCCACCATCATCAAATACACCTACTTCTCTAATTGTAAATCCTCCTTGATCTGAAGGAATTACACCTGTTATATTAATCCAACTTCCATTGGTTTCATCAACTGCAACACTTGTAACATTGCAAGTATAAACGGTATGTACTAAATCTGTTTGAGTTTCTGAAGGATTATAATAAGTTCCATTAGAATCTCCTACTTTTAATGTAGTAAGATTTACTTTAGTTCCTGTTGGCAAACTGTTTGCTATTTTAGCTTTACCAGTATTAGTTAATATAGTATAAAATTGTTCTGCCATTAATTAACTCTCCCCTTTCGGTAATATTGTTATTGTTTCAGCACCTTGAGTTATTCCAAGTGCTACGTCGATTTTTCCTGTTGATTCTATATTGGTAATTTGATAAGGAAAAACATTTATTTCCTCACCACATAACATAAATGCTCTTATTTTAAAAATGTCACTTGTAGTTGATGTCAATTTATAATCAGCTTCCAAGTAAGCAGGTTTAATCTCTTCGATTATATCTTCAAAATTATTTAAATTCTCTGGCATTCCAGTATTAAAATTTAAATTTATTGTAAATTTAAAGTTAGGCAAATCTAAATCAACAAAAGTATTTATACTCCTATACAAACTAGCAATATTTTTAATAATATCTACAGAAAAATCATTTTTTCCTATCATTCGAGAATAAAGCCTAGCACGTCTATAATCTAGATTGTAGTTTGGCAATATTGTTAGTCCATTATCTTTTTCAAATCTGCTTAATGTATCTGCATCGGCTGTATCTGAATAAAGGTTATTGTATTCTTTATCAACTCTATTATTTAAAATAGTTAATTCACTTGCATTTGCAGTATTTATCTGTCTCATAACATCACTGGTTTTATAATAGTCAGGCTGATAAGCTAACAAAGTATTACTATCCAATAGTCACCACCCCCAATACTGCAACTTCTGTATCTTCTAACATAATATTGCTAGTTCCACCATTGACAGTTAAAAGGCTACTATCGGTTATTCCTTCGATATTTAAAATTTTATTTCCTATCATCTGGTAACTTACATAGTTTTGTTCGAACGCAATGCTTTGCAAATACTCTGTTATTGCAGATTCTATTTTACTTTGTGCATCATTGCTATCTAATGTAGTTTGTATAGTAACATTTACATTAATTAATTTCTCGGTTGCACTTGCTACTGTACAAACTGCACCACAGAGTGGCATAACTCCGCTACCATCACCATTTTCATTTGGGTCTATGTAATCTTGGACACTTTTAACCAACGTTGAATCTGCAACCTTCATTTCAGAATTTATAACCAATACTTTAACCGTACCTGCTCCATTCCAAAGTGGTATAACTTTTGCACTTCCAACTCCATCTACACTTAAAGCCCACGATTTAAAAGCCGCTTTATTAGCAGTTGTTTCATTACTATTAACTTTAGCGTAATATCTTACTTTTAACTCTTCATCTGATTCTTCATCTGTTCCATTACTGAAAGTTTCTTTATTAGCTACACCTTGCAATCCTGAAAGAGTTTTAGGGAAAAATTTAATTGCTCCTACTGCTACATTTCCTACAGTTCCATATGTTGTGCATCGTACACTTATGTCTATACTTCCGCTTGCTGGCACTGTAGTAGTTTCTAAAAATTCAAAATTCAAACTATCACTTGCAACTAATTGTCCTACTGTTATTGCACTTCCTGCAACTCCAGTTATAGTAACAGTCCCAGTTGCTCTTGTAGTCGTCTTTCTAATTATTCCTGCTCTTGCAACAACTCTATCTAGATTTTTCCCTGTAGCTGTATCCGCAAAAGCTTTATCCAATAAACCATCTATTTGTGTATAAGCACCTTCTAGCTCAATAGAAACTGGTTTTTCTGCATCATATATGAATTCTCCTTCAGATTTATTATAAGAATCATCTATACTAGCAAGTAATCTAGCTTGTATTATATATCTACTATCACTCATTTTTTTATATCACCACGCTTTCATTTGTACTTCCATAGATTGTATTTACATCAAAACTTACATTTAATAGTCGTTTGTCTCTTTCAAATACAAAATTAGTTACTGACTTTATATCAGAATTTTTTATTAAAGCTTCAGTGACAATTGTCTGCACCTGTGCCTGTATATAAGAAAGGGGCTGTTTACTAGTAATTATTTCTAATAAACTAACCCCATATTTTTCTACATTATTTGTATTATATATTTTATATTTATTCTTCT
Organism: Bacillota bacterium; assembly: GCA_021781745.1. Lineage (GTDB taxonomy): Bacteria > Bacillota > Clostridia > Clostridiales > Clostridiaceae > Clostridium. The sequence continues at coordinate 11,447 of JAJXWH010000046.1, read as the reverse complement.
CTGTTTTTAACGTTTTTTGAATCCATAACTTTACAGCCTCCAATCTTGTAACTGTTGCAACCTTACCGTCTTTAACTATAAAGTCCCCTGTTTCAAAATCGAAACTTGGTGATTTACCAGAACTTGTAACAGTTGTATTTGTGCTGTCTAGTTGTGTATTTGTAATTGTCGTTTGATTCGGAAACATTAAATCACCCCATTTCTTTATACTTTATCGAATGCAACAAAATTTACTGAGTCAAGTGGATAACAAAGTATTTTATCACCTTCATTTAAATCTCTTATAATAGAAAAAGCTTGTGATTCTCCATTAATGACAATAGTCCCAGTCATGGTTTTAAGAGTTTCACAAACTTTTAGATTCTGCCCTTCTATAAAGTAAGCTTGACCGTCTTGAATCGAAATTTTTAAAGGACTTAATTGAATTATTGTGCCTATATAAAATACCGGTGGAGCAACATTGTTTCTTTCATTGAATAACTTTTGAAATCCCACTCTATAATCTTCCATAACATTCCTCCTACCATGTAATTGTTAAATTAACTTTGTGCATACCTTTAGTTAACATATGATTTGCAGTCTTTATTTTATAATAATCATCCAACCTATCTCCAGCATGTAGATAAATCATTCGATTAGGTTTTATAGTATCTCCACCATTTATTGCTACAACTTCAAAGGTACTTTGATATTCTATTTTATTACTATTTGCTAGAGTATTATTTGCTAAATTTTGAGCTTGTGCAATGTTCTTGCCATCCACACTTACAACATCTCGAAGAACACCATAAAAATTTTGCTGACTTGTATCTTCGCTAGTTGCTTCAATTACTGCTTTATCGCCACTTCCAGAAATTACAGTTATACTATTTTTCATATTTTCCATAGACATTTCTATATCAATTTCTTTTGGTAAAATTATGTTTGGCGTAATTTTCATATCTGAAACATTATAAATATAGAAAATATCTCCCTGAATTTCATAAAAATATGTACTTCCTTGGTCAGATGTAGCTTGTTTTAAAATATCATCAATAATATCTGTAAATGATTTATTTGTATAAAATTGATTAATATTTGTTGGTATATCTGGAATACTATAAGTTAGATATGCTTCATCAAGTAAAGATTTGATTGCATGACTTGCTGAAATACCATTAAATTGTTTCATAGCAACTTTATTATTTTTCAAGTAAAAACTATAATCTTGGCAAGTATATGAGTATGTCCATCTTTTTTGAATTGGTCTTAATGCAATTCCTCTAAATATTTCAGAATCGTCATTAAATAACTGAACTACACTTCCAGTTGTTATTTCCTTTATACTATCAAAGCTTAGTTGAGTTCCAAGTGAATCAGAATCACTGTTCCAACCGATATTATTACAATAATTGATTATATTTGTCCCATTTACTATAATTTTATACATATTCTCACCACCTACTGAACCCATGTACCATCACTACCAACCCAGTATCCATCCGGAGTATAAGAATTAACATACATTCCACCTTGATCTCCAAAATAATAAGACTTTCCATCTAAAGTAACCCATTCATTACGTGCCATTTTACATGAATCTTTGAGATAATACCAATAGCCACCATCTTGTAACCACATTGATTGTCTTGCATAACCTTGAGCATCAAACGAATAATATTCATTATCTATAAGTTGCCATGAATCCTTGTAATAATTGCCTGATGTATCTGTATAGTAATACCAGCCTGTACTATCTTGACTCCAACCAACTGTATAATTTGTTGTAGTTATTGTAGTATTATAATCTCTCCATTGCTTAACTTTTAAGCTGTATTTATAATCCCCACGCTTAATGATATTATATTCAAAGCTTTCAATTGCAAAAGTATCATTTACGTAATATCCACTCTTTGAATTTATAACAATTCGTATTGGTTCAGTATTTGTTTTAGAACTTTCAATTAAATCAATAACCTCAGTTGCATTTACTTTGCTTTTAACAAAACTATATTTGGAATAATCTACTGGTAACCAACCCTCTAAAGTAAATTCTATCAATCCCTTTTTTTCTATAAAATTGTATGGTAAATCCCAATATGTCTCAAAAGTTTCATTACTAGGATTACTAGAAAGAGTTGGCAGTTCTTTTGGAGGGATTGGTAATTGCAATACTTTTGTTCTATTATAATTACCTATATAAATTTCATAAGCCATTTTTACCACCTCTTTCTTAAGAATTTGTCATTGCTAATTTAACTTGGTTAAAGATATGTTGACCTACTTCATTTTTAAAATCTTCATTTCCTATTACATTTCCTGATATGTTTAAATTGATTATTACACCTTTATTATTATTTGATAAAAGCTTGTCTGTTTTATCTGCTGGTATTACCTTTGAGCCACTAGGTAACACTGCCATTTCTCCGCCAAATTCATTAATTTTGGTAGCTCCACCTTTCCAATATTGTGTGCCTGTGGCATTAGCACCGAAATCACCATTATCTGAACTACTATTATCTTTTGAAGTTACAGTTACTGCCGCGCCATCAGTTACCGACTGTCTATGTTCAGTTACATTTAAATCTTTATCTTTTGCATCTGTACCATTCCAATCAGTCAACCAATGGTATGCTTTGGATATCGCACTTGCTATATCATCAAAGTGTTTTGTAATTTCAAATAAAAGAGCTGTAAATGGATTGCATAATGCTATAAATTCAGCAATAGGATTGTCCTTTAAAGAGTTCCATGTATTGCCTACCCATGTGCATATTTCTTTCCAATGCGTTATTATTTCATATATTGCAGTTCCTAACGCTGCAATAGCTAAACATACAATTCCCACAGGATTAGCATCCATTAAAACATTTAAAGCAAATTGTGCAGCTTCCCAAGCACTTGTTGCATTGACGATACCCCATATTATTAATTCTATGGCGCTCCATGCTGAAGTTACAACAGAAACTATTTTTGTATTAATTTGAATTGCTATTAGAGCTAATTTATAAGCCCCTAAAGCTCCTACTATTCCTTCAACAATTGGCTTTATTGTACTCCAATTATTTGAAATAAAATCAAAAATATCTACTGAAACCTTACTAATTTCATCCAAAGCTGGCTGTAAATCATTTTGAAATACATTTGTTAAATTGTCCAATAAATCTGGCAACTTGCTTCCTGCATAATCCCCAAATCCCATTAATTTATCAAATAAGTTATTAACTCGCTCTCTAAAATCATCACTAGTGTTATAGGCATTGACAAAGCCTGTAATTAATAATCCTATACCTAAAGCTATAATATAAAATGGATTTGTTAATTTAGAAATATTATTTATAACTTTCAAGAAATTTCTAACTTCACTTGTTACCTTTCCAATAACCATAAATCCAACTAACCCACCAACAACACCAGATATTATTGGTATAATTGTTTTCATGTTATCTTTTAAAGTATCTATTACTTTCCCAATCTCTCTAAATGTTGGTATAACCTTATTTTCCATAACATCTTTAATATCTATACTTTTAATAAAATTATTTATATTACCAAATAAAGACTGAAATGATGGTATTGCATAAGACATAATACTAGCACCAAATGTTTGGATATTAAGCTTCAAAGTTCTTAAAGCATTTGCAAATGAATCTGCTGTTTTAGCATAATCTCCTTGAGCATCTTTGGTTTGGCTCATAATAGATTTATAACGCCACATTTCTTTTTCGGCTTGAGTAGCATCTTTCCATTGCTTATTAAAACCATTTGCAAGTGCATAAGTGCTTATTGTAGTTTCACTGACATCTACACCTAAGCTACGCAAAGGTTCGGTCATTCCACTTATACCACTTTTGATTTTATCAAAAGCTTCGTCAGGATCAAGGTTGTAAAATGATGCTAAGTCACCAGCTAAACCAGTTAAATTTGTACTCATATTTGATAATTCATCACCTGTAAACCCTGCTGATTTTAGCATAGCTCCAAGTGTTCCAGCGTACTTTTTAGCTTGTAGCTCACTAATACCAAATTGTTGGGAAGTTGTTTTTGCAAAATCATTTATCGTGTTTGCTCCATCCTTAAAGGTGGTATCGACTACATTCTGAACTTCTGCGAGATTTGAGGCTAATTCTAAACTACTTTTTGCAAATTCTGTTAATCCTACAGCACCTATAACGCCTGCAATTTTCATGGCTGTACTATTAAATGCACCAGAAACGCTTTCTCTCATTTGCTTTGCTTGATTCTCAGCCATTTTTATTTGTCTTTGAAATTTTTTCGTGTTATTGGTTGTTTGATTTATTACTTTGCTGAAGTTATCCTTCAAATTTAAAATAGTATCAATTACTTTTGAAGCCATTACTCTCCTCCACCTCCTAACATTTTAGCTAATGCTTTTAATTTTTCTGACTCTTCCTCTTAATACTCAAACCTCGAATGATGGAGAATTATTTTTTCTATGTAACTTAAATTTATATATTCCTCAATCGTATATTTTCCCCGAGTTACATAGAAGCTCAAATCATTCATTTCTCCATCATTTTTAATTACTTTTTTACTTCTTCATCAAGGTTATCTGCTTTAAATCCTATAAATTTATTGAATTGCTCCATTATTTGTTGCTTGTCTTTAAAATCAAATAGAACATCCATTGTGTCATACGGATCACGAACTTCCAAAGCTTCGTGAAGTTCAGGATTTTGTAAATCTGGACAATTTCTATATATCAATTTCATTGTTTCAGTAATTGCTTTTTTGGCGCTTCTTGAATCTCCTAAATCCTCTATAAAGTTTAGGATATCTTCATCACTTGGCTTTTTAACTGAAAATATAGTATCCATGGAACTTATTTTTATATCTAAAGTTTTGTTTTGTTCTTCTTCCTTTTTTAATTTCTTAGCTAAAAAATCTTGAATAGTTGCTTTTACATTACCTTTTTTACTCATATTAAAACCTCATTTCTATATATAAATTTTTGTTATTTTCTAATTAAAAAAGGATACCAAAAAGGCATCCCGATGTATTAAATTGTGTCTATAACTTCATAATCATCAAAAGTAATAGAGTAACTCTCTTCATTCACTTTTTTAGATTCTATGTTTATTAAATCAAACTGACTGAACATAACCCCTTCAATTGCGACTTTTTCAGTTTCTCCACTAGAGTTAGTTAATGAACTTATAATTTTTAAATCTGGTGTTATCCCACTTTTAAAAGCATTAGCCGCCATTTTCCAAACACTAGAATCAATCTTAGCTAAAGTAAGTGAGCCATCTCCAGACCAACCTTCCCAAATTGTGTAGGTACGTCCATCACCTATAAAATTTTCTGTTTCAGTATCTGATTTAACTGTACATTTAATAGATTTTAATGTAGCCATTAAAGCTCCATTAAACCAAACGTCTCCATTAACCCCAGTCAATATGTTATTTTTATTTACTGCCATTATTTACTCACCCCTGTTAATCCAAATTTATAACAAAGTCTAAATCAACAAAAGATTCTAACACCTTAGCATTTGCTGACAAAAATAGACTTTTCTTAAATGCATTTTGTTTTACTTGTGCATCCGTCCATGTTGAAGCTTCTGTTTTTCCTACTCCAATCCATGCATTTCTCTGTGCTACAACATTTATATATGAAATATTGTCATATTCATCATCAAGCACACCTTCATCTTCTAATGATTTAAAGTAAGAATTTACTGCACTAATAAATAAAACTTGATTGTCATATTTATTTTTGTATTTTCCTAAATAATCATCTTTAAATGTTGTCCTAATATCATCCAACATGATATCTATAGCTTCTACTACTTCAATTTCTTTCATATCTTCTGTTTTAGTAGAACCATTAGTTGTTGTCATAGAATTGATACCTCTAAGAATCCTTACATACTCCCCATCATTAATTAATACAAATTGTCCATTTGTTAATGCTGTAGCATTGTTAGGAACTTCAACAACACTCGATAAATTACTACATTTAAAATAATTACATCCTTGAGTAATATTGCATTTAGCTAAGATTGCTATTAATGAAGGAATATATTCAACTCCTGCTTGTTTACCTCTAGTTGTATCACTAAAGATTACATAATCATTAACAAAATTAACTACATGCATATTATCAGGTGCTGATGTAGCTTTATAAACTACTGACTTATAAGTTTCTTTATTAGTATCATCCTGTGTTGCTATCCAGCTCGATAAAGTTTCAAAATCTACACTAGTTCCATCTGCTATTCCTATCCAGCCTGTCTTAACATTTTGTTTTACAATTGTTAATGCATCACTTATATTTGTATCTGCACTAGCTATTCTTACCACACATACTTTATAAGGTGCAAATGTATACATGTCTTTTATGTACTGATAGTTATTCGATGTATAATCACTAGAATCTACCTCATCAATTCCGTTATATTCTACATAACTAGTAGTCACTGTATCATCTCTGATAATTAGTATTGCATAACCTCGTTCACTTCTTTCAACTGCGGTATTTGCTTTTTGTTTAAACGAAATATCAATATTTGGTGCTGTTATTGCCATTTATATAATCACTCCTGTTCTAAATTTAAATCAAATTCTAAATCTTCAATGTCTTCTAAGTTAGAATCATCATAGATTTCTTCACGAGAATACAAATTAAAGCTACATTGCAAAACACCATCTACAATTTCACTTTGTATTCCTTCTACATCCCCGTTTGAATTACAATAGGGCATATAAAAACCTTCCTGAATGAATAAATCTTCCAGAAAGGCATTTTCTAAAATATCCTGCATATCTATATTTGCAAATTTATAATTGTATTTGTCTTCGGCGTAGAACAGTATCTTTATATTTAAAATACGTTCCTTTAATTGCCTATTAAATTTTCCAGTATTAGAATTATATAAAACTCTTATACTTGGTCTTTGTATTCCGTCTATAAAATCTTTACTTACTATTTCTACTTTACTATAATCAGTATTCTCTAGAGCATTTAATATATTTAAATTTACTGCTGCTAAAATTGTACTTAATGCTATCATCTAATCACCTACTTTAAACCTTTATCTAGCACTTCATCTATAAAGTCTTCACAATCAGAATAATAAGTTGGTTGAAACTCATCTTCTGCTTCTTCGAATACAAAATATCCATCTTTCCATCCATGCTCATTTCCATTTTTGTCCTTAATAACATGTCCTTTTTCTATAAGATGTGCATGAGGTGCAGAACTAAAGCATCTTATAGATAAGGCACCATCATAGTTATAAACTTTACCTCTTTTAATAGATTTAAAGTAATTACCCGTGTCCTTTTTAACCTTGCTTTTTGCTTTTGCTAAAGTACCTTTTCTTAATTTTCCACCTTCAGCTCTAAGAAACTTTTTACTTTCATTCGGCATAGTATCATTAGCTAATTTCATCAAATCTTTTTCAAAATCGGTTAACTGACTAATATCAAATTCATCACTCATCACCAGTCACCCCCAAATCTGTTGAATTCTCCACTATTACTGTGCAAACTAGTTCAATAAGATTTCTTTCCTTGAAATGTGGATGAAAATAAACAATATCAAACCTCATACCTTTGTATTTAAAATACATCTGGTCATTTATATTTGATATTGCATTAACTCTTATAGTTATTTTATAAAGTGACTCAGATATATTTGCTTCACCTTCAGCTTTAATATCACCTTTATAAGGAATAATTTCAGCCCATACAGATTTTATTTTTCCCCATGTATAAACTGTTTCATTTAGTTTATCTAAAGATTTTGTCTTATCGTAAACATCTATTCTATTATTAAGTCGATTCACTAAAATATCTTTATTACTCATTAGAAATCACCTCATAAGTAGATAATTTATCTAATATAGAACTTATAATAATATCTTTTTTCTTATTATCTTCTATCATAGTCCCACGACTTTCATATAGGTCAGCACATAACTTCTTCTGCAATATTCCTGCTAAATTAACTGCATTAGCATCGCTTTTATAATCACTTCCGACCATTGAATCTATATATATTTGAGAACCTTGTATAATTTCATTTAAATAATTGTCTTCAGAATCATCGTCAATTCTTAAATATATCTTTAAATCATCTAATGTCATTGTTTTGCATCATCTCCTATCTATAAAAATAAGGATAGGAGAAAACTCCCATCCTGAAATTAAGCAAGTTCGTATTTATTGATACTTCTAGTTACTGCTGGTATAACATCAAATCTTTCTAAGATTCTTAACACGATTGTATCGTTTGCAAATCCAGCATCAACTGATCTAGCAATTGTGATTTGTTCTCTATCCATGAATTTAATTGCTTCGGACATATTTAATGTATAGAATAATTTTGTTATTCCTTCAGATACAGTTACTAAAGAATCATCGAATACATATATTGGTTTTCCATTGAAATAGTCTTGTCCATTTATGTTTGTAATTAAGTTCAAAGGTCTCTTTTGAGCATCTTTCATATTCTTTAAGTAAGCATAACCCCTTGTATTAGTAAGAGTTATTAAACCGCTCTTAACTGCTGGTAATGCAGAATCCATAGTGTTTGTTATGTCTTGATAGTCAGTCATTGCAACTGCTGTAGAATTACTATCTACTTCTTTTAGTATTTGAACATTTTCTTGAATTGTAGTTATTTCAGCAAAGTTTGTTCTAACTAAAGATTCAATTTCTACTTGAGCATCATCAATTAACTCAGATGTTAATTCTTGTAATAAACCATATTTATCAATCGCATATGATAATTGAGTTGTTGCTAATGTACCATCAACGATTGTACTTCCTTCTAAAATTTTAGAAAGTGAATTTTGTGTATGATCGAATACAGGAATAGTTCCTGTAGGTAATGTTACTGGAACAACTTGGCATAGAGATTTCAAAGAACCAAATCCTCTTTTAATTTCTTGTAATTCATTAATAAAAGCCTTTGGAATTACTGCACTATTAGATGAAGTTGTAATTGCACTTCTTTCTTCTGTTGACATTTCCTTACTTTTACCCATTACAAATTTAGTAATTGCTCTCATTTCATTTACTTTTTCTGCTTTATTTACTGCTGTTTCCACTTTTGCACCTCTTTCTTCTTTTTTAGCTTTTATTTCTTGCATTTCTCTTAGTTCTTCTGATTCAAGTTCTTCAGCGATTTTGATTTGTTTATCTAAACCTCTAACTTCTGCTAAAACTTTTTCAGCTTCATCAATTTTGTTAGATTCATTTAGGCTTCTAACTTCAGCCACCTTGTCTGCTTTTAATTGTCTTAATTCGTTTATATTCATGTTTTTTTACACTCCATTTCTTAATTTAATTTTGACTTTCTTTGCGCTCTTCGCAAGATAAAAAAAGCTACCAATTTAAAGTAACTCAAATAATTCTAATTCGGTTTTTATTTGTCTTTTTCTAATTTCTAAGTCTTTTGCTTTTTCAAGCTTTTGTCTTTCCTCTACTGCAATTTGTTTTGCTCTAGCAAAAGCTTTAGTAGAGTTCATATTCATACCTTGCATATTCTTCATACAACTATTACTATTTTTACAATCATCTTGATTACAACAATTGCAGTTATCACAACAATTACATCCACACTCACTATTATTACTATCAGATAATTCTGCAACGGTATTTTCATACTGAGGGATACAAAGTAAACTCCCCTCAAATAATTCAACGTCTAGTAAAGTTCGAGTAAATGAATCATCTACTGAATTATATTGTATATCTTCTTCATTGCAGATAAATCCAAAACTACATCCTGTAACCAATCCTTGTTTCATTAATTGAACCACATCATTAGCAAATGAAATGCTCTTATTGATAGTTGCATTAAATCTTAAACCGACATCATCTACAGATAATTGTAATGTCCCAATAGCTGTACTTGCTAAAGGTTTATCCCACTGATGATGGTATAATAGAAATATGTTGTGATTATCTCTTAATGTATTATCAAACGCATGAGGATCTATATTTTCATAAAATCCCTCGAATAATTCAGTAACAGAATTAAACTTAGCTATATAACCATCAATTTCAACCATATTACTATTATTTTGTGCTTGTTGCTCTCTTAACTCAAATTTATCAACTTTTCTAAACTCTAAATTTCCCTTATTCATTTAAGTCACCCCCTTTACTGTCTGCATTCGCTCGTGGTGATGTTTTATCACCTTGCCAAGTGGTATTTCCAGTTAATAAATCAGATAAAAGTACCTGTCCAGATGGTAAAGTGACTGTCTCGTTTTCAAAATCACTTTCAATTCCTAGTAATTTACGTGCATATTCTAGTGAGTAAACACCATTACGTACGTAATTACAAACAATATTTTGTTGAGTTTGTGCATCAACTTTCAATATATCATTGTAATTAAAACGTATTTTATAGCCTTTTTTCCTATCTAAACCAATTAATTTATAATCCATTTCTTGCTGTAATTGCGTTAAAATCGGAATAATTGTGTTAGTTATATAGGAAATTTGTTCCTGTTCAGTTAATACACCGTTATTTACTAGTGCAAAAGGAACTCCAATTAATCCTGCAATATCTTTTTTACTCATTTCTTTTAATTCAGCGAATTGACTAGATTGAAGATCAATATTTATAGAGTCAATTGTATAACCAGCAGGAACAGTAAATATTCCGCCTGTTTTAGAATACAGAGATTTAAATTTATTTTGTATTGTTGTTAAGTCTGAAGCTGTTTTAATATCACTTGTAGTTTGAACAACAAGTTTTGATGTCAATCCATTTGAAAATAAATCATTTTGATATGATTGAGCCTGTAGACTTGTATCTATTACTTCACTTAAATAACTTCTGCTAGCCCTTGTTCTAATTCCATCTAAAGAATTGTCCCTAAGAATGATAATATCGGAATCCCAACAATATCCTGTTGAATCATAGCAAGTAAAATCAACCATAACTTTATTCTGTTTAGTAGAATTAATTAAACCACCAGTATCCACAGTAAAATTATCAATTCTAACTGGATATAAACCAATACATTTTCCACCTAAACCTCTATCAATATATAGTCCTGCCATTCCCCAATGTTTATATAACATTATTAACGCTTTAAATGCCTCAAACTGAGTCATATTATCATTGGCACGTAAAGTTAATATATCATTTAGATAATAATTATTAGCATCAATATCACCATTTTCAGTTGTTTGTTTAATATTTATAGGTATTTTAGCAACGGTACTAGATAAAATATTAATAGCATTTAAATAAGTTTGTTCCCTTAACGCTACGGTTGTTAATTCATAATCATATCCCTTCAAAAAAGCTTCTACAGAATCAACACTCTTCCAATCTATAATATTTGCATCTCTTTTTTCCCTTTTTGCTTCTTTTATTTTGTTAAAAATCACTTAATTTCACCTCACTTTCTGTTAAATTTGAACGAAAATATACTATAAGCGATTAAAGAAAAGGCTAAAAAGTACATTCCAAGATAA
>JAJXWH010000107.1 GCA_021781745.1 Bacillota bacterium | reverse complement strand
AACTCCTTTCATTAATTGAGATAAGTTTATTATGAATTATTATGGTGAGTGTTCCAATAAAGAATGCCCATAAATAGAGCAATAATTTAAAACAATCTACATAATATAATACTCTACATAATGTCTAAGATCATGCCAGCGAATATTTTTTTCAATGCCACAATATTTACATAATCTTTTTATTCTTTGGAGAAATCTAGAGGGAATTAAGAATTCGCCATCTTCTTTTGTGAAGACTAAATCGTATTCTATATTATTAAATTTATTTTTTATATAAAACTCTCCATATTTAAGCTTGTTTTGCATTTGCAATATTTTATGTTCTTTTAGCAGCTTTATAATTTCATTACTTAATGGTAAATCTCTATAAGATGTTGGAGTTTTTAAATCGGATATTGTATATATGTTTTCTTCCCTTATAAGAGCATTGTTACAGCTTAAGGTTTTATTATCGAAATCAATGTCGCTCCATTGTAATCCGCACATTTCGCCACGTCTTAATCCAGTTTCAATTGTTAATGACATACCTAAAAAAAATAAATAATCATCATATTTTCTTGTATCAAGTTTAGAATATATTTGTGATACTTCATCTAAGGTTAATATATTTGATTTGTATTTACTTCTTTTTGGCGTATCAGTAAATTGGCATGGATTTGTATTGATCATCTGCAGCTTTAAAGCTTTGTTTAAAGAAGCTTGCAAAACAAGATAATGTTTTTGAATTGTAGTTGGACTTAAATTATTCCCAGGCTTTTGGGGACTTTTTACTTTCCGTAAATTTGCTAAGAACTTTTCAATATGAATAGGTTTTATTTCACAGAGTTTTAAATTGCCTAAAAATGGTGAGATATATTTATCAATACTGTTTTTATAACTAGAATATGTGTTGACACTTTTTGTTGGCTTTATAAAATCCTCTATCCACATATTAAGATAAACTTTAAATAAAGTCTCTTTTGGTCTTTCGAAGCCATTATTATTTTTATAAATCTCTTCATTTAGTTTTTCTAAAGCTTCACGTTTGGTTGATCCTCCTTTCCTCTCAATTTGTTTTTTCTCTCCGTTTACAAATACATAATATCTGTAGTACCAAGTATTTCCTTTCTTTCTAACACTTCCTTGCATATTTTGACACCTCCATGTTAGATAGTATTTCGCAATCTATAGTAGTTTTATCCAATAAGGCTTTATCTTTATCTGATTTACAATTTTCTGTTTCATCTATATCTCGTTTATAAACAATATCATTATCAAGTCTTATATTCAAAATATGTTTCCATATCATTAAAACTTCCCCCTAACGCAAGCCGAACTACTGTTCTGAGGAAAATTATAACATTATTAGATTTTGATTTCAATATTTTGGAATAAAAATTAAAATTTTTTAGAAGAAAAGATAAATATCTAATAAATTAAAGTCAAAATTAGTATAAAAGACAAACAAAAAAACTATAGATAGAATTCTACAGTTTTTCTTGGTAACCTTACTTGTTTTTAGAGTTTTCAATTAATTTTTTAACATCTAAACCGACAGCATCTAACTGCTTAATAATATTTTGAACATCTTCAGCAGTCAATTCATGAGGATATCCTTTATCAATTTCAATTTCAATAGTTTGATTATGTAATGTCCCGGAGTATACTTTTGCGAGTTTATCATTAGTTCTTCCCAAAAGATAATCTATGCTACAGTCAAAATAATCAGCAATTTTAATCAGTACATCATCCTTAGGAAATCTATTTCCTTTTTCCCAATTGGTTACTGTTGCAGGTTCAACACTCATAATTTTAGCAAAGTCTTTGCCTAATAGTCCTTTTTCTTCACGAAGCTCTTTAAGTCTAATAGGAAATTTACTCATATTATCACCACCCTATACACTATATACAATTTGCTAACTTATATTATAAACTATTTGCTAATTAATAAACACTAAATTAACTAAAAGAAAAAATAAATTTTATTAATTTAAGTGAAATATGTTGAAATTATCTAAATGCTAATTTATAATAAAACTAAATTAGCTAAATGATAATAAATATAAAGCAAATTATCAAAATGAAAATATAAATGATTAACCAATTAAGATTAAATAATTTAAAAGGAGAATGAGGGATGTATAGTAAATTAAAAGGCCTTATGGTAGAAAAAAGAATTACTCAACTGGAGTTAGCAGAAATACTCAAAATAACTGGAAGTGCTCTAAATTATAAAATAAATGGAAAGTCTGATTTTACTGTGACAGAGGTCAAAGTGGTTGCAAATTTTTTTGGGAAAACCATAGAAGAAATATTTGTTTTTGATGAAGTCAATAACATGAAAATTAGTAGAAATGCTTAAGAAAACTAGGAAATAAACACTACAAAAATCAAGGCATAGAAGTAGCTATTACAGAAAGCTACGGATTTGGATATTAATAAGGGAAGAATTATGGGAATGAAAGTAGGGGGGATTAGGATGGAGCCAGTTTTATATACTGTATCTGAAGCAGCAGAGTTATTAAAAGTTAATAGGAATTCTATTAAAGAAGAATGTTATAAGGGGGTTAAAGCTTGGAAGTTTAAAAATAACAAGGACAGAATTAATGAAATTTTTAGAAGAGAGCAATGGAAAAGATTTATCAAATTTAGATGATATTAAAGAATTAACTTTTGATAAGGAGTAATAGTAGAATAAATTCATTTTCATGCATATAGTTAATGATTTTAGAAAGAAGGGATTTATATTGATCAGAAAATTTGAAGGATTAACAGCTAATGATTTAATAGAAATATTAAAGAATTATCCAAGGGATACAAAAGTATGTAATCAAATGCTTGGAGAGAATTTCCCTGTTAAGCAAATTGAAGAATGTATTTATTATGACTTTGAAAAGGGTAAAAAGGTGCAAGAGCATAAAGGCGTTTTAATAAAATAAGACACTACTTAATGAGGGGAGAAGAGTGAACTTTAAAGTATTCAAATGTTATATAGATGTTTGTAATTCAATTGGAATAAGTCCATCCTGGGATGGACTTGAAAGATTTAGAAAATTTTATTTACAGGAGTGTGAAAAATAATGGCAGATATTAAATGGATTAAGTTAGCTACTTGTATGCCTGATGATGAAAAAATGAAGTTAATAGATGCAATGCCTGAGAGGGATACAATTCATTATGTATGGATAAGAATACTCTTACTTGGTGGAAAGCTTAATGCTGATGGAGAAATCTTTTTATCAGAGGGAAAACCCCTTACTGCAAATATGTTAGCTATATTATTTTCCAGACCAATAGATGCCATTAAACTTGCATTAAAAGTTTTATCTAGATTTGGCATGATAGAAATAGATACTGATAAGGTAATTAAAATTGTAAACTGGGATAAGCATCAAAACATAGAAGGAATGGAAAGAGTTCGTGAACAAAATAGAAAAAGAACTGAAAATCATAGGGAAAAGAAAAAAGAGGAGAAGAAAGGGGCTAAAAGTAATAAAGAAGAAACTCAGAAAAATGAAGTCTTAGAGGAAGATATAGATTTAGAAGAGAATCAAGATTTGGATGAAAATAAAACTATAAAAGAAAAGAAAAATTCAAAAGATAATGATGTTTTAGGAGAAAATAAAGATCTAGATAAAAATGAGTCATTAGAAAATTTAGAAATTAGTGAAGAAGCTAGTAATATCAGTGCGGAAAATGCTAATAATAATGAAAATCACAGTAATAATAATGTAGAAATTACTGATAATAATTCTAATGTTACTAAAAATACTAGTAACGTTACGCAAAATGAAAGTAACGTTACAGTAACGGTACAGAATAAGAAAGAGATAGAGAATAAGAAAAAGAATAAGAAAGAGAAAAAAGATATAGATAAAGAGAAAAATACAGAGAGTAAAAAGAATACTCGTGATTTAAATAATAACAGCTTAACTTATGGTTTAAATAATAAAAATTCAGCTTGTGACGAAGAAGTAAGCAAGTCAAGTATCTTTGAGCAGCATAATAATATTAAAAGTGAATCTGCAGAGGAGGAGGATATAAATCTTAAAGCTTTAGAGCTTATGCATTATCATGAAAAAATAACAGGAAAACCAGGAGGATGCGACTACGTTGCACTTAGATCAGCTATTGAAATTCATGGAGAAAAGCGGGTTAAGATGGCTATGGAGGTTGGCTTTGAAAGAAACTGCCATGACATAAAATATGCAATTGGAGTATTAAAAAACTGGAGAAGAGATGGATATCCAGAAGATCATATGGAGGTGAAAAGAAATGGCTTTAGAAGCGCTGGAAAGAATAACACAGCAGATAAAAATGAATTCACAGGATTCAAGCCAAAAGAACCACGAAAACTTACAGAAGCTGAAAGAAAGAGTATGGAAGCAAACCTCATATAACTGCGATAAATGCTGTGATACTGGTTGGATACTTATTAATCAGGAGAATAGCCAGCCAATTGCTAAGGCCTGTGAATTCAGGAAAATAGAGAAACTAAAAAGTGAGTGGAAGTATTCAGGAATCAATGTTGAACAAAGTAAACTTACTTTTTCTAGTTTTGAAGTTTGGAATGAAGCATCACAAAGGATAAAGGATACTGCTACAGCTTATTGTGCTGATTTTGATGAAATTAAAGATAATAGGCGTAATAGCATTTTATTGTGTGGTCAAGTTGGTAGTGGAAAATCGCACTGCAGCATTGCAGTTGCACTAAACTTTTTAAAACAACACATTAAAGTAGTGTACATGCCTTATCGTGATGTGGTTACAAAGATAAAACAAAACATGCTTGATCAAGAATACTATAGCAAAGCTATTTCAAAGTACCAATTATGTGAGGTCCTCTTAATTGATGATCTTTTCAAGGGAAAGATAAATGACAGCGACATAAATGTGATGTTTGAAATAATCAATTATAGATATCTTAATTTTCTGCCAGTCATAGTAAGTAGTGAATTTTCTATAGATAAATTATTAGCTTTTGATGAAGGTGTCGGATCACGAATATATGAAATGGCCAAAGATTATGTAGTAGAAATTGCGAAGGATATTAGAAATAACTATAGACTTAAATGATATTAATAATTTATATATTTAATAAAAATTAACGTGTGAAAGGGAGTAGTTTTAAATGAAAACAGCAGGAATAGTAAGAAATCTTGATAATTTGGGAAGGGTTGTAATACCAAAAGAAATGAGAAATATACTTGGAATTAACGAGGGCGATTCTGTGGAAATAGCTAAAGTAAATAATGATATAGTTATTAGAAAATATAGCAGAGGATGTATCTTTTGCGGTAGTGATAAAGAAATTGTTGAATTTAATAAAATGCTTGTTTGTGGAGGCTGCAGAAAGGCTTTAGGTCAAGATTAAATCTAAGAAAAGGAGATAAACAAATGGAGAGTTTACAAATTTTTAAGGATGAAAGATTTGGGGAAATACGATGGGTAAAAGTTGATAATAAAGATTATGCAGTTGGAATTGATATAGCAAAAGCTTTAGGGTATAAAAAGCCTAATGATGCAATTTCAAGGCATTGCAGGGGAGCCGTGAAACACGGAGTAGGGGTAGTTACTGGAAAAAGGAAAGATGGAACAGATGCTATTCAAAATATAGAAATGACTGTTATTCCAGAAGGAGACATATATAGGCTTGTGGCAAAATCAGAATTACCAGGAGCAGAGAAATTTGAAGCATGGATTTTTGATGATGTATTACCTTGCATACGAAAAACAGGAATGTATGCAACAGATGAATTATTAGATAATCCTGATTTACTTATTGCTGCAGCAACTAAGTTGAAAGAAGAAAGAGAAGTAAGGTTTGAAGCTGAAAAGAAATTGAACTTATTAGAACCAAAAGCACAATTCTATGATGATGTTGCAGGCTCCAAAGATGCAATTGAAATGGGACATGTTGCAAAGGTTCTTGGTATAAGAGGAATGGGAAGAAACAGGCTATTTTCATTATTAAGAGATAAAAAGATATTAGACAAAAATAATATTCCTTATCAGCAATTTGTAGATTGTGGTTATTTTCGCGTTTTGGAGCAAAAGTACAGCGTATCAAATGGCCAAACTAAAATCAATATAAAAACTATGGTTTTTCAAAAGGGTATAGATTTTATTGTTAGAAAGATTAGGGAACAGTAAAGCATATATCTTTATAAGGATAATAGGATATATAAAAAATGGAGATTTATCCTTGTGATTAGGACAAACCTCCATTTTCTACGAAACTAAGCTACTTCAAATTTAGTAACTTGTCTTTCAGTCAACTGAGCACCAGATTTTTTAACTAAAGCACCGGAATTAGTTGTGAAAATATTATTAGTAATTATAGTATCCATAAGTGTATTTACTTCATCTTTTGTAAGAGTTGATTTAACACCTGAAATACTCAAAGTACTCTTTTCACCATATTCAGTTAAAAAAGTCATAGCTAAAGTATATTCCATTTAATTTACCTCCAATCTTAAAAATTTACTTAAGGTCATGCTTAAGCATTAATTAGGCTAGATGATTCAGTTATAAATGAATCTCTAGTGCTAGCATCTAAAACTAGCTTGATAGCTTCAGCAACTTCATAGACATTTTGAGCATCGGCATCAATTCTAACATTTGAGAAAGTTTTTTTTCCGTAAATTGGATCGCCCGATTTATCCACATCTCTTTGTACTTCAATGCTAAGTGAAGCTGAGTTAGGAACTTTAGTTACAGCTATATGTTTTACCTCCTTCATTTTGTTTTCATAAAGGATATATGGACAAATGCTTACTGTTACATAAATAGGTGAAAATTATTTGCTTTTTGATTAACAAAGAACTAAAAAGATTAGAGAAATAGGAAAGATAGTTATAATTTATAATAATTGAGAAACATTAGATGTTAAGCGGTATGGTAAACAAACGGCTTTTTATTATAAGAATGTAAGCAAAAAATCAATAAAATAAATTGTTTTAAAAATAATCTTGGATTAGGTTATAATTAATTATTAGTCGAGAAGTTATCTGTTAAAAATTGTAAAATAGATAACAAAATGATACAATGAAGATGTATATTTGAAATTATAGTGATAATTTTAGAATACAACGCTAAGAAATTAAAATAATAACGTTATGTAAATAAATATTATGGAGGATATGTATATATGACAATTGCTTCTAAATATAATTCAAAGATTACAGAGAATTTTTTGAAGGAATCAATAGAAGATCAATATTTTGATAGAAAAAGTTCAAGAATTAAGCCAAAGGATATAGCTCAGCATTTATGTGCATTTGCTAATGGAAATGGTGGATGTTTAGCTATTGGAATTGCTGATAATGGAGAAATAGAAGGGTTTAATGATTTAGGTGATGATAAAATAAATGATCTTCTTAAAGTACCATTTGATTTATGTCAGCCTACGCCTAAATATAAATATGAAATTTTAGAAATAAACAATAAATCAGGTATGCTTGATAAGGTTCTGTTATTTCATGTTGATCCTAGCAGTAATAAAATTATAAAGACAACATCAGGAGATGTTTACTTAAGAATAGGAGATTCATCAAAAAAGTTAGCTTATGATGATATAAAAAATTTAGAATATGATAAAGGTGAAAGATTATATGAAGAAGAGCTGGTAGAAAGGTCTTCATTATCTGATATTGATAGTAATATATTAGCTGCATACAAAAATAAATTAAAAACAAATTTAAGTGATGAAGAAATATTAGATGCTAGAGGATTTATATATCAAGGTCAGCTCACTGTTGCAGGAGCATTATTGTTTGCAAAAAATCCAGAAAAGTTTTTCCCAAGCTGCAGAATAAGATTTATAAGATATGATGGTTTAGAAGGTAAAGTTGGAACTGAAATGAATATTATTAAGGATATTAGCATTTATGGACCTATTCATAAAATGTTAGAGGAAGCAAAGTCTGTAATTGCTGCTCAGTTGAGAGACTTTCAATCCTTAAACCCTAAGACAGGAAAATTTGATATAGTAACAGAATATCCTGAATTTGCATGGCAGGAAGGAATAGTAAACGCAGTTACTCATAGAGATTATTCCATTAAGGGAGAGCATATTAAAGTAATAATGTATGATGACAGACTTGAAATTTTAAGTCCAGGAAAGTTACCTAACATAGTAAATATTAAGAATTTAAAATATACCAGATATTCGAGAAATCCTAAAATAGCTCGTGTATTATCTGAGTTTGGATGGGTTAAAGAATTAAATGAAGGTGTTAAGAGAATATATAAAGAAATGAGTGATTATTTCTTAGATGAACCTAGATTTTCCGAACCAAACATGAATTCACTTAAATTAACGCTTAAAAATAATATAGTCATGAGAAAGATTAGAAATATGGAGCAAATGTCATCACAATTTACTCCAGAGCTATGGGACACTTTATCTTCAGATGAAATAACTGCAATTGAGCTTGCGTATAAACATAATAAAGTTACTACTAAAATGCTAGAGGATGAATTAGGAAGGGATATAAGAGTTACTAGAAAAATCTTAAATACATTAAGAGATAAGAAGATATTAGAATGGAATGGTACATCCAAAAATGATCCAAAGCAATATTATAAGATTAGTAATGAAAAGCATAATTAATACTATTAATAAAATGTTCTAGTAAAAAATTAATATGCACTAGTAGAGTAGAGGAAAGACTTAAATCTTGTAAATATAGAAATTAAATTTGTACTAGTAAAGATTCAAAATGCTCTAGTATACATGCAATAACTAACAAAATTAATACAAAATTACGTTTTTTAAAATGTTCTAGTAAAAATTAAAAATGTATAAGTAAGTTTATTATAATACAGAGAAAGACTAAGAAATAAATTATATTAATACTATGTACCTAAATAGAATAATAAAGATTTATGTTATATTTTTTATTACCTGATAGCATAAGTCTTTATTTTTTCTATTTAATAGTGTTACATATACTAAATTCACTCTATAGGAATTTATAATAAAGTCAAATCTGTGGATAACTTTTGAGAGTAGCAGAAACACACAATCTACGAAGCAGATTTAAATATGGACAAATAATGAACAAATCATTAATATAAGTATTA
>JAJXWH010000008.1 GCA_021781745.1 Bacillota bacterium | reverse complement strand
CTTGGTATGGATTCTTACTCTCCATCCTTTCAACTGTCATCATCCCCATTAGGTAATCCTCCATTCGTTAGCTTTCGCTAACATTATTATATCTTACCCCGGGTCATATGACCTAATAGTATTATACTACAATATTTTATTAATAAATTTTATGCCCTTGCTAAATGTTTAATACATCTTATATCTATATCCCAATTAGGATTAACATTAGGATGTTTTTTAGCTAATTCTTCAATTGCTAAAATATAATTCTCACTTTTCAATTTAGATGCTAAATCATCTAACATTTCAATCATATATGATAAATAATATTCATCTAACTCATTAATAAATTTAATAATTTTATTCTCATCATTACCCATAGCTTTAATTATTTCGTCCCAATATTCAGATATTTTAGGATCCTGAGGATGCAAAAGCGCCCTTTCATCTATTAGTTCAAGTATTTTCTTATCATCCATATTACCACCTCAAATTTATTATTTTATTGTTAACTTATGAGTTATTTTATTTATTTATCTAGATTTTTATTCCCTTGAGAAGCTTTTATTAATGTCATCGATTTCACGAATATATTATAACATATTTCCCAATATATTACATCACTTAAAATTTGTGATAGATTTTTTTACAAAAAATTAACTGACCATATAATTGTGGTCAGTCATTGAAAATAATATAATAATTTACGCCTTACCAGACATTAATGCATTTTCTATAGCCTTTAAAATTGTTTTACTGCTATTGGTAGCTCCTGAAACTGCATCTACTTGTAAACTTTGTTCCTTAACCACCCTGTCTGGAATAACTTCAGCCGGCTTTCCTCTATCAGTTTTATGTTCTAACAAATCTATATTTTCAATCTTGTGACTCTTAACTGTAACCGAAACTTTTGCAGCAATAAAATCAACATCATAAGAACCAGTATATACACCATCAGAAATCTTTGATAAATCAACTTTTGAAATTGTTAGCTCCTTTATAGTTTTTTGATAATTTCTAAGAGAAATTAGATATTTCCCTCCAACAATAATACCAGTTATAATTGCAAGACAAACTACACTTAACAAAATTTTTTTGATATTTAGCATAAAACCACACCCTTTATTTTTTAATAGACCTTAATAAAATGCTTATCCCATCTTCTATTAAATTTTCAATGTTTTTATTATAATAGGTACTTATATATTTTTCTTTTCTATTTATCAAACCAATATATCCCATCATAGTTGACCACAGTAAAAGACAAATAGTATCTGAATCCTTATCATCTATCACTTCGCCCTTTTTCATTCCGTCCTCAATACATCTTTTTAAAATTTGTATTGAATATTGTCCTGCAACGTAGCATTTTTTAATTAAAGAGCTATCGTCGTGAATTTGAAAATCAAACTCCTTATTTTCATAATCTGAAATAGCTTTAAAATATCCCGGGTATTTCTTGCAAAATTCGACAAACACCCTACCAATACTACTTATTTTTTCAATTTCAGTTCTATTAATATTTTCCTTAATTGTTCTATCAAACAATTCATTTAGCGTAGTAAATCCACATAACATTATTTCGAAATATAATTCTTCTTTGCTTTTAAAATATGAGTATATAGTTTTTTTAGTAAATTCAGCTTCCTTTGCAATATCATCCATTGTTGAATCTTCAAAACCGTTCTTAAAAAAAACTCTCTCTGCCGCATTTACTATTTCAATTTTACGTGCTAATTTTTCTCTTTCTTTTCGTTCTACAATACCTATACCAATTACACCCCCAGTCGATCAAGTATACTATCAGTATACTCCGTATATTTTTAGTATACTAAATATCCACATAATGTCAACATCGTTTCTAAATCTCATCCCTTTAACTGCTACTTTAGTTTGGATAAATTTATTGTAAATGCTTCCCCTACCTTTTTAAATTCGTTATTCATCTCTCCTCCTCCTTTTGGATACTCGGCAGCATAAGGAGTTAAAGTTAAAGTCTTTGCATTTTCATTAAGATTTCCATCAATATTTTCAATTTTAAATAGTGCTTTATTTTCTGTACTATAAGATGCATAAAATTCAACTTTATTGCCTAAATCATCAGCTCCTTTTAATTGAACATCATATGCTGTATCCATTTTAAAATTTGATATTGATGCATATATTTTTTGTCCCAAAGAATTATCTGTATATTTTTCTAGAGTATATTCAACACCATTTTCAAGAGTAAATTTGTTATTAAGAATTATCTCTTTAGTGTCTATTCTCAATTGATCACCATTAGTCTTAAATTCAAAATTCAAATTGCTCATTTTTTTTGCCTTATCTGGATTTAATCCAATACTTGAACAGGATATTTTTATATTTAAATCTCCACTTAAATTCATATCTCCTAAATCATAAGTCATTACTGTCTGAGTAGTATAATCATCAATATTCTTTGAACTTCCAGTTGATCCACCATTTATTTCCTTTCCATTTATATAAATGCCATTAAACCCCTTCCAAGATTCATCGTCACTTAGTTTTCGATTAGAGGTTACATTATAAGACACAGTTAACTCATTTTCATCCAAAATAACTTCATTTAACTGAACTGTCATTCCATTTTCTGTTATAGATTTATTTACTACAGTCTTATATTGATCTAAGTTTTTATCTATCCTTAAAAGGCTTGCTATATCTTTGACCCCTGGCAATTCTAATACTTTTGATAATGCTGACGCTCCAACATTAGTCTCAAAGAAAGTAATTGTTAATACCAGAACCATACCTGCTGCTATTAAAGTTCTCTTACGAGATTTATTTTTAGCAGCTGATTTTCTAAAATTAGCTTTAATTCGTCTCTTTTCTATATCATTAAAATCTTCTTTTTCATAAATATCTAAATTTATGTTTGCATCATTTAACATAATATATATATCATTTTTCATATTATTAACCTCTACTTTCTAAAACACTAAATATTTTTTGTATTTTTTTCTTTCCTCTAGATATTTTGTTATAAATAATATCTCTTCTGAATCCTGTTTCCTCAGATACGTCTTTCATTTCCTTTTCTTCAACATATAATTTATAAAATAATTCCCTATCTTCTTCCTTTAAACAATTTAACATGTCCTTAACATCATCATTAATCTCATTTTTTATAAGCTCTTCATGGGTATTATCAGATATACTTAAATTTAAATCATCTATATTTTCATATTTTAAACTTTTTAAATATTTTCTCTTATAATCTATAGACTTAAATTTCGCTATTCCAGCTACCCAATTTCTAAATTCACTTTTGCTTTCATCAAAGCTTTCAATGTTATTCCAAATTCCAAGAATAACATCATTAATACACTCTTCTTGAAAATCCTGAAGATTATAAAGATGCTTTTTTACAATAGATTTTATAATCCATCCATAGTTCTCTATAACGTAATCTAACGCTTTTTCATTTCTTTTTATTAACTGAGAAATAAAGTTCACATTATCAATTTTCATTTTTCTCCTTCTTTCTAAAGCAAACTTGCGTATAAATTTTTCTTTATATTTAATATTTCGTCTATCGATTAGTATATCTATCAATATTTATAAAAATATTTTTATAGTGGAAAAATAAATTACTTTGAAAAAGAATGGTTAATACATCGTTATTTA
This sequence comes from Bacillota bacterium, assembly GCA_021781745.1. Classification (GTDB taxonomy): domain Bacteria; phylum Bacillota; class Clostridia; order Clostridiales; family Clostridiaceae; genus Clostridium. Next base: position 126,237 of record JAJXWH010000008.1, on the reverse strand, counting down.
TCTGTAATGATTGGCACTAGCAGATGCACATAGGGCAAATCATAGAATTTTGTTATTCAACCAATATTGCTGAATACATAAAACAAACAATGGCGCTTAACGATTAATATATTTTCAATAAGAATCTAAATGGAGGTTTCAAATGAGTAATAAAGATAAATTTAAATTAAGTAAAGAAAAACGTGAAGATATGATTTCTGCCATAAAAGAATTCTTTTACAATGAGAGAGAAGAGCAATTAGGTGATTTAGCATCAGGTAAGATTCTAGATTTTATTATGGATGAGCTAGCATTAGAATTTTACAATCAGGGTGTTTATGACTCTTATAAGTATATGACTAACAGTATCGATGATTTATTATCAATACAAAAGTATTAAAAATAGAGTAAATTCGCATTTTTTATATAAAAAGCAAATTACTCACCACAATTTTGTGGTGAGTAATTTAAATTGAAATTACTAGTTTGAAAATTCTTGTGTTCCCATGTATTTACCGTTTCCTTGAAGAACTCCTATACCAACTTTAGTATATGAAAAATTCATCATATTAGCTCTATGACCTGGTGAATTCCACCATTGAGTAAATAACTCAACTGGATCATTGGTATTATATGCGATATTTTCTCCTGCTGAAGTGTAAGTATATCCCAAATCATGTAACCAGTTTGTCCACTTTGTTCCGTCTGGATTTGTGTGATCAAAGAAGTTATTTTGAATCATATCATCACTTTTATATCTTGCAACTTTTACTAAAGTATTATCTATAGTCAACGGCTTAAGACCTGCTTCAGTTCTTTTTTGATTCATTAATTCAAGAATCTTTTGTTCTGCAGTAGCTTGTACATTCACTGCGTATTTTGCTGGCAATTGAGGTAACCCCTGAACATCTACTGAATTTGCAGATGTTAAAGCATTATCTGTAGTTTTGCTGATTCCTGTATTTGTTGTTCCCAAATTATCATTTGCATTAGTTACTTTTGAAGTTTTATTGCTATCATTAACTACATTATTATTTGCATCAAATTTTTTATCTACCACTGGGGCTTTATTCCCAATTACTTGCCCATCAGAATTAGTTGTATATGTTTTATTATCCACTAAAACTTTTCCAGTCTCTAATTCACCAGATTGGTTCAAGCAGTAAGTTTTACCATCAACATTAATAACTCCTGTTTGTTTTATTCCTTCATTATCAAAGTAATTCCAATTACCATTATTCATAACCCATCCAGAATTTAAAAGGTTATTTGCAATTGTATTATAATAATCATTATAATTTGAATCTATAGTTGCCGCGGATACTCCTAATGATGAGAAACTCGCCATAGTTGTACCTGCAATAACTGCTGTTACGATCTTTCTTGATAAATTCTTTTTCATTAGTTTTTCTCCTTTGTGTTGTATATTTAGCTGCTTGATTTTTCACAAAAACTATAAACATTTGAATTATAAATTTTTTTGATGTTTATCGCTTTCAATCAAGGCCATGTGTATACACTACCATCTTTTCGACATTATTCAACACAGAGTTTCTTTATTTAATTCATTTTAAAGATATTAAGTCATAAGTCCTTGAGTATGCTTGAGTATGTTCCCTTATGCACTATGATATCCTTTAAGCCTTTTCTCCATGCCGGCTAATCCCCTATAAATTTAATTGAATTTTATTTTAAAATTTAAATATATTCTAAAAATCATAGGATAAATATCTATGTGAAAGAGCTAAAAAATCACCTATAACTCTTTATTATTTAAAGTAGATATATTTTTGTTAATAAGTATAACTAGACTTTCTTTTTTCTATAAAACATACGTTCATGATTCTTTTATACTAAATATAGTAAGATCTTACCATTTATAAAACATTCGGATGTTTATTATTAAAGGAGTGTTTATATGGATTATGAATATATTGAAAGTTTAGTACAAAAATCTAAAGAAGGTGATACATTATCTAAAGAGAAGCTTGTAAGTGAATTTCGCCCTTTAATACTCAACATAGTCAAAAGAACCTTTCTTCATGGTTATGATAATGAAGATATAAAACATGAATGCTATAGAACACTTTTTAAATGCTTGTCTATGTACAACCTAGAAAGTCATAGATTTGTAGCTTATGCCAGCAATGGAATTAGAAATAATATTAACGATTTAATTAAAAGAGTAAAAAACAGAAGTTCTTCTGAAGGAAGCGAAGCCCTTACCTTATCAAGTGATTTAGAGGATAATATCCTTTCAAAGGATGACAGTATTGAAGATATCTTTTGTACTAAATGTGATTATGAAACACTGAAATTAGCAATTAATTCTTTGAATAATGAGGAAAAAGAATTAATCAAGTTTATATTTTTTAAAAATAACTCTGTTGCAACCTATGCATCAATTAAGAATATTCCCTACTCTACTGCCAATAGAAAAAAGTTGCTAACCTTAATGAAGTTAAGTAATTATTTCATTTCTCCCGCTAAAGATTCTACAGACAAAATAATTAAATATAGAAGATAAATTTAATATATTGTTATTTCTACTTCTGTTTACTAAAGTATTATTTTAATTATTATAATATCAACTTGGAACAAATCCTCAGGTCCCAAGTTGATTTATAAAATCTATTTAGTACTTAATTTGTCTTACTTCTTTTGCAAAAAATAATAAATTTCCTCAAAGAGAAGCAGATTTATGACTTCAAAAGTATTTTCAATCACATATTATCTCACTAGCATATTGGTTTTTCCCACCAACCTAATGCAACAATTACTTTACTAGGTTGTAAACACGTTGATCTTATAACTATCGTATAATTTCCACCAGGAGCGTGTATAAACTTTCCATCCTCTTCACCAACTAATGTTGTATTAGGAGGTACTATCCTTTCATATACATTAACTCCTCCTTGAGGAACTTCTGTAGTTGAATCTACAAATCGAATCTCCGCTTTATTATGTGGAAGTGGCTTCAAAGCAGTATTAGTAGGTGAAATTTTATTAGATATACACTCTTTTTTTGGAGGGTTAACATTTAACCATATCTCAGCAGTTAAAGTATTATCGGAAAAATTTGAAATAGTAAATACATTCACAAATAAATCTATCCCTGAACCATGTGGATTTAATAAACTAGCCCATGCATCCGATTTATTGCATACAGTTAGAGTACCAGTTTGACCTACAAAGTATTTTCCTTGAATTGATTTATATAGCGGAACTGAAATACTTACTACTTCTTGGGGATTAATAATTTTGTTGTGCATCATATAAATATTATTTTCCTGTAGCATAAATCACATCTCCTAAGACTCAAGATTTTTTATCTAATATACTTTATCACAAATTATCTTTGCATATATAATATTCAGTAAAGGCTAAAATGTTGATAAATTGCAGCTAATATTATATTTGTAACCTTAAAATAAATATTTTATATTTACAAACAACTCTCACATTTATCCTAAAATTATAAATACTTGTTGATCGTTAGGTATATATTATTCCAAAAAAAAGGTTACTCTCATGCATAGTGTTATATTTCCTAACAACTAGACATAAGAATAACCTTTCTTTCATATATTTAATAATTTCTCTTTTATATAATTTATTTTAGTTTTCATAATTATCCCAAGTTTATTACTCTAACTAAACATTATGCTTTAAGTCTTCTTTTTGTTGCTTCCTAATACTACATTAAAAGTGCAACTATAATTCCGCTTATTATGCCGCCAACTACTGCAGCACCTATGTTATAAAACGATTTCTTAACCTTTCCACCAGTAACAACCGTGGCTGTAAAAACACCTATAGCAGCTGCCCAAGCCATATCAATCCATCCACTTTCACCTTGCTGAATAAAATGATACTTCATACCATGATTTATTATCCAAATCGTACCAACTATAATGAATGCCGCTAAAAATCCACCTGCTCCTCCAAATCTATTTACAAGTCTCCCCCACACAAGCCTAATGCATAGTGGAAATAAAAAAGCACCAATTACCGTTGTAATAATAGCTTGTCCCTACATAATCACACCTCAAAATTTTAATCAATAAGTTCTAAATCTGTCCTATTAATATCATCCTGTTTACAAGCGTTTTTCTTATTATTTTTTTCTGTTATGCTTTTTTCTATTAAGACTGACACATATCCACCTAATGCTGAACCAATAGCCACATAGGCTAAAGTCGGCATTGAATTAACTATAGAATTAAATCCATGTAGTATGTATTCCTTTGCAACTAAAGAAATAGCAACACCTAATCCCATATCAATAAATGCTGAATCTTCATCGTTCTTTATTAAACCTAAATAATGATTTAGAAACCACATTGAGCCTGTAAGAAATAATGCTGCACCATAGGAACCCCAAACTCCTAACTTACTTGTGAAGAATCCCCAAAAGTAATTTATTACAAATCCCGCCAAGCAATATCCTAATGTATTTCTTAGAAATCTCATTAATTTCCTCCTAACCTATATGTTATTGCAATTATTGAATAATATTTTTATAAAAAGTCAAATATAAATCCATAACGTTTCTTCATTTCCCCGTAGTTAAAATAATATCCTCTTTTAACTATTGAATCATTTTTTATACTATATTCTTCTAATAGCTCAACTAAAATAATACATAAGATTCATTATATCTCATTATCTGCCGGGAACACAATTCCACCTTTACTTCTAGCAATTGTTTGAACTTCACTAACAATCAAACTATGTTCTAACATTTTATAACATTTTTCCAAATCATTATTTTTAATCATATCACTGAATTCTATAAATTCATTAACCATACGATGATTATAATTATTTTCATTTATTAATGAACTAGTACCATCGTTCATTAATAACTCAAATCTTTCACAAACATTAGCTGGAGTATCTTGGTATATGCAGCCTTTATCTCCTTGAATATTATTTGCAATAGGTGCCTTGCAATCCTTTGCCCCAATGCAAACACATTTAAAATTATCATAATCTAATATTAATACCCCAGATGTATCTATGCCTTTTTCAATATTAGGATAATATTCAATATTTTTAGGTTTCCCAAATAAACCAACTACATAATGAATATTATAAATGTTCAAGTCCATTAATGCACCACCAGAAAAATTAGGATCAAATGCTGGAAGTACTTTACCTTCTTTAAAACTATTATATCTGCTTGAATATTGAGAATAGTTGCATTGAACAATTTTAATTTCCCCTAATGATGGAAGCAGCTCTTTAATTTTCTTATAGTTAGGAAGATATTGATTAGTAATTGCTTCAAATATAAATAACTTGCTTTCTCTAGCTAAATCACTTAATATTAATGCTTCTTTATATGTTGACGTCATTGGTTTTTCAATAATAACATTTTTATTTGCTTCTATTGCCTTTTTTGCATATTCAAAATGCAGATTATTAGGTAAAGCAATATAAACTGCATCTAAGTCACTATTAAGGAATTCGTTATAGTCGTAAAAAATATTTTTAATATTATATTTATCCTTTAATTCATTCATTGCAATCCCGCCGCTTTTCCTACCACAAATAGCTTCTAATTCTAAATCTTTTAAATGTGGAATTGCCGCCATTAAATCTTTAACAATCATTCCAGCTCCTACAATACCTATTTTCATATTCAATCCTCCATATACTTCATAAGTTAACTTTATAATATGTTAACATAATTTCTCTCTATATTAAACCTTACTTTTTCTATTGTTATCTCGAAGTATTTTTTCTTTAAATTTTTGAAATATTAAATTATATCTTTATTATAAAACAATAAAACCTAAGGTATTATGACTCTACCTTAGGTTCTATTTAGCTTATAGTTTATCTTTTATAGTTGTACTTATATTATTAGTTTGAGAATTCTTGTGTTCCCATGTATTTACCGTTTCCTAAAATAACTCCTATACCAACTTTAGTATATGAAGAATTCATCATATTTGCTCTATGACCTGGTGAATTCCACCATTGAGTAAATAATTCAACTGCATCATAAGTATTATACGCAATATTTTCTCCTGCTGAAGTATAAGAATATCCTAAATCTTGCAACCAGTTTGTCCACTTTGTTCCGTCTGGATTTGTGTGGTCAAAGAAGTTATTTTGAATCATATCATCGCTCTTATATCTTGCTACTTTTATTAAAGTATTATCTAAAGATAATGGTTTCAATCCAGCTTCAGTTCTTTTTTGATTCATTAAATCAAGAATTTTTTGCTCAGCATCAGCTTGTACCGTTATAGAATAATTTGATGGTAATGCTGGTAACCCCTGTTGATCTATTGAAGTGGCAGACGTAGCAGTATTACTTGTACTTCCTGAATTTGTAGTGCTTCCTGTATTAGTAGTTGTTGTGTTAGTTCCAGTACTTGGAGTGCTTGTACTAGTTGTATTTCCAGTATTAGTTATGCCTCCAGTAGTTGTCTTTCCAGCACCACTATTTGTTTTAGTCACTGTAGACGTTTTATTATTATCTTTTATTACGTTACTATTTGAATCAAATACCTTATCTACTGTTGGTGCTTTAGTTCCAACAACTTGTCCACTTTTGTTAGTTGTGTATACTCTATTGTTTACTAAAACCTTTCCAATCTCCATTATGCCTGATTGATTTAAGCAATAAGTTTGTCCATTAACTTTAATAACTCCTGTCTGCATTTCTCCAGCATTATTAAAGAAATACCAATTGTCATTATTCATAACCCAACCAGTTTTCATTAAATTATTCGCCATATAATTATAATAATCATTATAATTATTATCATATGTCGAATTAGTAGTTGCTGCAGATACTCCTAATGATGAGAAGCTAGTTATTGTCGTAGCAGCAATTACTGCGGTTACTATCTTTCTTAATAAATTCTTTTTCATTAGTTTTTCTCCTTTGTATTTTTATTTGGCTCCTTATTTTTTCATTATTACAAGTAAACATTTTCTTTCTAATTTTTTATGTATTTACTGTTTTCAAGCAAGCCTATGTCTATATAGTACTTATCTTTTCGACATTATTCAACACGATTATTCTCAAAGTAGTACTCTTATACTATATCAACTCACACATTCTCTGCATTGCTCTTATTTCCTTCAATATACACTACAATATCCTTCAATCCCTTGCCCCATCAAGGCTGGACCCCTATAAATTTTTCAGAATATTTATAATAATATTGAAATTAATCACTCTGTTTATCCCATATTATTGCATTGTAATTAATTGTATCGTATTTAATATAATATAAGAACAAAGGTTTGATATTTATAGATTTCTTCATATAAATATTAAACCTTTATTCTTAATTTGAAGTAGATAAGCATACTAAAAACTAACTTATTTAAATAAATATCAAAAGGTCGCTCTCAATCCAGCTTGTCTAACTAAATAGTTGAAGCAAACCGCATAAGGTGCAACCTTCATTTTAATGCTTTAAACTATATTTTCATATTATTCTTTTCGTATTAAGGTATGATAAATTTATTACATTTATCAAAATACAAAGTGAACTTAACTTAATTTTTTATTCTGATAATCATCTAGCTGTTTCAATGATTTAGCTTTTATTATTGAAAAATCACTATCCTGCCTTTCCCATAACAATTTATCAGAAGATATTATAAGCATAGTAGCTTCAACATATCCTAACTGGTTAAATAAATCTTTTGCTTCTTCAATATAAATGTGATAAATTATTTTAAATTTCTTATTATATTCAGGGGTATATTGTTCTGTTCGTATATTTATAGAATATAAATAGCAATTAATTTTACAAATAGCTTTTACAATCTTAAGAATACCAACTTCATAGGGAATGGATACAGCCTCAACAAAGTAATTCATGAAATTCTCAATCTTAGAATTTGTAAATTCAATTAAATTTAAAATCAAATATTTATCATAACGTTCATCTTTATTTGTTTCATTTAGTTCATTTAGAATTTGACTATAAATTTGATGGGTTGTTTCTGTCAATTTAATAAGTATATTTAAATACACATCTCTAAATTCAAAATAATTCATAAATAAATTCCTCTCATAAATTATTAATTAAAAATTTATGCTGTAATTATTGATTTAAATTTATACTTCTTATTAACTCCGACAAATTCATCTTCTATTCACAATATTATAAATTTCCATTTATAATATATGCGTAAATAAACTATATTTTATTAGTGAAGCTTTAGTACTTCCAAAAATGTAGAAATTACAAAACATATGAAATTTTATACAATTATATTACCATACTAACCATATATTTCATAGATAATAAATGCATTTTGGTATTCTTCCCAAATCATTCGAAGAATTATTTTTTTAATAAAAACAGCTGCTCCCAAGATTATACTTCATGAATCAATACTTTTTAAATTCATAAACTAATTTTGAAAACAGCTTAATAATAAAATAAGGAAGTTAAGTATTAGTTGAATGGGGTATCTACACAGTATATACTTTTTTCATTTAAGATATTCCTTATTTTTCAAACAAAGTAATAATAATTTTCAAATAATCTTAATTATTTCATCGTAATGTTATCCAAGTATTAGTTATCTCGTTTATTTTAAGCATAGTATTCTAGAATTCAATATCTAATCAAAAGCTCTATTAAATTCAATTCGTCTGATTTTGTAGAATTCAATAACATTATAATAATAAATTTATATTTACAAAATTTAAATATAGTTATACCATTTAAATGGCTAATATTTTCATTTTACATAATTTAAGGAGTACCAAAATGAAATATGAGAAATTATTTTTATCAATCACTTTTTCTTTAACATACTTTCTAAGTATAATCTTTTTACCTAAAGGGAATATAGGATCATTAATTCTAGTTATGATGGTTCCTGCATTTGCAGCCATAGTTGCTACTTTAGCAGAATTTAAATCCTTAAAAGAATTGTTCAAACCTTTTTTTTACAAAGTTTCGATTAAAAGTTTATTTTTTGCAATCCTTTATCCATTTTGCATAATTTCACTTTGTACATTTCTTGCCCTTTATACTAAAAAGGGGGCCCTATCTCAAGATTGGCATTATGCTATAATTAACATATTAAAACTTATTTTAGCATCTATAGCTCTTTTTATTGGGGGTTTGTTTCAAGAGTATGGCTGGAGAGGATATTTATTACCTAGACTTATAAAAAAATATAATTTAAAAACAGCACATTTAGCTGTCGGAATTATTTGGGTTTTTTATAACATGCCTGCATTGATTATATTAAATCTGCACCACGGTGGAGGTACAGCAATTTTATATATACTAGTACAGTGTGCCGCATTTTTTGCATTAAATTATGCTTTCACCTACCTCTATACCTTATCTCAAAATGTCATACTCCCAAGTATTATGCATGTATTATGGGTAAATATAAATGTAGCCGTTCTTGGAGAAACTTATAAAAATTCTTCAAATGGAATTATTATAGGAAGAGTATTACTAATTAACGGTCAATGTTTATTTGGTTTAATTTTCTTATGCCTCTTTGCACTTTATGCCCATAGAAAATTTTCAAAATATTAAACTTTTTTATTTAACTTTTATAAATAATGACATAATTTTGTCACAAATTAACTTTATAATTAATTTATAAACATTTTTCATTAATGTTTCCTTCATTAAATAATTTAATAATCTATATCTGAATGACTTATTACTTCCTAGTAAGTCATTCATTTTTTTCCTATTTTATCTTTAATTTATATTTAATTTATAAGTCTGTAACAAATATGTAACATTAATAATTTATAATAATTCTTGTAAAGCGATAAGGCATATTTACCCTAATCCCTGAAACTTTACACTTGACTATATCCAATAATAGTAAAAAGAGATAGCTTATTCCCCTAAGTAAGCCATTTCTTTTTATATACTAATCTTAATAGAGTCTATATCAGTTTTGTAACTGCATCTTTTTCAATTATATATTCTAGGTGCAGGGCTCTAGTTAATGAAACATATAACAGCCTTTCATCTAGAGTATTTTCTTTATAATTATCTTCACTAGGATTTAATATTATAGTGCAGTCGAATTCCAATCCTTTTGTTAAATATGATGGAATGATTATTAATTCTTCCTTTATTTCTTTTTCTTTCCCTAATATTAATTCAAAAGTAAATTTGATTTTCTTATTTAAAATCTTATAAATTTCTTCACCTTGTAATCTATCTTTTGTTATTATTGCTATTGTACATTTTCCATAGCCATGCACATCCTGAATGATCTTCTCAATAGTAGAAATATACTCATTATCATTTCTAATTTTTATTGCTTTAGGCTGTTTACCGTGCCTTAAGACTGGTTTGGCATTTTTAAGACCTAAATTTTGAACTTGTAGTGCTTTCTGAGCAAAATCAATTATTTCAATAGTAGATCTATAGCTTTGAGTTAATTGAATATAAGTAGCGTTACTATCAAAAACTTGATTTGTTATGTCCTCCCAAGTTTTTAAACCTTTGTAATAATAAATTCCTTGTGCTAAATCTCCGACTAAGGTTAAAGCATTCCCTTTAGCAAAGCTATTGACTAAATATACTTGAAATGGACTATAGTCTTGAGCTTCATCTACCACTATATATTTATATTTCTCTTCCTCGTCTATTCCTTCAAGTAAAATTCTTATATACGCAAGTGCTGGTAAGTCATCTTCATCAATTATATTTTTTTGAAAATTATTATTAAATTCTTGTTTCATATAATCTGATAAAATTTCAGGAATTTTATTATTAGTCGCTGTTTCAAATAAGTCATCATTATAAAAATTATAATAAATATCCTTTGAATTTACATCTTTCCAACCTTTAAAATAATTATTAAACTCTCTTTTACTATTGCTTTTTACATTCTCTTTAATTTTGTCCCTTTCTCCATATAACTCTATAAGCAATTTTCTTCGTTCTGGTGAATCATCATTTTCTCTTCTTATTTTCCTAATCCTTTTTTCCCATTCATCATCTATTTCAATTAGTAAACTTGATATTCTATCTTTAATTTTTAAGCTTAAATATCTCTTTATTTCATTTTTTCTCTTATTAATAGGATAAGATTTTAAATCATTAATATATAACCTTGTTATTTCTTTTTTATCAAATAGTATTTCATTTCCGACTTTAATATGGCTTATATTAATTGCATTTTTCTCAACAAGAGAAATATATCTATCTAGCATTGTTTTAAACAACATAGTACCTTTTACTTTACTGGAGTTTACTATAAGCTTTTTCAACTGCTCATCTTTTTCTTCTATAATATTTAATAATTTTTCATCCTTATTATATATTTTCCCCTTTAATTTCAACTTTGATAATACCATTTCTTCAAAAGTACTTTGCTTTACTTCTTCCGCTCCAAGACTAGGTAAAATATCTGAAATATAATTTAAAAATAATTTATTGGGGGCCAATACTAAAATTTCATCTCCGCTCATACTTTCTTTATATCTATAAATAAGATACGCCAATCTATGTAGTGCTATGGTAGTCTTCCCAGAACCTGCTGATCCCTGCACTATTATAGGTATATTTTTAGGCCACCTTATTATTTCATTTTGCTCACGCTGAATTGTGGCAACAACTTCTTTTAGTTTCTTTCCTCTAGTTTCTTCAAGATTTATTTTTAAGAATTCATCGACTAAGTTTTGTCCTTCTTCTTCATTGATTATAATTTCGTTTATTCCTTCATCAAATAATCTTTCTATATCATTATTCTTAAATAGAAATTTTCTTTTTAATTCTAAATGCCCCTCGATTATTCCATTTGGAGCTTTATAATAAGCTTCTCCGCCAGTTCCGCTGTAATAAAGATCTGCAACTGGTGCTCTCCAGTCAACTACAACCTCTTCCCCATCCTTACTGTTACTAATGCCTTTTTTCCCAATATATATACTTTCAGTAAATTCCTTATTTTCCCTAAAGTCAACTCTCCCAAAATAAGGTTCACTTAACGCTTCTTCATATTTTTCGATATTCTGAGATAAGTGACTAAATATTCTTTCGTTAGCTTGTTTTTCTTCACTATAGCCTCCTTTAACTTCTTTTTTTAAAGAAATGAGTTTTTTCCTTACTTCTTCTACTTTTATTTTTTTATCCTTCAGTTCTTGAAATATTATTTCTCTTTTCTGTAGTAAAGTTTCTCTTTCTTCCTTCAAACTCAAATCCATATCTGCACATACTATATAATGATAAACAGCGAATTCATTATACTTTCCCTTTCATTATAATAAATTTCTATAATTAGGTATTATATCATAATATCATCAGTTGATAACCAACATAACTAATTTTTTATTATTGGATTTTATTTTTACCTTTAATGACTTTTAAAGGTAGCTCATTTGAACTTCCCTTGGTAATATATAAAATTAATATTCACTACAGCAATATGGGATATCTTAGTAAAGTGTTTATTCTCTCTACGAAATTTTGGATAAAGATGATTTTTCAGATTCATCTAAGTCTCAAAAGTATCATAAAAACAATTCTGTCTTAAATACTATTACAGCATTTCCTGAAATCTTAACCTCAATAGGTTCTTTCTCTTCAATCTTTACTTCAACTTCAATAATTCCTGTTCGTTTTATAGCTTCGCCTTGTTTTGCCTTGAATTTAAACACAGAATTATTATGTTTGATAAGTTTATGATGAACAAGATACGCTCCTAAAGGTCCATTGGCATTACCAGTAACAGGGTCTTCGTTAATACCTATAGCTGGAGCAAACATTCTACCGTTTATTAAAATATCACTCTCTTGAGATTCTGTTGTAAAAACATAATACCCATTACACTTAATTTTGTCACTTAGTTTAGAAAGAATATCATAGTTAGGATTTAATCCATTCAAAGTTTCAATATCTTTTATGCCTACCATAACCTTTGAATGACCCGTTGAAACAATTTGAATCGGGTAATTTCCCAGTAAATTATCCACGCTAATATTAAGTGCTTCTAAAAGAATTTTTTTCTCCTCTCCTTCAATAATATCGCCAAACTGAATTTCACCTTGAGTCATAGTTATCGTATAATCATCATCTTCTTTTAATATATCAACCGGCAATATTCCTGCACCTGTTTTTTGGTAAATCCTTGCTGAATTCATTTTATTCTCTATAGCACAAACATAATGTGCAGCAATAGTAGCGTGTCCACAAATCGGAACTTCTTTTAAAGGCGTAAAAAATTTTACTAAAACATCATACTCATTATTATTGGAAGGTATGATAAATGCTGTTTCAGAATCATTAAGCTCTCTAGCTATTTTTTGCATTTCCTCTTCTGTTAAACCATCAGCATTTATTACTACTCCAGCAGGGTTTCCCTTAAACTTCTCTTTTGTAAATGAATCTACCTGATATAAAGTATACTCTCTTGACATAATTCCTCCCAAGTATTACATAATCTCTATTTACTATCAATTATATCATATTATATTTAGGTTAATTATCTCACCACTATCTCTATAGCTTTTTCTTCTCCAGCCCTAACCTTAATGTACGTAACATCACCATAAATATCTGTGGAATTGGTCCATATTTCATCTGATGAATTTTCTACATCACCAACTGATGAAGCAGCCTTAAGGCTTTGCCCATTAAGTTTGACCTCTTTGCCTGGATCACTATGTACTTTAACTATATAGTACTTAGTATCAGGAGTGAAACTTCCAATTTTACTGTTTATATTAAAACTGATAACATCACCTTTATCTTGAGTATGCATATCTTGCATGAAATATTCTCCGTTTTCATAGTTATAGGTCTTTCCGTCATCATCGTAATATTTGAATGATGTCATCTCTTTATCAGGAAATGTATCTATAAATAAAGTATCAACTTTTTCTTCTACATGCTGAATTGGTTTTGAGTAAGAAGGTATTATTGCTCCTTTTTTAATAAAAAGGGGAATATCATCCCAACTCTCATTATTTATAGAGCATTTTATTGTTTGTCCTCCATCATATTTAGTTCCTTTAAAATAATCTATCCAATTTCCTTTAGGTAAATATATATCTTTTTCCTTTTGATCTTGCTTAACTACAGGTGAAACAAGCATATAATCTCCAAACATCCAAGATTCCACATTGTTTGCCACATTGTTATCTTCTGGATAATCAAATATTAGCGGCCTTACAAGACCAATACCATTATCATAAGCTTGCCTATCATAAGTATAAATATATGGTATCAGTGAGTATCTAAATCTTATTGCTTTTGTAGCTGCTGCTTCAGCTTTTCCGCCAAATACCCAAGGCTGTCTTTGCTGATTCATCTGCCCATGTACCCTAAAAATTGGTGTAAACGCACTAAATTCCATCCATCTAGCATAATTTTCTGGACTCGGATTTCCTCCGTTAAAGCCACCAGTATCCATTCCCCACTTATTCTCTCCTAAAATAATTGAAGAAAGCATTCTATCTCTTTGACCAGCCATCGAAAGAAAGCCTGTATTGATATCTCCAGACCACATACCATAAGCATACTTTTGTGCTCCTAAATAGAAATTCCTATTTATTGACCACACTCTCAAGTTTGTTGTTTTCCTCTGACCTTCGTATAGGGCTTTTTGCATATTCAAAAATTGAAAATTCGGAGATCTTTCATCTGCCTCATCATTCCACCATCCTACTAATCCACTGTTTAGCGCATCCTTTGCATGCTCAAAAAACCACTCTCTTGCCTCAGGCTTTGAGAAATCAATATCCTCTACAATTTTCTTTGAGAAATAATCAGTTGATGCACCTTTACTATCTAACCATAATTTATGTTCATCTGCATACCTACCTTCTTCAGTATCTACGTGAATTCTTGGCTTCATTATTCCAGTTAACTTTATCCCCTTATCAGCCATTATATCCCTAAGTTTTCCTGATGGACCATCTGGAAATTTATCTGTATTCCATCTGAATTCGCCGTAATTGTCTTCCCCCCAATCTTTCCAATCAAAATCTAAAGTATAATTATCTATTGGTATTTGTTTCTGTCTATAAGTATCAACAATACTCGTCAATTCTTTTTCATCAATCCCCCATTCACTATTTGTAAATCCTGTTGCCCACTTGGGAAACATTGGAGATTTACCCGAGATTTCAGAAATTGATGTCATTATACTCTTTGGCTCTCCCACCATTATAAAACAGTTAACATCGCTTTTGGAACCGTTACCGAAATTTAAGTCATTATTACCTATTTTAAAGATTCCTCCATCTGAGTCTACGAGAACTCCATAACCACTTGTACTCCATACCAGAGGTCCTCCCGCATAGCCCTGAGTACCTGCAGTAATATTAACTGAAGTCTTTCTTATAATTCCCTTCGGGCTGTCATTTGCTGTATATGCGCCTATTCCATAAAAATTTTGTCCATCATCGTGGGTAAATTCCAAGTTTCCATTTGATAAGCTTGTTATCTCCCCCTCTTTAAGCAACAATTTGCTATTACTATCAAAGATAGATATCGCTTCATTTTCCTTATCAATTTCAATAATCATACTTTTTGTTTTAATAACCATTGGATTAGACTTTATGTCTATAGAAGCTTCTACTGGTGACCAACTAGTTTTCCCTACAACTTCAGTATCAGGCGTACTTTTCCCTAAAGGTAAATAATGTAACTGAAGTATATTATCTGTACATACTTGAATTACCAGCTCATCTCTATTTACTGGAATTGTAATTATATTACCCTCTACTTTGGGTTCACTTTTAACACGCAAAAAAATAATACTTATAATCGTTATAATAATTATTATTCCCAATGCTCCACCAAACCATTTCTTACGTAAAACTTTTCTCATCATATACCTCCCTTAAAATATATTTCCAAATATATTATACCTTTTTTTACAATTAATTCAATCGTTTTCATAATTTTATCTATTTTTATAAGTTATGATATCCTAAAATTAAATTAACAATTTTTATTTAATGGTCAACTAAAAAAAGAAAGGAGCATATCAAAACTTCTTTAATTAAGCAGTTCCGATATCTCCACGCTATAGTTCAAAATATATTATAATAAAAAATATCGTAAAATTAATTATCTAAATGCTTTTAAAACGAGTGTTGCATTATGTCCGCCAAAACCAAAAGAATTACTTAACGCATAATTAAACTCGGCATTCTTTCCTTCGTTAGGTACGTAGTATAAATCACATTCTGGATCTGGATTTTTATAATTTATGGTTGGCGGTAAAAATCCAACTTTTAGGGCTAACGCAGTTATAATTGCTTCGATTGCACCTGATGCTCCTAAAAGATGCCCTGTCATTGATTTTGTAGAACTTATTGGAATATTGTATGCACATTCTCCAAAAACAGATTTTATTGCTGCAGTTTCATTTTTATCATTTGCTTTAGTAGAAGTCCCATGAGCGTTTATATAGCCAATTTCAGATGGCATTATTTCAGCATCTTCAATAGCGAGCTTCATGCATCTGGCCGCTCCTTCTCCGCCTTCAGCTGGAGCAGTTATATGGTATGCGTCATTTGTACATCCATATCCAACTATTTCTGCAATAATATTTGCACCTCTGTTTAAAGCATGCTCAAGTTCTTCAAGTATTAAAACTCCAGACCCTTCCCCTAATACAAACCCATTTCTATCTATATCAAATGGTCTGCAGGCTGTTTCCGGATTAGGATTTGTTGTCATTGCTTTCAGTGTACAAAAACCTGCTAAGGTGAGTCTAGTAACAGATGCCTCTGCTCCTCCTGCAATCATAATGTCTGCATCATTCCTTTGAATTACTTTAAACGCATCTCCAATTGCATTAGAAGAAGAGGCACATGCTGTCACTGTACACTCATTATAACCTTTTGCTCCAAATTTTATCGCAACAAGTCCTGAAGCCATATTGCATATCATCATAGGCACTAAAAATGGACTAACTCTTCTGTAGCCTTTTGCTAGAAATTCATTGCACTGGTTTTCTACAGTTTCTATTCCACCTGTACCACTTCCAATTATTACTCCCAATCTTTCTTTGTTAATCTTCTCCAAATCAAGTTTCGAGTTTTCCATTGCTAATTGAGCTGATGCTAAAGCAAATTGTGCAAATCTATCTGTTCTCTTAGCTTCCTTTTTGTCCATAAAATCTTCAGGATTAAAATCTTTTACTTCTGAAGCAACTTTCGTTGGTATATCAGAAACATCAACTCTTTCAATTTTACTAATTCCACATTTCCCAAGTTTTATGTTTTGCCAAAGTTTATCTGCGCCAATTCCAAGAGATGAAACTGCGCCTACACCTGTAATAACTACTCTCCTGTTCATTATTAAACTCCTTTCCAATTTCATAAAATAGTCTTAATATTTTAAATTTTCATAGTATTTACTTTAATGGTTATAATAGATATAATAAATAAAATGAACACAAATAACCTTTAATATTATTTTAATGGAAATTACTTATTAAAATGAACAGATATTGCTTTTTAATATGATAACTATTTATAAAAAGGTGTTTAATTATGAAAGACTTAAAAGAAACTATTATTGAAACTATAGATTATATTGAAAATAATCTTTATAACAAAATTTCTTTAGATGATATATCTCTCCACACAGGAATATCAAAATATTATCTACATAGAATTTTTAAATCTTTAACAGGAGAATCTATCATAGAATATGTTCAAGCACGAAAGCTAACCTCTAGTATTAACGAACTTATTAGTACTAGCATGAGAGTTATAGATATAGCTTTAAATTACGGATTTGACTATGAGCAGTCTTATATTAGGGCTTTTAAGAAAAGTTTTGGGTGCACACCACTAAAAGTAAGATTAGAACAAACTTCAATTAGCTTAATACTTAAAGAAAAAATTAATGTAAATGATATTTTATCTTTAGGCAATACCGTTACTTATACTCCACACTTTGTATTTAAACAGAAATTTAATTTAATTGGTATTAAGTACAAGATATTAAGTAAATCTGGTGATAAAAGCGCTAATGCATATGGAAGAGATTTTTTTTATAATCATAAAGATAGCATCCGTAGTATAATAAACCCTCATGAATACTATGGATTTACAGACTGGGGCAGTGATGAGTTTATTTATTATGTTCCAAGTGTCCAAGTGTCTGACTGCAATTATATTCCTGAAGGAATGACAAGTATCTCTATACCTTCTCATAAATATGTAGTTTTTCGCTTGGTAGGTTTTTTTCGTCCTGATGATCTTAACGGCAGACACTTAGGACGTTTGCTCGTTCAGTTATATAGAAAATGGATTTTCAATTCTGGTTATGAATTTGCTGATACCTTTAGATTTGAATATATAGATAGTTCAATATCAAAGGATAATTACTGCGAATTATATGTTTATCAACCAATAAAAGATATTGAAAGAAAAATGGAGTTAGTCTAAAATGATTTTTTAGACTAACTCCATTTTCCATAATAAACAATACAAAATCAAATCTATATTTTGTACAGTTTATCTGTTGTTTCCTTGTCTGAAGGTGTATGAACAGCAATTTTAATTCGAGGATTATTTGATAAATCAAAACTGGTAAAATCAAAGTTCAACTTACCTAATCCGTCTATTATCATACTTTTCCTAAATTCTTGTTCAAATGTCACATTATGATCCAGCCACAGTTTCTTAAATTCATGGCTCTCCTCCATCAATTCTTTAATAAAATTGTTAAACCATTGATCATCTGTATAAAGACTGCATGAAAGCCTAAATTGAGCAACTATCCACTTTGCAACCTTATTCCATTCTACAAATAATTCCTTATATTTAGGATTAGTAAACATTCTCCATATGGTATTTCTCTCTCTCCCATTCATTTTATCAAAATCACCAAAAACAATTTTCGCAGTATTATTCCAACCAATAACGTTCCAATATTGATCTGAAGCAAATGAAGGATATGGTTCCAATTTATTAAGTATATTCTGAAATACGTAACTAATAAATTGAGGTTCCCGCAATAATTTTGGCTTTGGCATAGTTAATTGAGCTAGCGCAAAAATATATTGCATTTCAGTTTCATTTAATAAAAGAGCCTGGCCAATACTCTCTAGAACCTGTTCTGATACCTTTATTGTGCGGTTTTGTTCGAGCCAAGTATACCAAGTCAAGCTAACATTTGCTAATTGAGCAACTTCCTCTCGCTTTAACCCCAAAGTTCTTCTCCTATTTCCGTAAGGTAATCCAACTTGAGTTGGTGAAATCTTATCTCTTCTAGACTTTAAGAATTGACTCAATTCTTTATATCTTTGTTCATTATTCATATTTACTGATTCCTTCCTAAATAAATATCCTATTATCTTTTATAATAGTATAATTTATAAACTTGTTAAATTATCCCTAATTAAATTATACTAAAAGCAGGAAATAAAAAAAGATACACGGAGGTATACTTATGAATATAATTGCAGTAAATGGTAGTGGACGGCCGTTTGGTAATAACTATCATGTACTAAGTACTTGCTTAGATATTTTTAATAAAAACAACCATACTGTTGAATTAATCCAGCTTTGTAATCTAAAAATTGCAAATTGCAAATCTTGTTATAACTGCAAAACCAATGATAATCAATGTATAATTGAAGATGATATGACCATAATTTCTAAAAAGATTTTAGAATCTGATCTAGTAATTCTTAGCTCACCAATATATATGTGGCAAGTTTCTTCACAAACTAAATTATTTATGGAACGACTTTATCCGTTTTATCATTTTGATAGACCTTCTGATATTAAAGATAAGAAACTGATTTTAGTTTTTACACAAGCCTCACCTGATGAAAAGTTATTTGAATCTTACTTTGAACATATTAGAAATTCTATGGTCTTTCTAGGTTTTAATGTAGTTGATATGATTGTATTATCAGTATTACGAAATCTAAATGACTATGACAAATATCCAGATAAAGCAGATAAAATTAAAGACAAATGCCAAAAATACATTAGTAAGCATTTGACTTAAATAAAATATTAAATTTTCAATCATGGTCCTTTTTAGTTTATTAATTTAAATTCTAAACTAAAAGGGCCATTAATAATATTATTCACTTATCTTTTTTATTAATACTTTACTTATTCTCTTTCTATCACATTTTAAAATTATAAATTCATAATTTTTATAGATAACTTTTTCCTTTACTTTCGGATATGATCCTAGCTGAAAATATACCCACCCTCCAATAGTATCTATATTTTCATCTTCGATGTCTATTTCTAATAATTCGTTAATATCATCAAGAAGAACTTTTCCATCTACAACATAGCTACCGTTTTCGGTTTCCCTTATATCTTCCTCACCATCATCGTCAAATTCATCTTGAATTTCTCCAACTATTTCTTCTAATATATCCTCAGTAGTTACAAGTCCTGATGTTCCACCAAATTCATCAATAATTATTGCCATTTGAGCCTTTTCTTCTTTAAAAGTTTTAAATAATTCACTTATTGATAATGATTCAGGAACAAACTTTATTTCTCTAATAATTCCTTCTATATTTTCATTACTTTCAAATTTAAGCTTAAATAAGTCCTTAATATGAATAAACCCAATAACATTGTCTTTACTATCTCTACATACTGGATATCTTGTTAATTGTTCTTCTAAAACAAACTCCACAATTTCATCAAAAGTGTCCTCAATAAAAATACATGCCATATCAGTTCGAGGTATCATAATTTCTCTTACTGTTTTCTCAGAAAAATCAAATATATTATCTACAAAAGTCAATTCTGTTTGATCTATTAACCCATGCTTATAGCTATCTTCCACTAAAAGTTTTATTTCCTCATCTGTATGAGCAGCCTCCTGCTCATCAATCTGTGAAATTCCAAATATCTTTAATACTAAATTTGTACTATGATTAAAAGTCCACATTATTGGATAAGTCAGCTTATAAAATGCTATAAGTGGCAAAGCTGTATACAAAGCTATTTTTTCTGTATTTATAATTGCTAATGATTTAGGTACTAATTCTCCAAGAACAATATGAAGTCCAGTTATGATAGAAAATCCTAAAACAACTGCAATTGAGTGTAACGTAATTTCTGGTAGATTAAATAAATTAATTAATGGTCTTAACATATCTGCGAGCGTTGGCTCTCCAACCCAACCTAACCCTAAAGAAGCTAGAGTTATTCCTAGTTGACAAGCAGATAAATACGCATTTAAGTCTGTAACAACTTTTAAAGTATGTATAGCATTTTTATCTCCTTCAAGAGATAAGGTTTCTATCCTAGATTTTCTTACCTTTACCATTGCAAATTCTGTTGCTACAAAAAAACCATTCATAAATACTAAAAAAATTACAATGATAATATTTGTTATAATAATCATAATATTGATAGTTTCCCTCCTAAGTTGATGTAGTAAATATACTACTTAATACTATCTTAAATAATAAGTAATATTATACCACATATTATTTATTAAATTTTAAGATAAGGTTAAATAATTAATTTTTTTAATTTTAAATTTAAAATTAAACTTATGCCAATCTATGTATATTGCTGATGTAATGCTTTTAGTACAAAATAATAAAAAATATATAACATATATTTCATTTTTCCCTATATTGGGACTAATTATATCACTTATGTTAATAAAAAAGGTATAAAACAATTCTTCTGTTTAATACCTTTTTTTATTAACATAATTTATTTTCCCTTTATTATCTACATATGAACTAAAACAATTTATTTTAGTTTCTAGATAAATTTTAGAATAAAATTTATCTAGAAAGAGAACATAAAATTAACTATTCGAATTCTTTCAAGTATATTAAAGGAGAATTACAATGAAAATATTTAGAAAAACATTAATCTTGATTATAATTTTAGTTTTATTTTCTATCACATTTATAGGTAGTACTAGAAATAGTATATGTACAAGTGCCCAAACTGTTCCTGGAAAAACTATTAGAGTTGTTGTCCTTATATCATCCTTTGACGATGCTTATATTTCTTTAGTTCGACAAAGTTTAGAAAATATCCAAAAGGAAAATAGCGGAAAAGTTGAGTTTTTTTTCTTTGACGGTAAAGGAAATCAAGACATACAAAATGAAACTATGACTTCAATTTTTGAAACTAATTTTGATTTAATGTTAGCAAATTTAGTTGATATTAATACAAATACAGTAGATTCATTAATTAATAAAGTTAAGCAAAAAAATGTTCCTGTAATTTTATTTAATATAGCTCCAGTAGTGACAGATTCTATTAAATCTTATCCAAAAGCTCTCGTCATTGCAACAGATGCAGCACAATCTGGTATGTTGCAAGGAAAAATTATTGTTAACGAATGGACTAATAATAAAGCACTGATTGATAAAAATAAAGATAATACTCTTCAATATGTTATGATAACAAGTAAAAGTAATAACACTTTAACTTCTGCGCGAACTAAATATTCAGTTTCAACAATCAGGGATGCCGGTATAAAGACCCAAGAAATTGCACAAGTTACTTCAGGTGATAACAAAGAGTCTACAAAAGTTGACTTTGAACAAATATTTTTACGTTTTAGTACAAAAATTGAATCAGTAATAGCTAATGATGATACAATGGCTATAGGTGCCATTGAAGCTTTACAAAAATATGGCTATAACACAGGCGATCCCTCAAAAACAATTCCAGTAGTTGGCGCTAACGCCATACCAGAGGCAAGGGCATTAATTAAAAGGGGAATAATGACTGGAACAGTCGTTCAAGATGCTCCAGCTATGGCTGAAGCACTTTATAAAATTGGAATGAATTTAGTTTATAATAAAAATCCTCTTGATAATACCAATTATAAATTTAATGAAACTGGTGTTGTAATCGAAATGCCTTATTATGAGTATAAAAAATAGTTATAATATAATATTTAACCATCAAATATTATAACCATATTTGATAATTAGAAAAATTAAATACAATCATTTATTACACGTTTCCAAAAATTTAATATTACATAACGTGAAAGAGCAGCCATAAAGGCTACTCTTAAAACTCTATCAAAACTTCTTTTACTTTCCATCTTTATTATAGATTGAAGGTAATGCTGCTTGAATTTGACTTAATTGATCTTTAAGTTTTTCATTTTCTTCCTTTAATTTAGCATTAATGTCTTGCAATTGTTTTATGCCATATACCTGATTTAATAGTGCATCTTTTCCCGCACTAATCTCACCAATTATATTTTCCTTTAATTCAGTAATATCTTTTTGTGTCAATTCAGGAAATTTTGAAATCAACGTTTGATCAAATTTATCCATTTTTAGCTTTAACATATTTTCTATTGTGTTTGAGATTCCAAAATCTTCATCAATCATATCCCATATTTCTTTAGCTTTTGTTACGTAATTAGGATGTTTTAACATTTCTTTTTTTAGTCCAGTTTTTTCTAATCTGCTTGATATTACTTTTTCAATCGGCTTAATAATTGTTTCTAGCATTAAGAGTACCCTTCTTTCTTATTTTATATTAAATAATATGAAATACTTGCCATAAAGGCTACTCCTTAATTACTAATTACAATAAAAAATGCAGCCAAATACTTGACTGCATTAATGATATAAGATTATGAGATTATGAGTTATTGAGATTCTTGGGATTTGTTTTCTGTGTATGTATATATAATAACATAATGTGACAAAATAATCTATATATTTTACTTTTTTATCTGCATTTTTTTATTTTTAACTGTAATTCCGTCATTTTTTACAATATTTGTGGCTTTTTTATCTATTACTACGTCTTTGCTCTTCTCCTACAGTAATATCATAATTAATATATAAACGCTAAATAAATTTTATTAAAATAACACAATATTGGTTAGTTTTTACCTAAAAGCTAACCAATATTGTGTTACCAATGTATTTTTAACAATCACATTATTTTAGTTTTCCAAAGTCATTAAAAGGATAAAATACGAATTGAGCTTTTCCTTCAATTTTTGACTTATCTATATAATGATCTTTCCAATATCGCGCATCCAATGATATCGGCCTATTGTCTCCTAGGAAGAAGTATTTGCCCTCCGGCACTTCAAAATTTCCATTATATTGGTCTTTATTTTTTACATAATCCTGGTTTAATTTTTCACCATTTACAGATACTTCGCCATTTCTTATTTCTATCTTATCCCCTGGTAATCCTATTAACCTCTTTATCAATGTCTCACCAAGTTCATCAGAATAAAATACAATTATATCTCCTCTCTTAAGGTTCCCATAATTATATATCCTAGTTACTAATACTTTATCATCTTTATTTATTGTTGGAATCATTGATCCCGTAGGAACATATACATTAAAAAATACAAATTGCCTTAATAGAAACACTATTACTAACGCACTAAGTATTGGAATTACCCATTCTTTAAAAAAATTACTTTTCTCTGTTCCTTTTTTTTTAATTTTATTATTCTCTTCCAAACTAACTCCCACCTCAAACTGCATATTTTTTAATAGTTTTAGATATATTATACTTTTATCTTTTTATCACTTCTTAATATATCCTCTTTACTAACTATTTTCAACACCCATCCTCTAAATTATACAGATTATTAATTTTCTAATGAAACTGTGATTTTTTCAAGATGCAAAAATAATTTTTCTTGCTACTCGTTATACACATACTATTCAAGAACAAATCCAGAGTCACTTTTAATAGCTTCAATAAAGGCCTTTGCAATCTCTGGATCAAATTGTGTTCCTGCACATCTTTCAATTTCTATTAAGCCCTCTTCACAAGTTTTCCTGTTATTATATGGTCTATTTGATGTCATTGCATCGAAGCTGTCTACAACTGTAAGAACTCTTGCTAGATACGGTATTGCCTCACCTTTTAATCCGCTTGGATAACCATTACCATCATATCTTTCATGATGATATAGGATTAGCGGACTTATATCTTGCAGGGATTCCACAGATTGAATAATTTCCACGCCGTTAACAGGATGCTGTTTCAACTCTTCCCATTCTTCACTAGTAAGCTTCATCTTTTTTAGAAGTATTTCTTTACTAATATTAATTTTACCTATGTCATGCATGTAAGCACCATATATTAAAATTTCCCTGCTCTTTTTGTTCAGTTTAAGTTTATCAGCAATAATCCTGCAGTAGCTTACAACTCTCTCAACATGTCCATAAGTATATTTATCCTTAGCATTTATAACGCTGATTAAAGTTTTAATGGATGCAACAAGCTCAATATCTTTTTCATCTATATTCTTTTTGATTTCATCTAGAATTGATGTGTAAGCCTCAACTCTATTTTTATTAAAAAACTTTGCCCTATATAGAGCATCATCGGCACTTTTTATTAACTCCACATCATTTTTAGCTTTATCTGGATAAACAGATACCCCTATTGATGCAGTAATTTTATTTCCAGGCTGAGTCTCTTCGCCTTCGAAATATTTACATTCTATTTTTTCTCTTAATTTTTCTGCTATACTTAACGCCTGTTCCTCACTTGTATCCGGCAATAATATTGCAAATTCCTCTCCACCATACCTTGCCGCTATGTCTTCACTTCGTATACTTGATTTAATAGTTTCACCTATTTTTTTAAGAACATAGTCCCCTTGCTGATGTCCATGGGTATCATTATATTGTTTAAAATAATCTATATCTAAAAAAATCATGGACACAGGCTTATTATTCCTTTCTCCACTCTTAACTTTCTCCATTAATGTATCACAAAAATATCTGTGATTATATAATTCAGTAAGTCCATCAATATTTACTAGTTCCTCTAGTACCTTAATATGCTCCCCTTCGATCTTAACATAAAATCCTAAAGGCCATGCGGTTAAAATAAATATCCCTGACAAAATTAAATCATTTTCAAAATAGCTATTCACTATCAAGTTAGGCTGCATCAAAATATCCATCGATAATATAATTAGAGATGAGATACATGATATAATAAGCCCCTGTTTCATTCCCGATTGTATTGTTATTGTTATTATTATAAACAAATATAGGAATTTATACTGACTTTGATTAGCCCCAAACTTAAAAATAATCATAGTAAAAGTAAGTATAAAAAAAATTATCTCAATTTTATTGAATACTTTGCTATATCTATTTTCTACTCTATTCTTAGTCGAAAATATCCATATAAAATAAACTAAGCTTATTATCATTAGTGGCATAAATATACATATAAGTGTATAATAATACTCAGGATCCCATATTACCACATTATCCCTTTTAATAAATTCTTTGCATAAAATGATTCCTATAAGCAATAGTGATGATAATTTTACAATAGATACTATATCACTTATTTGTTTTTGTCTGTTATTCCTTACGCTTTTCATGTGACATACCTCATATTAAATATAATGAGACCATTAAGATTGGTCTCATGTTAATAAATTATTCTTCTCTTAAGCATTTAGGCTCTTCTGGCTGATAAGTTGCAAAGTAGCATGCAGATGTTGCTATTACTGAAGCCATCATAGTTGCTAGTACAGCAATGCTCATTAAAATTCTTTTTTTCACTTCTATCACCTCCTTCTTAGAATATAATTTAATACTTTCAAGCTATATCTTTAGATGCTCAAAAAGAGCATGTCCCGCCCTTGTCAAAGTGAAAACTTGCCATAATGACCCCATATAAATGCACATTGAGAAAGTCAAAAAGATAATATTTCTTATGTAAAAATAACTAATGCTATTTATTATTACAATAATCAAATAAACTGTTAAGATTTTAATAGAATTTTTCTTTAGTCTAGTTTTCTTTTCAATAGTTTTAATAGGTTTTGCTATACTATCAACTGGTGCTAATTTATATACAATGTAATATGACCAAACAAATACAATGCTCCCCCAAAAAATATTTAAGAAAAAATCAATATATATTTTTTTTGATATCATAGCCAAACCAACACAAATTATAGTACCTATTATTGCACATCTTCCAGGTGAAGATGCGTGTACTCCACCAGAACTTTTTCTTAATATACTTATGATAAATGATATAATTAGAGCCTCAATAGTAACATTGAATATTAACCCAAATATTATTACCATAGCTATGCAAATTCCCGTTTGAATAAAAGCAAATATCCCATAGTTCACTATATCTCTTTTGTCATCATCAAAATTTAATTCTTTAGCAATATTTTTTGATATTTTCTCACATATTTTTTCAACGCTGAACATCTTTAATCTTTCCTTTTTTACTATAATGATAACAAATAATTATAACCGCAAAACATATTAATGACGGCAAACTATATACTACTTTTAAAATCGGATTTAACATTACTTCACTTAACTTATCCCCAAAAGCATAATTTAAGACTATTACATTTAACATTTCAAGAATAAATAAACATATAGTAGTTAATATTGATGATTTTACCGCTTGTATTAAATCAAATTTGTTTATATTATTTAAAATTATTGTTTGTATAATAATTGCTAATATAGTATTTACACCGTAGTTTATAGGTAACATTCGTATAATATATACACAAGTAGCATATAATAAGCTTGATATTATATATCTAGCTATATTAATTTTATTATTAGACAATATATACCCCGCAAAAATAAATATAAATGCTTCAGGAATCGCTCTAACTATGTATTCAAATATCGTTAATCTTAGCATAACTTTCCTCCTTTGATTGTAAAGTATTAATTTTCTTTATGGAATAGTAAATTATAATAAATACAAAAACTCTTATAGATACATCCCCAATGCTGAAAACACTATACCCTAAATCTATAAAATCAGTTAATATCTTAAGCTTTGTTTGTGAATTGCCTAGTATATGGATATCCTTTACTATTTTGAATACATTGGGGTTTGTATAGCCTGTTAAGTAGGATACGGTAGGATATACAGGCATAAATCCTCCATTGGCTTTCATAGCAATACCATTTAATAGACTACCTAAAAGTACAAAACCTGATCCTATTATAGAGCTTATATATATTTCATACTTAAGTATTAACAATAAGTGGAGACTTAAATAAATAGGTTCTAGTCTTCTTATAACTCCAACATATTCGTAATTTCCGGAGAAAATTATAGTTTGTTCAATTAAATAGATCATTTGGAATATAATCAAAGGATAAATAGTCCATGATTTAAACAATGGCTTTATTTTATATCCTTTTTTTTTAGCCAATAGAAAAGCAAGCAATACCGTTTCCGTCATACAACCTCCTGAAAATTAAATAGTCCACATTCTAATATTTTATTACATACATTATAATATCATTTTCCCTTCATTACCACATTTTTCAGCGAATTATTTATATTATAATTAATTTTTTATTCGCCAATTAAAAAAAGCTAACATCTTTTATAAAACTCATCGTTTAAGTTTAATGTTCTCAATGCCTTATAACATTTCTCAATTTCTACTGGAATATCAATATGAGCAATAAAGTTTTTTCCCTTAGGACCATATCCATATTCATCATCTTTTAATCTCGGTATTTCGCCCATAATTAGTTGAAAATATCTTTCCTCACTCCAAATTCCATCAACATCGCTATTAATTAATCTTAAATCATTGTTAATTATCGGAATAAAAGGAGCATAGTTTATGATTTTAGTTTTTTTATAATCAATATATTTCAAAAATGATGCATAAGTCCTAAGCTGCATAGTAGGGTCTTGAATCAAAAGTAATGAACTATAATTAATATTTAATTCCTCTAGCAATTCTACTGCCTTTAAGGCATTATCTCCACAATTAGTAGATTTATTTTCTACAATTATTTTATTTGGTTCGATATTATAAAACTTAGTCATAATTTCAAAAAATATATCAGCTTCAGCTTTATTATCTACATCAATACAATTAAAATTATTATTATTTCTAATTTGCTTCCTTAAAAGTTCTGTAGAGTGACCTATTCCTCCACTAATTAAAATTTTATCGCATAACTTATTATTAATCGCCTGAACAGCGCATTCTATGGTGTATGGAATAGAGTTTCCTAATAAAACCAAAATATCTACCTTTTTAATTCCATGTTCTTTTTCCAGTTCACTGCTATCCAAACTATCAATATCTCTAGCCGCGAGAAATTCAGCTATTTTATTAATACAATATAATACTATTCCTTTTTCCCTTCCATTGAGTTTCATTTTTATCTCACTTTCTTTTTACATTCAATATCTTTAATTAATAAACTATACCATGTTTTTTTATAGAATTATGAATATAGTTTTCAAATGTAGTATGCTGGATATATTAACTCTAGAGATTTTAAAAAAATAAAAAAGATAGATTATACATTTTAGAATAATCTATCTTTATATAGGATATAATAACTTTATGTTCCTCTTCTGTCAAAAGTATATAAAGCCATTTTTAAATTTATATTTTTAACACTATAACATATATTACTAAAATTCAAGAAAGTTCATAACAATATCATTATCTTGAATTATTGCTTAATATCCTCTAAGGTTATCTTTTCATTATACTTTTCATTGTATTCTTCAATCATTCCAATTAAATTTCCCTTATACTCTTTAAGTTCATCTTTATTATTTATTTTAACATAAGTAAAATTTGTTCCACTCTTATAAGTCTTACTTACAACTTTAACTTTAAATCCCTTTTGATATTCTTTAACATGCGCATGTATCATTTCATAATCAAATAACTTTCTATCTTTAATTAATCTCATTATATCTAAACTTGGGTACTTTATTTCATATTCTAAAATCTCCTCCATATTTAATCCACCTCCACTATATTTTATTATTTGTATTTTAGTAATTTTATTTTTCCCTTTAAGCTTATTCAATAAACCATTCATATCTTAACTAAACTTCAAATAATTAAACCAAATTTTATTTTAATGCTTTTTTCTTTTCTTATCAAGTCTATTTTGAAGGTGAGCGGATTTATCATAATAACTCGTATGAAGGAGCTCATTTGCTTTTACTCCATCAGGTTCCCCAATATAATTTTTATACATATTCTGAATCCTTTCATTTTCATCTGAAACTCTTTTTATGGATTTTATATCAATATCACTCAAAACACCTGATCTAGATTTTATATAGTCTTTTTCAATTAAGTCATTTGTTGCTTTATCATATGACTGAATTTTTATTGCATTAGCCCTGCAAATATTGCTGCATAGCTTACATCCAACACATTTTTCTTTTTGTACTTCGGCTCTTCCACTTGCATTATATTGAATAGCATTAACTGGACAATTTTCAATGCACGTACCACAGGTAATACATAGATTTTCATTAATGTCAGATTTTTTTTCGATTCTTGGTGCTCCACTTCCATTTACACACCCACCGTGGCAAGCCATAACTTCAATATACAGATAATCCTTCCACTTTCCACTATTTAAAAATTCATCTATTTCTCTTAATCCATTTATTACTGCAACTTTATATTTTTGTCCTCCCAAGGAAATATTAGCTTCTTTGATATTATCATACCCAAAAACTTTGTTAAATTGCATACGGTTCACTTCTGATATGTCACTATTTAAATAATTTGCAGCTGTTCTAAGTATAGAGTTCATTACACCTCCACTTATACCAAAAATATCTGCCGCCCCGGTATGTTCACTCATAAAAGGATTTGTTTGCTCATTAGGTATCGCTGTAATATCTATACCTTTTTCCTTCAAAATTTCAGCATATTCATTAGTAGTCAATACTATATCAACATCCTTGTAGTTTTTTCTCCCCATTTCCTCTCTCTCTGCTTCATATTTTTTTGCTGCACACGAATTAATAGACACAGTAACTATATTATTGGGTAAAATATTATAGGTATCAGCAAAATATGTTTTTATACTTGTTCCCATCATCTGCTGAGGAGATTTTGAAGTTGAAATATATTGTAATACTTCTGGATGAAAATGTTCTGCGTATCTAATCCAAGCTGAGCAACATGATGTGAACATAGGAAGTCTTTCTTTATTGGCAATTCTCTTTATCAGTTCAGTACTTTCTTCCACAGTTGCCATATCAGCTCCAAATTCAGTATCAAATACATTTTGAAATCCCAATTTTTTAGCTGAAGGAGCTATCTTCCCTCCAACGTAAGTACCTATCGGCAGATTAAATTGCTCCCCCAACGTTGCTTTAACTGAAGGAGATGAAATTAATACTAAGTATTTTCCACTATTTAAAGCTTCTTTTACTAATTCCACATCATTTCTTATACTCATGGCTTCCGTAGGGCAAGCTATTGCACATTGTCCACAATAAATACATCCGCTATCTCCAAAAGATCCTTGTTTAGGATCCACCGTTTTTCTACCATTATTAACTTCTTTTAATATAGCTACCTTAGTTTCCTTAGCGCATGTAAATGCGCATGCTGTACATCCTATGCATTTTTTCTTATTTATTTGTATTATATTATCACTTTGAGCTCTGCTATTCTTTTTTAATTTACCCATATATTATACTTCTCCAAATTACTTATTCTATATTATAATTACTTTTGCAGAAGAGTTAATATTACTATTTATTTAATAATAAATATAATTACTTTTTCTCTTGGTAATAATATAATTAAGATAGATTAAATTTAAGTTCCAATAATCCTAATCCTTTAATTAAAGCAGGTGAATATATGTATTATATTGTATATGATTTAGAATTTAACCAAAAAATTAATAGTTTATCGGAAGTAAGTAGTACCACTGCCAAATCCAAAAAAGATTCAAGCGCAGATATGCCTTTTGAAATTATTCAAATTGGAGCAGTAAAACTTAATGAGAACTTTGAAACAGTATCCTCTTTTGATGCACTAATCAAACCAACTTTGTATAAATCCATTCATCCATATATAGAAAGCTTGACAAGAATAACACTTGATAAGATTATTTCATGCAAAAATTTTATCGAGGTTTATGAAGATTTTGTAGAGTTTATTGGGTGCGAAGAAGTTATACTATGTGTTTGGGGAATGGCTGACATTAAGGAACTTATTAGAAATATAAAATATTATAATCTGCCTGATTTAACGAACTATAAATACATAGATGTTCAAAAGTATGCTTCAAAGTATTTTAATGCTCCTAATAAGTCAAGGATTGGATTAAGAAATACAATAGAATTTTTAAATTTACCAATGGAAAATGAGTTTCATGATGCTTTTAATGATGCTGCTTATACTGCAGAAATTTTTAAGATTATCTATAATAATAGTATGAAACCTATGTTATACACTCCTGCTCCATCAAAAAGGATATCAAAACCTAAAGAAAAAATTGATATATCCTCCCTGGTAAATGAATTCGAAAAAATTTACAATAGAGAAATGACAAAAGAAGAAAGGAACATAATAAAACTTGCTTACATGATGGGACGAACAAGGCAGTTCATCATAAAAAAATAATATTTACATTTTAATCTATGACATTATAGTATTTTACTTTATTTTTATTCAAAGAAAAAAGGATAACCTTCCTATTGTGCTATCCTTTATATTCTTTGTACCAAGAATTTATTATATTATTATTTGTCCTTTTGCTTTGGAATATTATTTCTGAATTCTACAGGTGTTACTCCATGAGCTTTTTTAAATAATCTTATAAAGTGCTCGACATTTTCATAGCCTACCTGCTCCGCTATGTTCTCTACGGTCATGCCACTTCCTTTTAGCAGGTTCTTTGCTTTATCCATTCTAATTTGCTTAACAATATCCCCAAATGTACTATTAGTACTTTCCTTAATATATTTTGATAAATATGGCTTAGATAAAAAAAACTTTTCTGAAAGTTTTTCTAATGTAACTGTTTTATAATTAGATTGAATGTAATGCAATACTTCAGTCATTCTTTCATCAGATCTCTTCATATTCTTAATTTCATCTAATTGATTAACTGCTACTGCTAAAGCTGCTATAGAGGAATTTATAATATCGTCTTCTATTCCTACTCCCCAATAATGCTTATCATTACATTTTATTCCCACATAAGTAACTGCTTTTGAAGACGAACCACTAGATAATGAATGCTCTTCATAAACATCTAACTCATAGTCAACTTTAAAATATTCCTTAATGGCATTGCTTACTGCATCTAACCTTCCATTTCCTTGTGATGTCACACATTGTGTTTTCCCACCGTGGCAAATTGTGGTGTCAGCTGTGATTTTTGTTCCCTGTCTAAAGTGACATTCTGGAATTTGAAATACATGTGAATTACGAATATATTTTTCTTCTAAAATCTTATAAATCACCTCAGGAGTTAATTCTTTATGAGCTTTATCAGATACATCTTTAACTGTATATCCAAATGCTTCCCTCATTTGCTTTGGAAGTGAAATACCAAAATTCTTTTGCAATATATAATCAACCCCACCTTTACCAGATTGACTATTAATACGTATTACATCGGAATCATATTGACGTCCAACATCCATAGGATCGATTGGCAAATAAGGTACCTCCCAATAATCATCCGAATTATTTTCACGCCATTTCATTCCCTTTGAAATAGCATCCTGATGAGAACCCGAAAAAGCTGTAAATACTAATTCACCGGCATATGGTTGACGCATGCCTACCTGCATCCTCGTCAATCTTTCGTAAACATCACATATTTCAGACATATTTCTTAAATTAAGCTTTGGATCTACCCCATGGGAATAAAGATTCATAGCAACTGTAATAATATCCAAATTTCCTGTCCTCTCACCATTACCAAATAGAGTTCCCTCTACTCTATCTGCTCCTGCAAGTATACCAAGTTCTGCATCACTTACCCCTGACCCTCTATCATTATGTGGATGTAAGCATAAAGTTACAGCATCTCTAAATTTCAAATTCTTATGAATATATTCGACTTGACAGGCAAACACATGAGGCATAGCATTTTCAACTGTAGTTGGAATATTAATAATTGCTTTCTTTTCTTTTGTAGGTTTCCAAACATCCAAAACAGCATTACACACCTCTAGCGCATAATCTACTTCAGTTCCTGGAAAACTTTCTGGACTATATTGAAATGAATAGTTGCCTTTCTCTTTCTCTGCAATTTTTTTCAAAAGCTTAGCTCCATCAACTGCAAGTTTTTTAATTTCATCTTTAGATTTACCAAATACCTGCTCTCTTTGAGCAACAGATGTAGAATTGTATAAATGAATTATGGCATGTGGTGCACCTTTTACTGCTTCAAATGTTTTTTCTATAATGTGCTTTCTTGCTTGGGTTAACACTTGAATTGAAACATCAGCTGGAATCATATCCTTCTCAATCAATGTTCTTAAAAATTGATATTCTGTTTCAGAAGCAGCTGGAAATCCAACCTCAATTTCCTTAAATCCTATTTCTATCAACATCTTAAAGAACTCTAATTTTTCTTCTAAGCTCATAGGTTCAATTAATGCTTGATTTCCATCACGCAAGTCAACACTACACCATCTAGGCGCCTTATCTATATGATCTTTCTTTACCCAATCGTATGTCACCACTGGCGGCATAAAATACATTCTCTTATACTTTTGAAAATTCTCCATAACTTTCACTCTCCTAAATATTTTATGACTCTCTTCCGTTTCTTAGATTTTATGTTATATAGCATAACACATTTTAAACGCAAGTCCCAGTGACATATTTAATCATTTTTATTGATCTATTTTAATTTATATTTATATAATGGCCTTCCAACTTTCCCATACTCAATAATCTTTTCTAATTGACCTTGCTTACTCATATAATCAAGATATTTTCTAACCGTAACTTTTGCTATACCTAAC
Organism: Bacillota bacterium; assembly: GCA_021781745.1. GTDB lineage: Bacteria > Bacillota > Clostridia > Clostridiales > Clostridiaceae > Clostridium. Next base: position 91,547 of record JAJXWH010000008.1, on the reverse strand, counting down.
TTTTCAGATAATTCTTCTGTAGTAAAATACTCATCTTTAATATTGTCAAGTTCCGTTACTATTGAGTTATAAGTATACTTGTTAAAACCCTTTTCAAGGTTTAATTTTAATTCTTCTTCATTACCTTCTTTGTTTTTACTGGATAAAATAAGCTTATCAAGCTCAACCTGCTCAATTGTTTCATTACTTTTAAAACTATTTATTCTCTCTTTAAAAATGCTAAGAGCTTCATTAAACCTTTCAAATGTAAAAGGTTTTATTAAATAGTCTACAACTCCATATCGAAAAGCATCCTTTACTCTATCTATACTCTTATCTGCTGTAATTAATATTACATCTGATGATATTTCATTTTTTCTTAACCACTTCAATAAATCTATACCATTTTCATTTGGAAGAAAAACATCTAGTAAAATTAAATCAATAGTATTATTTTCTAAAATCTCTTTTGCCTCTGAAAGATTGCTAACAGCCTTCTCTAACATAAAACCTTCAACTTTATCTAAAAATTTAGAGTTTATTTGCCTAACCATCGGATCATCTTCAACAATCATAGTTTTAATCATGCGCATAGCTCCTTTCCATAGGTATAGTTACACTCCATTCAGTGCCATTGTTTACTTTAAAATTAATTGTTCCTTCAGCTTCGTCAATAATCTTTTTAACTATATGCATGCCAAAGCCTCGTTCCCCTTCTTTACTTGTAGTTCCCATGTTATAAATATAATTTCTCATGTCCTCACTAATACCTGGTCCATTATCTTTTACAGTTATTTTCACTTTTTCCTCCTCTTCAAGTATTTTCATATATATTTCACCAGTGCCGTCATTTTTAACTGCATCTATAGAATTGTCTATTAAATTTCCAACTACAGATACAAGTTCTTCAGATGTCATAAACTTAGGGAGCTTAGTAATCTTCGAAGTATCATCTATAATTAAATTAATCCTTTCTTCTTCACATTTACTATATTTTGATAATATTAGTGCTGCTAATGATACATTCTTAATTTTATCGGATATTATAGTTGTTATACTCTTTTTACTTTCAACTATAGTATTAATAAATTTATTTACTTCATCATATTCTTCCAATTGAATAAGTCCAGAAATTGTGTGTAATTTATTCATAAATTCGTGATTTTGAGCCCTAAGCGACCAAGTCATTTTACGTATACCAGTTAGTTCTTCTGCCATTTTACGTACTTCAGTTAAGTCCTCAAAAGTTACAACTAAACCTAAGATTTTATTTTTAAGTCCCCGGATAATACTATATTTACACATAATATTTAAGCCTGGGCGCACTTTTATTTCTATATTTTCCATTGACTTTCCACTGTTTAGTACCATTTGAACCATACTTTCATATGTAAAATTAGTGATTGGTTTTCCTATATCTTCCTGAGTTAGTTTTAAAATTTTACCGGCCCTCTCATTAAACAATGTTATGCATCCACTAATATCTAAAGCAATTATACCTTCTTTTATGTTTTCAATTACAATTTCTTTTTGCTTTAGATTTAAAGCTATTTCTTCAGGTTCAAGACCAAATATAGCTTTTTTTATATCATAGGAAAGAGCTATAGCACCTGAAACCCCTAAAATTAGCCCCATTAATACAATAGGTATAAACTTATACATTTTTGTGTATACTTCATTATCAAATTTATTATATAACATCCCAACTGCTACTGCCCCTATCTGCTTATTATTATCATCATAAACAGGTACAAAAGCTCTTACAGCTGACCCAAGACTACCACTTGCCATCGAGATATACTGTTCTCCAGTTTTTAATACCCTTTCTTCATCTCCCCCAACAAACTTTTCACCAATTTTACTTTTATCCGGATGAGAATATCTTTTTCCATTCATATCCATAACCACTATATATTCCACATTTGTCTTTATTCGAGCTTTCTCCACTTCATTATTTAATAATTCATCAGAGATATTTTTACTCCCCATTAAACATTCTTTAACTTCATAAGTTGATGCAACGGAATCAGCTATGTTTAACATATTTTTATCTATTTGATCTCTTAATAAATTTTTCATTTCAATAAATGAAAGTATAGTTATGCTTCCAATAGAAATTATAAGAATAATTATTACAAAGGATATTATTTTTCCTTTTAATTTCATTTTATCACCCTTTATTTAGCTATATATTTTAATTCATTAGATTTATCTTAATTATATACAAAGAATTAATTATTACAAAATAAATTCCCCTAAGTATTTGCTTAAAAGACCGTATCTACTAACAACTAAATCATTTCTTTCATATCTATATTATTATCCCAAAAATATATAAAAATCAGGACAATCACCTATTAATTCAACAGGTGATTATCCATTTTTTATACAGTGTTAAGTTTTGAATAGAAATTATTTTTATTACTATATTAAAGTTTCTCTAGTAATTTTTTATGCGGCAACTTCACTGTTTAACTTTTTTGCTTTACTATTTCGAAGTAATTTGAATACATAAGATACAATGAATGGACAAACGATAGCAGATACTACACATGCAGCTGCAACTTGAGCAGTAGCAATTGTTGCTATAGCAGCTAATGTTGGATCTGCTGCTGCAACAGCAACTGGTGTCGCTACTGCATTTCCTGCAGTTGATCCTGTTGCTAGTCCAATTATAGGCTCTTCCCTAAATAATTTTAGAAGTATGAAAGCTCCTATTCCAGTTAAACTAGCTATTAAACCTAATAAGATACCAGGACCTCCAGCTGTTATAATAGTTGAAAGATTCATACCTGATCCTAATGGAAATGAAAAGAATGGGATTAATAATAATTTGCTGCTTCCAAGAAATTTCCTCATATCATTATCAATATTTCCCAAAATCATACCTATTATTATTGGCACTAATACAGCTACAAGTGACATGAAAGGAATTTGAGCAAGTCCTGATGCTCCCAATGCAACTAATGTAAAAAATGGACCGTCTTTTAAAGATAATAAAGCGTAAGCACCTACATCTGTTTCATCACCATATTGTGAAGCAAGAGAAGCGTATAATCCGCCATTACAATTTGTTAATGCTGCAAGGATTGCTAGTGGTGATAAACCCAATACACCAGCAGGCCCAAAAACTTTACCTGCTATTATACCAATACCAGCACCTACTATAAATTTTCCTGTTACTAATATTGCACCTTTTTTTAATGCCTTTGGTGCTAATTTAAAGTTAATTTGTGAACCAATCAAAAACATAAAACAAGCTAAAATTGGTGTTGATGCTGCTGGTCCAAATAATCCAGTTGTAAACCCACCAATCTTTAAAAATTGTGGAAAAAATGTATTAACTAGTACTCCTAAAAATAGTGGAACAACCATCATACCGCCTGGAATTTTATCAAGTGTTTTCTTTATTGGGATTTGCATATTTATACCTCCTAAAATTTCTATTTTTAATCTTTAAACCTTTACATAGAATACATAATAAGTTTTTATTATTTAGTCAAATTATTACTCTATAATTCTTAATCTCAGTTTGTATATGCTCTAAAAATATTAAACCTGACTAATTAGACTCATGTACAAACTCAGCTAATATTTCAAATCTTCAAAATATTATCTCTTATTTTCTTGCAACCCCACTTTCTCTTGCAGCTTTTGCAATTGCTTCTGCTACTTTTGCAGCTACATTTTTATCTAATGAACTTGGAATTACGTTATCTTCATTTAAATCTTCATCTTTAATATAATTAGCTATTGCATAAGCTGCAGCAATTTTCATTTCTTCATTTATCTCTCTTGCTCTAACATCTAAAGCTCCTCTAAATATTCCTGGAAAAGCCAAAACATTATTTACTTGATTCGGGAAATCAGAACGTCCTGTTCCTACAACCCTAGCACCTGCTACTTTTGCTTCATCTGGCATTATTTCCGGGGTTGGATTCGCCATAGCAAAAATTATTGAATCCTTATTCATTGCTTTGACCATTTCAGGTCTTAATACTCCTGGTGCAGATACTCCAATAAATAAGTCTGCACCAACTAAAGCATCTGAAAGATTACCCTTGATATTATCTGGATTTGTTATTTCTGCTAATGCTTGTTTAGACGAATCAATATTTTCCATTCCTCTATATAAAATCCCTGATCTGTCACAAGCAATTAATTTTTTTACCCCTGAAGATAATAGAAGTTTAGCTATCGCAGTTCCCGCAGCTCCTGCTCCATTTACAACTACTTTTATATCTTCAATTTTCTTATCAACTACTTTTAATGCATTTAAAACACCTGCTAGAGTTACTATTGCTGTTCCATGTTGGTCGTCATGGAATACAGGAATATCAATTAACTTCTTAAGTTTTTCTTCAACTTCAAAGCATCTTGGTGCCCCAATATCTTCTAAATTTATTCCGCCAAAAGTTGGTGCTATTAGTCTAACTGCATTAACTATTTCATCTACATCCTTGGAATCTACCAGTATAGGAAACGCATCTACATTTGCAAATTCTTTAAATAATATTGCTTTACCTTCCATTACAGGCATTCCTGCCATTGGCCCTATATCTCCAAGTCCGAGAACTGCTGAACCATCCGTAACTACTGCTACTAAATTTCCCTTCGAAGTATACTTGTAGACGTTTTCTTGATCTTCATGAATTTTCCAGCAAGGTTCTGCAACTCCTGGTGTATATGCAAGGCTTAGATCCTCTCTTGTTTCAACTTTAACTTTAGACTCTATTGAAATCTTTCCTTGTTTTTCTTCATGTAATTTTAGGCTTTCTTCAAAATAATTCATTTAAAACATCTCCTCTATATCTAAACATTTACATTTGATATTTAATATTTTATTGTTGTTGTTTGGTGTAACTAGATAATATCATTTTGTCTGAAAATTTAAAATATTTAGTAACTTTAAAATACATTTAGTAAATTAAGAATACTTTGTGTTTTGTTTAACAATACCTTTAATCCCTTACAAATTAACACTTGATCCGTTATCTATATTTTAAAAATATTCTATCAATTTTATTAAAAATAAAAACTACCCATAAAAAATGAGTAGTTTATTTTAACCTAGTGTAGAGTATTTATTCTTAATTTGCTGCTTTGTTTTACCTACAATTAGTTTAAAATATAAATTTTTATACTAGAACGTTAAGTCCTAAATTATTTATATACTTCATATATTTATTATATATTTTTTTGTTTCTTAATATATTAAATTTGGAGGTTTACTTATTATGAGAAATATTCTTGTAACTCCTGAATCTTGGTTTCTAATTGGTATTCCAATTATGTTTTTACTTGGTTCACTATTTCATTTTGCATTTGAGTGGAGTGGCAAATCAATTATCGTTGGAATTTTTACCCCGGTTAACGAAAGTATTTGGGAGCACTTAAAACTTTCTACCTACCCCACTTTCATTTGGTACATAGCAGGTTTCCTATTGTTTCAAAATAAGATTAACTATTATAAATGGAGCATTTGCTGTGTTATTTCCGTCATTGTTAGCGCTATTGTTATAACTTGTTTTTACTATACTTACACCGGTGCTCTTGGAATACATTCATTATTTCTTGATATCTTTTCGTTATTCTTAGGTCTTTTTATAGCTCAGTGTTTATCACTTCACCTTTATAAGTATATGGAAATAACTATTTTTGACTATTATATCTCTTCACTAATAGGTTTGTTAATAATACTCTGCTTTACACTTTTTACTTTCTTTCCACCTAAATTACCAATTTTTATGGATCCTATCACAAAACAATATGGACTTCGATAAATAAATTAGCACTATAATAGTTAAGATACATTCATATAATAACCTAATCTTTTAAATTGTATGTATATTTTATGCACAAAATGGGCACCAAAATTATATATATATCTTATGAATTAATAAATATTAGCATTTGTACACTTAGCCACTTTATAAGTATTAAATCATCTTTCTAAATCTCATTATATACACTATAATATAAAAGAAAGCACAGAACTTACCTTAAGTTTATGCTTTCTTTTTTGTAGAGTTTTATTTTTTATTTTTCCAATACCACTTTGGAAACATTATAGAGAATGCAATAAGCATCGTTGTAGAAATGTTAGAATAAAATGTACTTAGTGCATAATATGAACTCATAGATACATTCTTAAGAAGAACAACTCTTAATGCAGCTTGAGCAATATTTAAAATTGTCCACGCGATTGTTATTATTCTCCATACAGATTTATATTTAGGTTGTTTTTTTACTTCTTCAGAAACATTTTTTAAATAACTTTGTTCAACTATTATCTCAATCAATGTTTTCTCACAAAATAATGAGCCAAAGAAAATTAATGCAATTAATAAATCCTGAATAATAGGTGCCACGAAATAAAAACTAGGATTTTTTGATATAACGCTTCCTATTATTCCAACTCCTGAAAAAACAGCACTCATTGTTGCAAGAGCATTAACTTTGTGTTGCTTTATATAATCAATTAATACTACTCCAATACTCCACGCACCAGATAATATTATTCCATTAAGAGTCATTCCATACTTATCTAAAACTGAAAACATTAAAACTGGAATAATTGCACTTACAATAAAATCTTTATTAAATATATTCTTCAATACTGGATATTTTTTATTTGAACTGTTTGATACTTTTTCCATAATAACCTCCTATTAATACCTCTTATAAATCTTTTATTTCTTCTAATGATCTAATTGTTTCTTCACACCATTTTATTTGAGCTTCTTCACCAATCCTTCCGTAATTGCTAGTAATAAGCCATAGTGCTTTACTCTTCTTATCTGCTTTAATTTTATCTGATCTTAAAAAATTATCTATTTCTGAGTATTTAATTAGATTTCTTTCAGACTCTTCCTTTATATCTTGAATTCTTTTAATAATTGTTTCTACGGGTACGTCTTTTGATAAAAATATTTTTAGTAAAAGTTCCGATCTAAGCGGCTCTTTGTCTACGGGAAGAACAAGCCACTTACTTAATTCTTCTTTTCCTTTTGGCGTAATAGAATATATATTTTTTGCTGGCCTTCCTTCAGTTTGTTTTACTTCCTTAGTTATTAATCCTTCTTGCTCCATTTTTTGAAGCACAGGATATATATGACCATAATTCTCATTCCAAAAGTGACCAATAGATGAATCACAAACTTTTTTTATATCGTAGCCTGATCCTGACATATTATCTAATATTCCTAAAAGTGCGTACTTTGTTTTATTTACTTTTGCCATTTTATTCACCTCTGATATATTTAGTCAATATATTTTTCCAACTTTTTTAACTACTATAATTTTATATATCTTTTTTACTCCAATACCATCTAGGAAATAATATTGAGAATGCTATAAGAACAGGACTGGAAATATTGCAGTAAACAGTACTTATTGCATAATATGAACTCATTGATACTGAAAATAATAGAATCGTTCTTATTACTGCCTGACTAATATTTAAAATTCCCCATGATAAAGTAACTATTCTCCAAGCTGCTGCATATTTGGGTTGTTTCTTAAAATCTTCTGGAATGTTACTTAAATAACTTTGTTCAGCAATTATTTGAACTAGTGATCTTTTGCAAAATAAAGAACCTAAGAAAATTATTGCAATTAAAATATCCTGTACAATTGGAGATATTAAATAAAATGTAGGATTATTAGAAATAATAGTTCCTATAACTCCAATACCTGAAAAAGATGCTCCCATTACTGCAAGTGCATTAATCTTATGCTCTTTTATAAAATTTAAGCCAACTATACCAATACTCCAAACTCCAGATAATATTATTCCATCAAGTGTCATTCCATTTTTATCAAAGATTGAAAAAATTATTATAGGAATAATTGCACTCATTACAAAGTCTTTGTTTAATATATTTTTTAATACTGAATATTGTTTATTTGATTTACTAATTGATTTTTCCATAATTACTCTCCTCCATAAGCCCTTGCTTTTTATCCTTATACAAGGGCAACTATATTTTTTAAACCTTATTTCCAACTTAAATTAGCATTTTTCATATAAATTTCAGGGTCAATTATATCTTTTGCAAGTTCTGCCTGAATTTTTTCTGATATAAATCCAATACTTACAATCTCGCGCCCTGCGTCTTTTAGTGCTGATATAAATGGTGTAAATATTTCTTTTAGAGCATCGTGTTTATTAATTTCACTAAACATTCCTCCCTGGCCGCATGTAATAACTCCTGCTAAATTTTCCTTTGCTAAAACCTTAAATGTTTCAACAAGACCTGAAAAATTATAATTTCCCGGGAAACCACAATTTGAAATTAATACACTCTTAGTAGGTGATTTTTTTTCATAACGTCTTGGATGAGTATACTTATCTTTAACTTTAATTATCTCCCTATTATTTAGCGGAAGCATACGATCCATAAAATCTTTCATGATGCCAGTAACCGTATAATAATATAATGGAGTTGCATAAACTATTATATCTGCTTGTGATACTTTACTTAATAATTCCTCCATGTCATCCTTATGCACACACTTTCCAGGAGTTTTTGTCCAGCAGGAAAAACATCCGCAGCAATGTTTTATATTTTTTTCCTTAAGATAAATAGTTTCTACTTCTGCCCCTTCCTCCTTGCATCCTTCAAGAAATGGCTTTAACATGACTTCTGTATTTCCTGCTTCTCCTCTTGGACTTCCATTTAAAGCTAAAACTTTCATTTTAATTCCTCCTTCTTAATTCACCTTCAACATTTTTTAATTTTATATGATTTATTTTTAATCATTATTATCTTCTGATATATATCACTCTGATATGTTATATTTAGAATTATATCACTCTGATATATAAAATCAATACTTTTTTCCAAATTTTTTTAATATATGCAAAAAAGAGATAGATATAATATCTACCTCTTTAAACCTATATAACTAAATAGTGCTATAAAGCCACTGTTTTTCTTACTCTAAAATTTAAACAAATCCTTATTCAAAATGTTTAGCTGATTTACCCTCCACACAATAATATTAAAAATCAAGTTATTAATCCAACAATAAAGAAAAATATGAAAATGTGAACTGGATAATACAAATAAAATAAATACTTTAATCCACACCCCTTTTTTCCATTATAAAGCATCATTAGTGGAGCTGCAAAAATCATCATCCATTGATAATTGTGATAAAACGCTTCCTTAAATGAAAAATTTAAATATGGTAAAAAAGATAGTGAAAAAATCAAATAAATCAACATCATTTCCTTACGATTATCTCTTAAATAAAAAAACGTAATTCCAAGAGCCACAAAAATAAAATTTCCTTCACATAATAAAGGACAAGGTAAAAAAGATAATATAAATTTAGATATTATCTTTGAACTTACAAATTTATAAGCGCCTATTGGCAAAATAATTTCACATACTATCACAATAAATATTACAAAAACTTTTTTATAGAATTCTTTATTTCTATCCATTAAAAATTTAAATATTAATATGTTAAAGGTTACCAAAAAGAAAGTTTCAAAAATATTATTATATACTATAGGAAAAGACCTATCACTTAATGATATTTCCCAAGCAATAAGTTTACCTAAAGACATTACTACAGAGAAAAAGTACAATCTTTTAGCATAGGTCACTCTATTTCTTGTATGAAAAAAACCTTCAGCCATTGTAAAGAAGAAAAGTGGCGCTGACAATCTTCCAATCCATGTGAACCAGATTGGAATTCCATTTGATGAAAAAAATTGATGTATATGGTCAACAGTCATTAAAATTAATGCAATTATCTTTAATGTAAAATCATTTATGCCTTTTTTAGCAACACTATTTGTTAAATACATAATATATCTCCAAATCAATTACACACTAAATTAAATATTCTATACAATTATATTCCATGTTGTAAATATTATACAAATCCATTTCTGCGATGCATATTTGTGAGTAACTTATTTAAAATTATATATTAAAAGCACTAAAAGGAAGGTTACTCCAATTTAGCTTTTCGTAAGATTGTGACCCTTGAGGTTATAAAAATATTTATGATTTCGGTAAGCTATCACATTAATCAAGTTAACATGTAGTATATCTATATAGATATACTACATTATAATTGGACTTATTATATGAACATACTTACATATTTACTAAATCTTCATGTGGATATCTTAACTAGAAATAATAAATATTTTTATGCAGAAAACATTTGAAAATGAGCTGTTAAAGGCTCTTAGTTGTAAGTTGTCTCACTTTAGCTTGTCACGCTGAAAGCGGGAGCATGCTAAAGTGAGTGCAACTTGTAACTTAGAGCCTTCAGCGATATTTTCATAGTTTTTCGTAATATTATGACCCTTGTGGTTACAAAAATATTTATTATTTCGGTAAGCTACCACATAAGTCTAGTTTACATGTTGTTTATCTATACGTAAGCTAAATATTATACTTTTCTAAATCATTTTTAAAGGATTCAGTTATGCCTTTAAAGTCATATATGTTTTCTATTAGTTTTTTAATTTCATTTGTGTAATTTATTACGCTAGCACTTACTTCTTCTGATGATGCTGAATTTTCTTCTGCAATTGCAGCTAAAGATTCAATACCATCATAAATATTAGAGATTGAATCAGCTTCTGTATTTAACTTATTTATAGTTTCTATCATAGAACCAGCTACACTTTGTACAGACTGATTGGCTTCAAAGCTTATATCTCTAACTGTTTTTAAGCTGTCAGTCTCTTTTGCTAATATATCATATTGATTATCAATTTGACCTACTAGTAATTTTATTTCTTTTACAAATTGCTCTAAATTAGAGTTAATTTCTAAAACTGCATCTTTAGATTGTTCAGCTAATTTCCTAATTGATTCAGCTACAACAGCAAAACCTCGACCTTGTTCACCAGCTCTTGCTGCTTCAATAGACGCATTTAATGCTAATAAATTAGTTTGTTCCGATATTCCTGAAACGATTGAAATAATTTGCGTTATACCTCTAGCTCTCTCTTCAAGGTGTGTTCCTTTAACCTTAACATCTTCAAATTTTTCTAGAGAAGTTAAAATGTTTTTGCTTGAGTTATCTACATTTTCATAACTATTATTTATTTTATACATTGCCGCTTCAAGTTCTAGCTTATTTAAATTTTCATTTTCAACTATGTTCCTTAATGCTTGAATATTTCCATTAAGTGCTTGCACTGCACTATCTGTATTTTGTGCTTGAGTAATAGCACCTTCTGCTACTTGTTCAACAACACCACTTATTTCATTAGATGTATGATTCATAGTATCTGATATTTTATTAATAGTATCTACAAAAGTACTCATTTCATCTGTAACACCCTTAAATCCTACAAAATCCGCTTGTATAACTTTCTTGTGCTCTTTAAGGAGTTTAAATATTTCCTCAAAAAAGTCGTTTGTTGCAATGCTACCATCAATATTATATTGATTATTAATAATTCTATTTATTTCTTCTTTTATTTGATTTAAAGGAGACATCATTAGAGAAGCTCCTATGAAAGCTCCAAAGCCAGCTGCAATGCTTCCAATAATACTCTTAATAATATTGTCCATACCTAACATAGGTACTAGTACCACCGCTGACAATACAAATGTAAATAATCCTATTTTAGCTCCAAAATCCTTAATAAATCCTAATGAAAATAATCTATTAAAGAAATATTTCTTATTATAATATATATCTTTATCAAAAGTGAGTTTTAATTTTAATTCTGTATCAGTTCTTAAAACCTCTTTTACCTCTACTTTCTCGTTAAAATGCTCGCATGACCCATTTAACATCCCAAGAAAATAGTCAAACATTCCTCTAGAAGAATTATAACTAAATATAGCTTCTCTATTTGAAATAGGTTCAATTAATACTAAAGGTGGCTTCGCTCCTGAAAATTTCTTTGTCATTACTATATGTACATCAAACATTGACTTAAAAAAAGAATAAACATTATCATGTTTGAAAAATGCAGGATAGTCATGACTAAAAGTTTTTATATTATCCTGCCCAATTAATCTCCATAACTCACCTACCCCCATGTTTTGCTTTTGAGCTATATATGATATTACTTTTTTAACCTCATCATCGTTAACATTCTCAATAGGTGAAAATATTTTGTTGCTTCCCCAGCCAACATTATCCATTGCATCATTAACAACTGAGTTTCCGAATAGTTTACTATTAGTTCTCATCCAAGTTGAAACAACTGTCCCCTTCATAAATTACTCCTCCTATTTTATTTTAATCAAGACTACTCTACTTATAAATTCATTCTCATTATTTATTATACATTAATACCAATTTGTTGTTAATAAGAGATTCACAAAAAATAATTAATATTATTAGAGAATATACATCCTTTTATTAAGATAACGATAAATATACAGACTAAAACCATTTTATTGAGTTGATTTAAAATAAGTTGTATGATAATTCTATTGAGTATTAATATTATAAATATCTAATTACTATTACTCAAATTGATGGTGATATACCTAAATATCATCAATTAATGTAATCTTAATAAAACTTATTTTATGCTAAAGAGGTGATTTAGTATTGGTATTTTCCAATCTTGTGTTAAATAAAGATGAACCTATTTACATTCAAATCGAAAGACATATTAAGCTAGGAATTAAAAATGGAGAATTAAAAAAAGATAGTAAACTGCCTTCCACAAGAGAAGTGAGTAAATTTTTGAATATAAGTAGAAATTCTGTAATTTCAGCTTATGAAGAGCTTGAAAGCATGGGTGTAATAACTACCAAAAGAGGCATAGGTACTTTCATCTCTATTGAAAGTGAAAATGAAAGTTATGAATATAATGTAGATTATTTAAGTATTATCAACGATTACGGAGATACTCTAAAAAAATTTGATATTATAAAAAATGAATTACCATACAAAAAAAGTATGATATCTTTTAAGTCCATCTCTCCAGAAAGTCATTTATTTAATCTCGATGATTTTAAAAGAGCTCTTTTGGATGCTTGGAATTATGAGGAATCTAATTTACTTAATTATGGATATGCAAAAGGTTATAAGCCTTTAATAAATTATTTTTTAAATTATATTGAAGAAAAACGTGTTAATACTATTAATAAAGACATCCTCATTACAAACGGATTTACCGAAGCCTTCGATATAGTTATTAGTTCCTTAACTAAAAAAGGAGACATTATATTATGCGAAGAACCAACTCATAATACAGCTCTAAAGATTATGAAAGCCTATGGGCTTAAAGTTGTTCAAGTGAAAATGGATAAGGAAGGACTGGATTTAGACTCCTTGGAGAATGCCTTAAGCAAATATAATCCAAGGTTTGGATATTTAATTCCTTCATATAATAATCCTACAGGGATTGTAACTAAAACTGAAAGAAGAAAAGAAATATACAAACTTTTTAGAAAATACTCTGTTCCAATAATAGAAGACGGTTTTAATGAAGAACTATTATACTCAAGTTCTCCTATTGACCCTATTGCCTCACTATGTGGGAGAGGTAATGGAGTTATCTATATTGGAAGCCTTTCTAAAATATTATTCCCAGGACTTCGAATTGGATGGATATTTGGAGATGAAAAACTTATAGATGTTTTAGAAAGCGTAAAGAGAGGAAAAAATATTCATTCTTCTTTTTTAGATCAAAGTGTATTTTATTATTATTTAAAAAGCGGTGCTTTTAGCAGACATGTTAAAAATGTACGAAAGTATTATAGAGATAAATATAACCTTGTCTTAGAAATGATTGAAAAATATATTCCTTATGAATATATAACTGGTGAAGGTGGTCTTCATGTGTTTGTAAAACTGAAAAATAATATAAATGCCCGCGAACTTCTAGATCTTTGTTATAAAGATAATGTATTATTTATGCCTGGTGACATATTTTATGGAAATTTTGATTCGGAGATAGTAAATGAAGCTATGACCGAATTTGCTAATCATAATAAAATCGTCCAAAAAGGCAGTGACACTTTTAGAATCGGCTTTGGGAGAGTCAAAGATGATGATATTAAAAAAGGTATTAAAATAATAGGAAAAAATATTAAAATTTTAGAAAATAACAGCTGAAATTAGATTTTTATTACCTGACCACAATAATGTGTGTGGTCAGGTAATTTTTACATTAATTAATTTTTTAATGCTTGAAGTGCAGCTATATTTAATAAACTCCATGGTTTATTAAAATGTGGCTGGAAGAAGAAATCTGTCATAGCAAGCTCTTCCACCGTCATTCTATTTTGAATTACTACTGATAATGTATTCATAAATTGTGTTAAATCTAAATTTGAAATTATTTGACCACCTAATATTCTTTTGCTGTCTTTATCATACACTAACTTTAATAATGCTTCTTCAAAAGTAGGCATAAATTCAGGTCTATAGTTATCAGTTACTGAAACTGAATCTATATTAAATGATGTAGTATTCCTTGCAACTTCTTCAGTTAACCCTGTAGATGCTATACATTTTTTATATATTTTAATTCCTGATGTACCTTGCGTTCCCATATATTTAAGTTTAGGCTCAACTATATTATGTGCAATTAATGTCCCCATTCTAACCGCATTAGTAGCTAGTGGTATATACCTTGTATCATCGGCAGGATTATATTTTACAACACAGCAGTCTCCTGCCGCAAATACATCTTCTTTACTTGTTCTCATGTATTCATCAATCATAATCGCACCATTTTCCAAGGTCTCTAATTTTCCTTTTACAAGGGCAGTTGCTGGTGCAAATCCAATACAAAGTATAACCAAATCTGCTTCATATTCACTATTCTCAGTTACCACATGAGAAACTTTACCATCTTGTCCCTTGAATAACTTAACTTTTTCTCCTAATGCTAGATTAATTCCATGTTCCTTAAATTGTTCTTCCGCAATATCTGTGAATTCTTTGTCTAAATATTTTGACATTATTCTTTCTTCAGCATCAATTAAAGTTACATTCTTATCTTTCATTTTAAAGGCTTCAGCAAGTTCTACTCCAATATATCCCGCACCTATTACAACTACGTTTTTTGCATCGCAGCCTCTAGCCTCAATTTCTTTTGCATGATTATAATTCTTACATAATAGAATATTGTCTAAATCTCCGCCTTCAAACTTTGGAACTATTGGCCAAGAGCCTAATGTTAACACAAGTCTGTCGTAATTATCTTCAAATACTTCGTTGCTTGTTAAGTTTTTCACTTTTATAGTTTTATTATCAAAATTTATATCTAAAACATCATGCTTCATTTTTGTTGTAACTCCTAAAGCACTTAAATGCTCTGGAGAATTATAGAATAATTTTTCCGTTTCAGTAACAACTCCACCAATACTTAGAGCTATTCCGCAAGATAAAAATGAAATATTATCATTTCTTTCATATACTATAACTTCACTTTCCGGATACAATTCTCTTAAATTAACAATAGCAGCTGTTCCTGCATGGGTACATCCTATTACAATAACTTTCATATAATTCCTCCTTTGATTTTCAATAATCACTTTTTAAAGATAATAATTATCTATAGATAATTATATATCTTAAATAAAAAAAAAGAAATAATTTTCCCTTATTCTATACCAAAGTATTTTATTAATTGATAATCTTTTCTTCTACTTAAACTTTTGAATTATAATATAGTCTTCTGCACTTACTTATATAATATACTTAATTTACTTTATACTTAACAAAGTAAAATTAAGTAATTTTTACTGAATTATATATGATTTAAATTTGTGTAAACTAAAATACTACTCAACAAATTTAATTTTAGCAGCCTTCTTAATTTAAGTATTTGATTCATTATTATATTAATTTAAATTGTTTTAATCCTTTATAAATTCCACCATTCTCAATAGTATCTGTTCTATATTGCACAATTTTAAGAACTTCTGGATTGCTATTACCCATAGCAATTCCATATTTCACATACTTAAGCATATCAATGTCATTTAAACTATCTCCAAATGCATATGTATTATCAATATATACACCCAAATGTTTTATTATTGCTTCTATTCCTTTTACCTTTGTAAATCCTTTAGGAACTAACTCAATAAATTCTGTATTGTGATATATACAATCAAACTCGTTTTCAATAGCTTTAAATGCCTCCTCAAAATTACTATCCTTGGTAACTCTGCAAGTGATTTTATTAATGTGATACTCTTCTCCAGTAATTGGTTTTATTTTATCCCCATGCTTTTCTTTAAATTTTGCCACAGAAAATAATCCCCCTTGAGAAAAATCATCCTCATCCATGTATAAATAATCCTGTCCTTCCAATACACAAAGTACGTTATGCTTTCTTAATGCGTTAATTGCACTATTAGCTATTTCTTTTTCTAAATCAATATTATAAATGACATCTCCTTTATATTCCACATAAGCACCGCAAGCTGCTAATACTCCATCAAAACCTAAATCTATTAAATCCTGTGGAATCATTGCCCGTGCTCTTCCTGTTGATATAAATGCATAATGTCCATTATCTTTTAATTCTTTAATTCCCTGAGCTGCACTTTCTGGTACACCTATTTTATTGTTATATAAAGTTCCATCAATATCAAAAAAAACTGCTTTTCTCTCCATGTTTCCCCCTAGACAAAATAATATTTCCTATATTTCATAATACAATAACTTATAAAAAAAAGAAAATACCTAAAATTTTAAATCGTTAAATATTATCAGGTTCTTTTTAACCACTGATATTAATTTAATTGTAATTTATAATCAACATAGGTAATATATATTGTTTCTTTTAAATAATATAATAATGGCATTAATTTTTAATTATGTTGAAGTTTAATTGTAAATTATAAATAAATACTATTAAGAAAGACAAGGTGATATTTGAGTGGATATAAGAAATATTATCAACCAATTGACACTTGAAGAAAAAGCATCGATGTGCTCATGCAAAAATACTTGGGAAACTCAAGATATAGAAAGACTTGGGATTCCTTCATTAACCTTAGCTTATGGCTCAAATGGTCTTGTAAAAAGATCTGCTACCCTATCTGACATTATTCCTTCAACGTGTTTTCCTACACCTTCTGCTTTATCATCATCTTGGGATGTAGACTTAGCTTATGCTGTTGGTAAAGCTATTGCAGAAGAATGCGTAGCAGAAAATGTAAATCTACTTTTAGGACCTTCTATGAATATTCAACGCTCTCCCTTAAGCGGGAGAAACTTCCAATACTTTTCAGAAGATCCTGTACTAAGTGGGGAAATTTCTGCATCTTTTATTCAAGGACTTCAAAGTGAAGGTGTAGGTGCCTGTATAAAAGATTATGCCGGAAGCAATCAAGAATACCACAGACAAAATATTAATAATATTATTGGTGATCAACCATTAAACGAAATCTATTTATATAATTTTGAAATAGCCGTAAAAAAAGGACATCCCTTTGCAGTTATGGCTGCTCACAATAATATAAATGGAATGCCTTGTGCAGAAAATAAACTTTTCTTAACTGATCTTTTGAGGAATCAATGGAATTTTGATGGATTAGTGCTATCAAACTGGTATGGTATAGATTCGATAATAGACTCCTTGATGGCAGGCTTAAATTTAGAATTACCTAATTCATACATTAATAGTAAAGCAATTGTTGAAGCTATTCTAAATGGTGCTTTAGATCCAGCAGTCTTAAATAAGGCTGTGGAATATATAATAAATATAGTATTTAGAATTGCTCAAAATCAAAATTCATATGATACTTATGATAAAGAGAAACACCATGATTTAGCAAGGGAAGCAGCTGAAAATTGCATGGTTCTTCTAAAAAACAGACATAACATATTACCACTAAAAAGAGAAAGATTAAAAAATAAGAGAATAGCGATAATTGGAGAGTATGCAAAGAATCCAAAATATCAAGGCACTGGTACTTCCTCTGTCGTCCCTACGATACTTGAAAATCCTTATAATGAAATAGCTAAATTAGTTGGAAATTCAATCAAAATCAATTATGCAAAAGGATATAATATTTTCTCTGATGATACAGTCGAAGATGATAATACTCTCCTTAGAGAAGCAAAGAGAGTTGCCAAAGAATCTGATGTGGTTATAATATTTGCAGGGACTCCTGACTCCTACGATGCAGAAAATGAAGATAACAAAGATGCTAATTTACCTGAAAATCAAATAAAGCTGATTAAAGAAATTAGCAAAATACACAAAAATGTTATTTTAGTACTTAACAATGGTTCACCGCTAACTACTTCATCATGGTCTAAATACCCTGATGCTATTTTAGAGGCATGGCTTGCAGGTCAAGCAAATGGAAGCGCTATTGCTAATATTTTATTTGGAATAGTAACTCCATCTGGGAAGTTGTCATCTACATTTCCCATGAAGTTGTCCGACACCCCTACTTACCTAGATAATGTTAGTCCCGAAAACCACCTAGAATATAGAGAAGGCATTTTTGTTGGCTACAGATATTATGATAAGAAAGAAATTCCTGTTGAATTTCCTTTTGGTTTTGGATTATCTTATACTACTTTTAACTATAGTGACTTAACACTAAGCAAAGATGTAATAAGGGATACTGATATTCTTGAAGTAAAACTAAAAGTAAAAAATACTGGCAAATATTTTGGTAAAGAGGTTGTAGAACTTTATGTAAGAAATATAATTAGTTCAGCACCAAGACCTGAAAAAGAGTTGAAAGCTTTTACAAAAATGCCACTTTTCCCTGGAGAAGAAAAAGAAGTAACCTTCTATCTTAGCACAAGAGATTTCTCTTACTATGATAGAGCAACAAACTCTTGGGTTGTAGAAAGTGGTCCATATGAAATATTAATTGGTAAATCTTCAAGGGATATAATACTTTCTAAAAATATATACATTCAATCAGCTTATGTACCAGTTCCTAAATATGCTGAAAATACACTAATTGGTGAATTCTTAACTAACCCAAATGCTAGAGCTGTTATTGAACCAATACTTCAAAATATAGCAGAATTGATTACAGGTAACAAGGAAGCTCAAGAAGAAATTATAAATTACCTTAAATACATCCCTATTAATAAATTACCTGTTATAAGTAATGGCGATTTCACCAATGATATGTTAGATAATATCCTTAAATCAGTAAATGCATCTTGATTATTAAATAAATTAATAGAAAGGCGGTGACCATAATTTATAATGACACATTAGTTAATTACTATTCCCAAAGCAGCTTAAATTTAGAGTTACTATCTTTCTATAATGATTGGAAGATACGCTACTTAAGGCCTACAAATGATTTTCCTACTCTAAAGGAATATCTATTTTATGCCCTGGATCAGCCTGCTCCTAAAAATGCTGTTACAGTCTCAGAGGCAATGGGCTATGGTATGATAATATTCCCGCTGATGAGTAAATTTGATCTTACTGCTAAAATTCACTTTACAGCAATATATAATTATATAAAATCTTACCCAAGTTTTTATAATCCCAATTTAATGGCCTGGCAACAAATTAAAGATTCTAATGGCAATATTATTAATTCTGAAGCTGAAACCTCTTCTGCAACTGACGGGGATATGGACATTAGTTACGGGCTGCTTCTTGCACATAAAATTTGGGGAGAAAATGATAAAATCAGCTACAAAAATGAAGCAATCAAAAGAATTAATGCTCTAATGGATAGCTGTGTAAATGAAAATGATTATATCTTAACTCTGGGAGATTGGGTAAAGGGATCGAAAATTAATAAATTCCAATATGTAACTAGAAGTTCAGATTTTTTAAAGTATCATATCCGGGAATTTTGTAAATTTGATGTACAAAACACTCATAAATGGCAAATGGTAATTAATAAGATTGACTCAATAATTTCTAAACAAATGCAGAAAGAAAGTAAATCAAACGGGCTTATGCCCGATTTTTTCATAAAGTATAACGATACTTATATAGCACCTAAAATCAAGATCTTAGAAACTGTTCATGATGGAGATTATTACTTTAACAGCTGCAGAATTCCATGGCGTTACTCTATGGATATTATTATAAATAAAACCCCGGTAACAGAAGAATTGCGTACTCTCAATAATTGGATTAAGAAAAATACTTCATATAAACCAGAAAATATAAGCTCTGGCTATTATATAGCTAATGGCCCTCCCGGATCTTCTTTTGGTTCAAAAAATAACTTATCATTTATAGCTCCTTTTCTAGTTAGTTCTCTTATAGAAAAAGAGCACGATCATTGGACTATTTCCCTATGGGAAACTTTAATACAAAAACCAATAAACAAATGTACCTTTTATGAAAATACACTAAAACTTTTAGCTATGATAGTTGCTACTGGGAATTGGTATATAAACTAAAATTAGCGGTAAATCAGAGAAGAAATAACAAGTTACAAGTTATAAGTGGTAAGTGAAAAGTTAAAGATAAAACCGCCTTTGGCAATTTCTAAAAGTATTCTTTAGAAAAGCCAAAGGCTTTTTTCTTAAATATAATTTTTTTATTAACATGAATAATTTTGTAATTTATGTGAAAAATACAAAAATGAGCTTAAATTTTATAGGAGTGAATTACATATGAAGGTTGGAATTCCTAAAGGACTATTAAATTATAAATATTCTGGCTTCCTTGAAAAATTCTTTTATGAACTAGGAGCAGAAATAGTTACATCCCCTGATACAAATAAACAAATCTTAGATGCAGGCGTAAAACATTGTGTAAATGAGGCATGTTTACCAATGAAAATTTTCCATGGCCATGTAGTGGCTATTAAAGATAAATGCGATATTATCGTTATCCCAAGAATTATGCAGCTTTCAGAGCATGAATTTATTTGTCCTAAATTTTGTGGACTTCCAGAAATGATTGTAAATAGTATACCTAACATGCCCAAAGTTACTATGGCTCCTATTTATGCAACATCAAAGGAAAAATTATATAAATGGGTGCTTTCTACTGGAAGCATGATAACAAATAATAAGAAAAAAATTAAGAGAGCCTATTATGAAGCATTAAACGAGCAAAATAAGTCTCAAATAGGAATAAAAAGTGAAGGTTATAACATAAATATAGCCTTAATTGGCCACCCTTATAATGTTTATGATAATTTTATTAATATGAATTTAGTAAAAAAATTCAATATGCTTGGCGTTGGAATTATAACAGAAGAATTTATAGATAAAGATTCTATCTTTCTTAAAACAAAAGATTTATTTAAAAGACCTTTTTGGACTTTTGCAAGAAATGCATATGGAGTATCAACATATTTATCAGAAAACAAAAAAGTAGATGGCATAGTATACATATCATCCTTTGCATGTGGCATAGATTCTGTAGTTATAGACTTAATAAAAGAAAAAACTAAAGATTTTCCTTTTTTAATATTAAAGGTTGACGAACATACTGGAGAATCTGGATTTGATACTAGAATAGAGGCTTTTGTAGACATGTTAGAAAGGAGGCAATAACATGAAAATTATGACACCTCACCTTGGAAATGTATATCTCGTTGCCAAGGCTACTTTTGATGCCCTTGGTGTAGATTACCTAATCCCAGAATTCAACAGCAAGAAATCTTTGGAAATAGGTTCCATGTATTCACCTGAGGACATGTGTTTACCATTTAAGCTTATGATGGGAAATTATATTCAAGGAATTGAGAACGGAGCAGATACAATAATAATTACAGGAAGCTGCGGCCCTTGCAGATATGGCGAATATTGTGAATTACAAATCAATATCTTAAAAAAACTAGGTCATAATTTAAATTTTATTGTATTAGATAAGCCCTCAGAAATAGGCTTAAAAGAATTTTTAAATAGGATATCCTTTATATCTTCAAATAGTAATAAAACTACAGTTCAAAAATTAAATGCTTTACGCATCGGATTTAAGGTTTTAAATCTTATTGATAAAATCGAGGCAAAAGCGCATTATTTGGCTGGATATGAAAAAAACAAAGGCGAATGTAAAAGATTGCTAAATAAATGCAAAATTGATGCAGCAAATAGTAATAATCCAAATGAAATGATACGAATATTAAATACCTATGATAAAAGTCTTAGTTCCATAGAAATATATAAAGATAGGAATCCATTAAAAATAGCTATTATAGGCGAAATTTATACAATAATAGAGCCATTCTCAAATCTCTTTATTGAAGATAAACTTATGGAATACGGGGTTTCAACTCAAAGAAGGCTTACTCCAAGTTGGTGGGCAAAAGACTCACTCATGTCAGTTATTGGAATTAATTCATTAGATATACGGAAAGCCTCCAAAGAATATCTACCATTATATATTGGCGGCCATGCAAGGGAGTGTATTGGTGAAGCAGTACTGGCTACACAAGAAGGATTTGACGGCGCCATTCAGATATTCCCAATGGGATGCATGCCTGAAATTGTATGCAAAGCTATGCTTCCTACTATATCTAAAGATAAAGATTTCCCTATCTTAACTCTTGTAGTTGATGAAATGACTGGAGAAGGTGGATATGTTACAAGGATAGAAGCGTTTTTAGACTTATTAGAAAGGAGAAAACAAAATGTATTATCTAGGTGTTGATGTTGGCTCAGTAAGTACTGATATTGTTCTTTTAGATAGTAGCATGAATGTAGTTGAAAAACTATATTTGAGAACAAAAGGAAAGCCAATAAATGCAATTCAAGAAGGTTGCAAAATTCTAAAGAAAAAATATAAAGATGAAGAAATAAATGCTGTTGGAACTACAGGCAGCGGAAGACAGATAGCGTCATTTATAATTGGCGCAGATGCAGTAAAAAACGAAATTACAGCTCATGCATGTGCAGCATTAGAAATAGATAAAGACGTTAGAACAATATTAGAAATAGGTGGGCAGGATTCTAAAATAATAATATTAAAAGATGGCATTGCCATAGATTTTGCTATGAATAATGTTTGTGCGGCCGGAACTGGCTCTTTCCTTGATAGGCAGGCCGAACGATTAGGTATTCCAATAGAAGAGTTTGGTGATTATGCATTAAATTCAACAACTCCACTTCGAATAGCTGGAAGATGTGCGGTTTTTGCAGAATCCGATATGATACATAAGCAACAGCTTGGCTATAACGAAGCTGATATAATAAACGGATTGTGTGAGGCTCTTGTTAGAAATTATCTTAATGATATCGGTAAAGGCAAAGAAATATGCCCTAAAATATTCTTTCAAGGCGGTGTTGCTGCTAATAAAGGAATGAAGGTTTCTTTTGAAAAAGCTTTAGGATGCGAAGTATACGTACCTGAACATTATAATGTCATGGGTGCCATTGGCGCTGCAATTATTGCTAAAGAAACAGTTGATAAAACAGGTGTAACTAACTTTAGAGGTTTTGATCTAGCAGATTCAAACTTCATTTCTAGTAGTTTTGAATGTGAAGGCTGCTCCAATAGATGTGAAGTTGTAAGAATAAAAAATGAAGATACTATAATAGGCTGTTTTGGAGATAGATGTGGTAAATGGACTAATACCATGAATGAAAAGATTGATAAGGGAGCATAATTTAAAAATATCTAACCTAAAATTAATAATAATCCCCTAGGCATATAAAACCTTAGGGGATTACTTTAGTTTAATTACATTTATAAAAATATAATTTTATATAATATATATTCTAACACTTCACCGAAATATTAAAATTTCCTTTTCAGTTCCTTTTGTAATTTAGAGATACCCTTCCATTGAGCTTTTTCTCTTGAACGTAAGCTCATATTTTCTTTATATTTAGCAAACTCTGCTTCTTTCTTAAGCTTTAAATAATTATTCCATCTTTTCTTGGACAATTCTCCGGCTTCTAAGGCCGCTTTCACAGCACACCCAGGCTCCTTATCATGCATGCAGTCTTTAAATTTGCATTTTTTAGCTAATTCTTCAATATCATCAAATGCTATATCTAATCCTTCTGATACATCCCACATTCCAAGTTCACGCATACCTGGTGTATCAATAATCATAGCATGATTTTTAAGCTTTATAAGCTGTCTATGAGTTGTTGTATGGCGGCCTTTACTATCATCTTCACGAATAGTATTTACTTGCATTATTTTTTCACCGCAAAGGGCATTAACAAGTGATGATTTTCCTATACCAGAAGATCCTAAAAACACAATAGTTTTAGAGGGCTCTGCATAAGTCCATAGTTCCTCTAACCCTTCTCCTGTCACTGAACTCACCCCTATTATAGGAACAAAGGGAGCTATTTCCTCAACTTTTTCTTTATATGAATCATAATCATCACATAAATCCCTCTTAGTCATTATAATCACTGGTGAAGCCCCACTTTGCCATGCAGCGGCTAAATACCTTTCTGTTCGTTTCACATTAAAATCATTATTTAGTGAAAGCATTATAAATACACAATCAAAATTAGCAGCTACAATCTGCTCCACCTTATTATAAGAATCAAGCCTTGAAAATTTGCTTTTTCTATCAAGAACGTGATATATTACATCTTCACCTAGAGGATTATGCTTTACTAAAACAAAATCTCCTACAGTGGGGTATACATTATAGACATTTTCATTATAAAATAGAGACCCTTTTAATTTTGCATCATTTTCGCCATATTCCGCTGCAATCTTATACTGCTCTTTCTGTACTTCAATCACTCTTGCAGGTATTAAATCTGTTGAAGCTATATCAAGCTTTTCTACTTGTCTTTCAAAGAAATCATTGTATCCGTATTTTTTTATATTATTATTCATTTATTTCCTCCATATTTGGCACATGAAAGAAAATAACAGACAATTATGCTTAGCTGATCATTTTATTAAATGTGCCTTAATCAAATATTTTTTCTCGTATTTTGAATTTCTCATTTCATATCATCCTTTCATTGATTGCTTAATTATTCTTAAAAATGGGCAAAAAAATCCCGCAGACACAACCTCAAAAATGGCTGCTATCCACGGATATATTAATAAAACTAATTAATTGAAATTTATATTTCACTTAAATACAATTAAAACTTTCCTTAATAGTCAGTATATTTATGAAAGGTTATTATAACTGCAAAAATGAATAACAAACAAAGGGGGTATCCCTCTATAAAGTCACATTTTCGCCCATATTTAGTTTTAACCAGCAATCACCTTTACACTTGCTTTCATAAAACATTTCTCCTTTCATAATATTTATTGCATTTTTACAATAAATACCTTAATAAATAAACAATACCACTTAGAACAATCGTTGTCAATTATAAAAATTAAATTTCTAATTTATTTAATAGAAATACTTTTGCAATATGGTAATTTCTTTTTTAATCTATAGTTACTTAGAAAAGATATATGCTGATTCATTTTCAAGTACAACCTTTAAATTATCCTTTTCTTTTCCAAGTACACTTGCATCTTCTTTTGTAATAAATAATAAAGTGTTATCATGATTATCCTCTAAAAAACCTTCTGCTCCGCCCTCTACCGGAGCCAAGTCAGCATATAGTTCACTACTTAACCAATAACTTTGCTCGTAGTGATTTATATATATTATCCAGCTTCTGTATTCCGGTAATTCTCCTAGATCTTGAATCAATTCTTGATTTAAATCCTTTTCTGGATTAGAAATTCTACTCTTTATTACCTCTTCACTTTTGCATATAGATGTTATTATCATAGCTATCAGGAGAATTTGGGTAATTATATTTCTATTTTTTTCTTTTAATAGAAGACTAGATGTTGAACCTATACTTAATGCCATCGCAGGAAATATCGGTAATACATACCACGAAATTTTTGTTTTTACAACAGTATATAATGCAAAGGGAACTCCAATCCATAGCACAATAATCAAAATACGATTTACGATCATCTTATATTCTGCATATCTATATCTGTATCTGTAAAGCAGAACAATACATGCCATAGTGGTCCCTACAAAAATCAAATTCCAATAAAAATATGACCATTGTAAATGTTCAATATAATAGCAGTATCCGCCAATATGCCCTTCCAAAACTGTTGATGATCTTGCTACTAAATCGAACTTAACAATAGTTTTAAAAAACTCTATGCCATCTTCCTTATATCTTAAAATACTCCAAATTAAAATAGGAATGCAGCAGGTTAGGATTAACAATATTATTTGTTTTATTTTTAACTTAAACAAGGTTTTGCTGAATATTAAATAAACTATTCCAATAACCATAATGTTACCTGAATGCAAACTTTTTGTTAAAAATGCTAACGCAAAAGAAAGTCCAAAACCATATAGCCATTTTTCATTTTTTTCTATTAATGCAAGAGATATCATTGCTATAGTAAAAAAAAATACGTATATTGAATCAGCATCTCCAGTTCTTGCACAATGTTCTGTAATAAATGGTATTGTTGTAGATAAAACAATTGCTGAAATCAACGATGCTAGTCTTCCGTGCATATATAAGCTAAAAGCTGTAATAATTAATATCGTTATTATTGCTGCAACTCCAGAAATAATTCTTAATCCTAGAGCGTTAAATCCAGCCATTTTGTATCCTAAAATTATAGCCCAATAACTTATTGGGGGTTTTAGGTTCCAATAATCATTTTTATATTCATATGTGTTTACTATATAGTTATTATTTTTAATCATTTCATAAGCACTAACCCCATGTCTTGCTTCGTCCCAACTATAAATAGGCACGATTCCCAAGTTATAAAATATATTAAAAGAAGCAACCATTAATATAATAATTAAGATAATATAGTACCATTTTTCAATTAGCCTTATAGCACTATCAAATAGTTTTGTATTAAATATATTCATACTGTGCACTCCTTATATATCCTAATTATTCTTATTATAATAACTCTATTATTCCTAGACTTGAAATCCTTTATGTATGTGTCATGTACCTTTTCACACTTTCGTCATGAATTTAAAGTAAAAAAGCAGCTTTTATTTAATTAAAAGCTACTTGTTGATATAACTAAATTAATATTTATCTACTACACTTCCTATAACTGCATGCTTTATAATAGGGTTATTTTGAAGCTTTTATATAATCTTAGTCTATTATTGCTACGGCCCTTATCCATCCAGCACTTCCGCCCTTTATTTTTATAGGAAAGCAGCACACCGTAAATCCATATGACGGTAAACTTTCAAGATTGGTGAGCTTTTCAATATGACAATATCCGCACTCTATTCCTGCGAAATGACCTTCCCAAATTATAGATGAGTCTTTATTTTCAGAAAAATCTTTTGCAATCAACGCTAGTGGACGATCCCAACTCCAGGCATCAGTCCCCACAACATGTACACCTTTTTCACATAACCAAAGGGTTGCATCTTTTCCAATACCACACCCTTTCACAAGATATTCTGGTCTTCCCCAATATTTATCAGCGCCAGTATTGACCAGAACAATATCACCTGGCTTAACATCATATTCTATTTTTTTAAATGCTTCTTCCATATCTTTAGCTGTTACAAGGTAACCATCATCAAAATGAGTAAAATCTAACTTAACTCCATTTCCCATACACCATTCAAGCGGAATTTCATCAATGGTAAGTGCTTTTTCTCCTTTACTCATTTTAGGGTGATAATGCCAAGGTGCATCAAGATGAGTCCCCGAGTGCGAAGATAAAGTCATAAGCTCTAACGCCCAGCCCTTTCCATTCGGTAAGTCTCTTTGTGTATCGATACCTGGAAAAAACATCTCCATTTGTTTAGCTCCCGTATCATGATTTATGTATTTAATATGTGGTATCATTTCTTCAGGATCAGAACGTAGATTATTTTCTATAGAAATACTTAAATCAATAAATTTTCTCATTATAAGCAACCTCCTTATTATTACTTTTATACCTCTATTTGATATATTCAACAAACAACTGTAAATACCTTTATTAAAATTATTAACATTTAAGATGTTAATTCCACGAAAAGCAACCTATATGAAAATTTATATTATTTTTAAATTATTACAAACGAAAAATTTTTTTCATTTGTAATAACCTAACTACACATTATTACATTTTATTACATATATCTGTGATATAATATATTAAAAAATTATAAGTATTTGCTCAAGGATGGGATATTATGGATTTTTCATGTGATAATTGTAATTTAAACTACAACATTGGAAAAGTCAGAAATAGGTTGGAAGAGTTAATAGTAAAGAAAGATCAAAGCTTATTAGATGTTGAAGTAATTAACTTAAGTCAATTACTTGATAACTTAATCTACAAGTGTGTTTTTTGTAGTAAAAATGTAAATAATTCTACACAATGGACTTTAAATGATACATTAAAGTCAAAAACTAATTCAAAGTTTTATCATTTAAAAAATAACCATTTCTTTATAAGCATATATTTTTATATGTATGAGGGCATTAAAAATAATGAAGTTATTTATATGTCCATGGAAGAAGGCTTGTATAACGACTTATTAGAAATTCTTAAGATGATTTCATTCCCTGTAGAATATATTAAATTTAGATCCATAAAAGAACTAATTATTAGTAATAAATTCTGTGGCTTGATTGGGTTAGAAGAAAAAATTAAAGGTATAGTCTCAGAATATGAAGCAAAAAGATATAATGGTATTAGATGGATTAGTCAACCTACATATGCAATCAAGAATACATCTCTTAATGATTTTTTTGATTGGGAGATGAATCTTAGTCAGGCTTTAAGAAATACAAATACCAATTCCTCTTTAGACTTTGTATATAAGGATTACGACTATTTAGGCGAGAATAAATATTTGCAAGAACCAGTAATTGATTCATCTATAAATGTTAATTCATATATTTTAGATGATTTGCTTTTTAAAGGAGTAGATTATAAATTTTTAAAATAAAGAAATAAATTATAAAATAATTATAATCTTCTGTGTTCTTCTCCCTTTAACTTATTCATTTGTTGATAGTAATTAATTTCATTAATTAACTTTTCCTTATCTTCTGGTAAATTTCCTCTTAATGAAATATAATTTGATGCATGATTACATCTGAAGACTAGTGATTTCTCTACATTAATATGCTCTATTAGCAATTTGATTTCATTTAGTATTTCTTTGTCATTTAACACTTCAAATTGCTTATTTATGATTTTATTATGTAGAGCAGTTCCCTTTTCAATCATAAGAGTCAAAATCCCCAGATAATCCGGCTCCATTCTGCTCATTATTCCCCCTGTTTTAATTGCATGATTTTCACTATTTTCTACTCCTCCAATGCCAGCTATAACAGTTACTGATAATAAAATATTAGCGTCCTTAATCATTTTTGAAGCCTTAAGTAATTCCTGTGTACTTGCTCCTTTATTTATATCTTTTAGAACTTCATCATCACCACTTTCAACTCCCATGTATATCATTGATAAACCTAGATTTCTAAGTTCTATTAAATCTTTTTGGCTTTTAAGTAAAATAGATTTAGGTGATCCGTACATGGTGACCCTGTTTCATTCTGGGAATACTTTTTTTATATATATTAGTATTTCTTTTAATTCTTCTATTGGAATAATTAAAGCATCTCCATCTGCTAAAAATATTTTTTCTACATAAGTATACATTTGCCTAAAATTATTTATTTCGCATTTAATGTCTTTCAAAGATTTTATTGTAAACTTCTTCGTCTTATACATATTGCAAAAGCTGCATTTATTATGGGAACATCCTAAAGTTACTTGTATTATGAGACTATTACTCTCACTAGGTGGTCTATATAATGGATAATCATACATGCTGAAACCTTTTCTCCTTAAATGTTATTATTAATTAATAGCCCATCTTTTTTAGTTCCGAAACAATTTCCACATATTTTTCTATTACATCAAATTCTTTATAATCTTCTCTTCTCATATCAATAATATCTCCATGGGAAATTCCGCGTCTATATTTATTTCTTAACACACCTTTAAAATTTCCCCATTTAGCTGATTCAATACACACAAGTCCATCATTTTCTCCTTCGGTCAATTTAACTAAAATATATGGTATCGTCAATATATAATCGCTAAACATATTCTTCATTACTGAAGCATAGCTTTGATAATACACTTGCGGCACATCTTTTACTTCTTCATTAAATTTTTTACTATTATAAGTTGAGAACTGCCTGCTTGCTGTATAAAAATCAGGTTTTTTATCTCCTAACAAAGTGTAGTACTTGTTAAACATTCTTGCAATAGCTTTGTAAATTTTATCCGGAATTTTGCATGCCAAGTCCACAAATTTACACCCTTTATGAGGTGATGATATCATTGTTAGTGATGCAACATAATTTCCCATATCCAGCTTACTAAGCATATACCTTGCATCTAATCCACCTTTTGAATGTGCAATAATATTTACTTTTTCTGATTTTGTTTCTTTCAAAACCTGAAAAATTTTATTTTTTATTTCTTCTGAGTTATATTCAATTGTTCCCCACGCTTCTTGATTACCATAATAAATTATAGCTCCATTACGAATTAATTCTCCAGGTATTCTCCCCCAATAATTTATATATTTTAAATCTCTAAAGCCAACCCCATGTACCAATATGATTGGATATCTTGTCTTGCACACTTCTGAATCAACCCTAGCATTGTTATTTATTACCTTATAACATTCATGATCATATTCACTTGCTACTAAATGACAAGCATATAGCATTGTAAAAATATTTATTACGGGAATGAAACTCATAAAAGCAACGATTAGTCTTATTACAATATTTAATCTTCTTGATGTATATAAGATACGCAGCATTCCATTTGCAAGTAAAGTAAGTATATTAAGAATCACTACAATTATATCTAATACAAATATATGATTTGGAATATCTCTGCCTTGCATTACATCTGACCAAATTAAATATAATAACGTTTGAATAAGTGATGTATATAGTCCATAGAGTACAAGATATCTTCCACCCAGCATTATCCTTAATCTAACATTTACAAATGGCTTTTTACTATATGGGGCTATATTCAATTTTATCCAAACATATAAAATAAAAATTAAAATTTCTATTAAAACAATCCATTTACCTATTATATTATCCAGAATAAATGCATCGATTACTATAAAAAAGTATCCCAACAAAATAATATGGGGAACAAAAATAAGATATATGCTTATAAAATTTCTATTAACTAATGATATCTTCTTACTAATATCCAGCCATACTATACTAAACATTAATATGGCTAAAATAAAAATCACTATAAATGAAACCATATTATAACTCCACCCTTTAAATTATAATTTTGCTTACTTAAAAATTATTATATACTACAATAATATATCACACCATTCCATAAAAACCCATATATTTTTATATATTCCATAATTTTGACTATACAAAAATATAACCATCCAATTAATTTTACTTAATCGGATAGTTATATTCTTACTCTACATTTTTACATTTTTTCATTTACTTAATCTAATATTTATATAGTACTACTATACTTTGTGAACCAGCACCAATAGTCCAAAAAAATATTATAAAGTTACAAATATTATATTAATTTTATTATTTGATTGTATGAACTGATTCTACAAATTCTTTTTTTACAACTAAAAAATCTTCTAAATCATTTAGAAACTGAAGCAATAATGCTCTATTTTCAAATTCACCTCTATTTTTTGGTAATTCCATATTTGCATAATCTTTTTTAAGTGAATTCAATTTATTAATAAGTTCAATACAATCATTATCTTCCTTAAGGCTCATTGCAACATCATTGGTAAACTTCGATAATATATTTGTTTGTTCATAAGTCATATAAAATCTTGAAAAATGTCTTTTCATTCTTTTCATTGCATCTAACTGTATTATTCTCATGTCTATATAGCTTACATAGTAATTATTTTTCTTAAATAAGTGATTATTATTAATTATCCGAGCCATTTCTTTAGATTTTTTTACTAACTCTTCAACACTTAATAATATATCCTGTTCATATACTGGCACACTCTGAGTAACTAATGTTACTGCCATATCTGATAACATGGCTCTATAATAATTCTCTATTCTTTCTTTATTTTTTTCAAATTGATCTTCTAAAGACGCTGTATATAAGTTAAACAGCATTGCAACTGAAATACCTATTATAGTTAACTGTGCTTCATTTATAATCCATGAAGCATCTATATTTGTGCTCGATAGAAGATGCGTAGATAATACTGCCCCTACAACCATACCTTCTTCTATCTTTGAAACCTTTGTTGCAGGAATAAACATAATTAGAAATAATCCAAATATTAGAGGATTATTCCCGAGTAATAAGTATAGTATAAATGACAAAAGTATGGCTAACGCTGAAGCAATTATTCTTCTGCCTGCAACAAAAAAAGCTTCCCTTTTTGTTTCTTGAATGCTGAGTATAGCAATAATACCTGAAGTTACTCCAAATTTTAATCCTATATAATTTGATATTGTTACTGCTATCGTTGCTGATAGAGCCATCTTAAATGTTTTTGATTGTAAATACTTTATCATTTCAAGTGCTCTCCTATTCTCAAATACCTTTTCTTATCTGTATATTTACTGTGGTTTCTTTTTTTATTTTATTTTTTATTTACTGTAATCATAATCGCACACGTGTTCTAAGTCTATTTTCATTATATACCAGTTAATATATGATGAAAAGAAAAACTAATTTAAAAATAAAATAATAAAATCTGCGTTATGAATGTAAAACTTTCTTTAACATTCATAACACAGATTTTTGATTAATTTACCATTTAAATTAATCTTGACATAGAACACTTATAGGAATAAAATATATTTCGTAAGCGAAATATTCTAATACGAAATATTTATAAACGAAATAAATTTTAATATGGAGATGAGATAAAAATGGAGAACTCAAGTAAAAGCATCGAAGTTGCACGACTTTTCCAGGAAGTAATGCATCTATTTAAGCATAATATGAGGAAGGTAATCGGTGAAACAGGTATGTCTGCACCCCAGGGTATGGTTATCGGGCTATTGAGTAAATATAAGAAGATGAAAATTAGCGAACTTAGTAATCACCTTTGCTTATCTAACAGTACAGTTTCAGGAATTATAGACAGGCTTGAAATACAAGAAATGGTCATAAGAGAAAGAAGTTTAGAAGACAAGAGAGTAGTTTATGTTAGTATATCTCCAAAATTTGAAGATATACATAAATCCTTTCATGCAAATATTGAAAATACTATAAAAAATGCAATGAGCCAAGGAAGCGAAGAGGAACTCAACAAAATCTTTGAAGGCCTAAACACACTAAAAAAACTCTTAAATGATCAACAAAAATAAAAATTACGTAATAATAAATTAGGAGATGAGTTAATGATTAAATTATTTAGATTTTTAAAACAATACACATTTCAAATAATAGGCATACTTTTATTAATCTTTACTCAAGTACTTGCTAATCTATATCTGCCAACTTTAATGGCAGATATAGTTGATAAAGGTATAGTGCAAAAAGACGTATTTCAAACTATTTCTTTTTTAGGAATAAGTGGTTCTTACAAAGGAATAGATTATATTATTAGAACAGGAGGAATTATGCTTTTAATCTCAGCTGGCGGTGTAATCTGTTCAGTTTTAGCATCTTTCCTCTCATCTAAAACCGCTGTGGGGTTTGCTAAGATTATCCGTGATAAATTGTTTACTAAAGTTGAAGGATTTTCATTACATGAATTTGATAAGCTTGGTACAGCAACTCTTATAACACGAACCACAAATGATGTCACTCAAATTCAGGCAGTAACTGTAATGATCTTTTCTATTATGCTTTTCGCTCCACTAACAGCCCTTGGTGGTATTGTTATGGCTTTAAGAGAAGATACTCAATTAACTTGGATTTTCGCTGTAGTCGTACCATTACTTGGAATCATAATTGCTTTAACTTTAAAACACGCTATGCCGTTATTTAAATTAATGCAGGTAAAAATAGATAAGTTAAATCTTGTGTTACGTGAAGGACTTACTGGGATTAGAGTAATACGAGCTTTCAATCGTATTGAAACAGAAAAACTTAGATTTGATGATGCTAATACAGATCTTATGGATAATGCAATAAAAGTAAATAAGATCATGGCATTTTTAATGCCAGTAATGATGCTGATTATGAACGTTACAACAATTTCAATTATTTGGTTTGGAGCCAATATAATTGATACAGGCAGCATGCAGATTGGTTCATTAATTGCGTTTATACAGTATGGAATGCAGATTTTATTTGGTTTCTTAATGCTTTCTATGGTATTCATAATGATTCCAAGGGCACAAGCTTCTGCTATAAGAATAAATGAAGTATTAGAAATGACACCAGATATTGTTGATCCACAAAATGCTGTACTAGCTGATAAAGAAAGTGGACATGTTGAATTTAAAGATGTTAGCTTTAAATACCCTGGTGCAGAGCAGCCAGCAATAAGTAATATCACATTTAGTGCTAAGCCTGGTGAAGTAACTGCTATTATCGGTGGTACTGGTTCAGGTAAATCTACCTTAGTAAACTTAATACCACGTTTTTACGATGTAAGCAGCGGCTCTGTGCTTGTTGATGGTTTGGATGTAAGGGAAATGAGTCAGGAAAGCTTAAGAACAAAAATAGGTTTTGTTCCTCAAAAAACTGTTCTTTTCTCTGGAACTATTGCTGACAATATTAGATATGGTAAAAA
Source organism: Bacillota bacterium (assembly GCA_021781745.1). Classification (GTDB taxonomy): domain Bacteria; phylum Bacillota; class Clostridia; order Clostridiales; family Clostridiaceae; genus Clostridium. The sequence continues at coordinate 56,988 of JAJXWH010000008.1, read as the reverse complement.
TAATGCTACCCTTGAAGAAATAAAACATGCTGCTACAGTAGCACAAGCTTCAGATTTTATAAATGATATGGACAAAGGCTATGAACATGTTATTGCTCAAGGTGGGACAAACGTTTCTGGAGGGCAGAAACAACGTTTATCTATCGCACGTGCTCTAGTTAGAAAACCTGAAATATATATATTTGATGATAGTTTTTCAGCACTTGATTTTAAAACTGACGCAAAACTTCGTGCTGCATTAAAAGATGAAGTAAAAGATGCCACAGTCCTTATTATAGCTCAAAGAGTTGCAACAGTTATGGATGCTGACAGAATCATAGTTTTAGATGATGGTGAAATAACAGGTATAGGAACTCACAAAGAACTTTTAAAAAATTGTGAAGTATATCGTGAAATTGTAACTTCACAACTTTCAGAGGAGGAATTATCATGAGTGAAAACAGAAACACCAGTAGACAAATGGGCGGCGGAATGGGACATCGAGGCGGTGGGCCAATGGGTTCATTTGCAGGTGGGCCGGTAGCCAAAGCAAAAGACTTCAAAGGTACTCTAAAAAGACTTTTAAGTTATTTAAAACCCCAAAGAGTCAATTTTATTTTAGTTTTTATATTTGCAATCTTAAGTACTATTTTTAGTATAGTTGGTCCTATGGTTTCTGGATGGGCAACAACTAGATTGGCTGAAGGCATGGTTGCAAAGTTTACTGCTATGGGACAAAATCAAGCTTTACTTAAAGCAGGAAAAGCTGCTAATATTCCAATCCCTAGTATAGATTTTCCTTATATAGCAAACACACTTTTACAATTACTTGGATTGTATTTAGTAAGCACGCTTTTTGGATTTCTTCAACAATATATTATGGCTGGAGTTGCACAAAAAACCGTGTATAATCTTCGTAAAGATGTTGAAGATAAACTTTCGCGTTTACCACTTAAGTTCTTTGATTCAAGAACTCATGGCGAGATTCTAAGCCGTGTAACAAATGATGTCGATAATATAGCTACTACACTACAGCAAAGCCTTACACAGCTTATTACTTCTATCGTTACTATTGTTGGTATCATTATAATGATGTTAACAATAAGCCCACTAATGACATTAGTTGTACTATTGACATTGCCATTATATATTGGGGTAACATCTTTCATTGCCAAACGTTCTCAAAAATATTTTGCAGCTCAACAAAAAGAAATTGGTGAACTTAATGGTCATGTTGAAGAAATGTATACAGGCCACAAAATTGTTAAATCTTTTGGTCATGAACGTGACTCTATTGAACACTTTAAAAATATTAATAATAGATTATATCATGCTGGATGGAAAGCACAATTTATTTCAGGAATAATCATGCCCATGATGAGATTTGTGAGTAATATAGGCTACGTGATAGTTTGTGTTGTTGGCGGTTACTTAGCAATAGAAGGTAAAGTTACCATTGGTGATATTCAAGCCTTTATTCAATACTCTAACCAATTTACACAGCCAATAGTTCAAACAGCAAATATTGCAAATATAATTCAATCAACAGTAGCTTCAGCGGAACGTATCTTTGAATTACTAGATGAAACTGAAGAGATACCTGACACTAAAGACGCTAAAGTTATTGTATCTCCTAAAGGAGAAGTTAAATTTGAAAATGTTGATTTTAGCTATAAAGCTGAGGAACCTCTTATTAAAAACATGAATATTGATGTTAGACAAGGTCATACAATTGCTATTGTTGGACCAACAGGGGCCGGAAAAACTACACTAGTTAACCTGCTAATGCGTTTTTATGAAATAGGTTCAGGTTCTATAACAATTGATGGTGTTGATCTCAGAGATATTAATCGTGGAGAACTACACAATATGTTTGGTATGGTACTCCAAGATACTTGGTTATTTAACGGCACAATATTTGATAATATTGCCTATGGCAAGGAAGGTTCGACAAAGGAAGAAGTTATTCAAGCTGCTAAAGCTGCTCATGCTCATCATTTTATTAAGACTCTTCCTGACGGATACAATACAGTTTTAAATGAAGAAGCTACAAATATCTCTCAAGGACAAAAGCAGTTACTTACAATTGCTAGGGCAATACTTGCAAATCCAACTATTATGATACTTGATGAAGCTACAAGCAGTGTTGATTCTAGAACTGAAATTTATATACAAAAGGCTATGACAGAACTTATGAAAAATAGAACAAGTTTTGTAATTGCTCATAGACTTTCAACTATTAGAGATGCAGAATTAATTTTAGTTATGAATAAAGGAAGTATTATTGAAATGGGTAACCATAATGAACTTCTTGCTAAGAAAGGCTTTTATTCAGACCTTTATAACAGTCAATTTACAGGTGCAAGCTTAGATAATAAAGCAGTATAGATAATAACCCTAGGAGTTTTACTAAACTTCTAGGGTTTTCTTCTATTTTTATATATTTTATAAAAATTAATGTATAAATCTTCTTGGATTTATTTCTATAAGTTCATATTCCGTACTTCCTAATCCAATTTTTTCAGCATAATCAAGAGTAGCTCTTCCTCTTCTAAATACAGTTTTATTATTATTTCTATCAATAACATCAAGACAAGCTTTATCAATAGCCACTGGATCCGTTGAAGCAAAAACGCCAACATCATCTACTATGGGCTTCATACTATGACCTTCACAATCACAATTTCTTGTTATATTAAATGCAAATGTTATATAAATATTGTTTTTATCCTTTGCAGCTCCATATGCATACTCTGAAAGTCTTTCATTAAAAGATTTAGAAATTGACGCAAGCCAGCTATTAGATATAGCTTTATGGGGACATATGGCCATACAAGAAGCGCATCCAATACACTTATCTTTATCAATCTTTGCTTTTCTCTCTACAGTTATTGCACCTTCTGGACATTTTTTTGCACAGGCATTACAGGCCTTACATTTTAACGAGCTTATCTTTGGTATAGAATTTGCATGCTGAGCAAGCTTTCCACCTCTTGATGCACACCCCATGCCAAGCTGCTTTATAGCTCCTCCAAATCCTGCAAGGGCGTGCCCTTTAAAATGGCTCATAATAATTAATTGCTTTTTATTTGCAATTTCTTTTCCTATTTTACATTTGTTAAAATGCTTTTTATTGATTTCAACGTCTTCAAATTCTTCTCCATGTTCGCCATCAGCAATTATTATAGGAAGCTCAGTAAAACCATGCTCCTTAGCTAAATTAATATGTTTTTCCCTTGTAGTCCTTTCCCCTCTATAAAGAACATTTGTCTCAATGAAAGCACTTTCTATATTTTTTTCCTTTAAATAATTTATTACCCCTGCATAATTTTCTGATTTTATAAAAGTCTTATTTCCTTTTTCTCCAAAATGCACTTTAAGTGGTATAAAACTTTCAAGACTTATATTTTCCTTTTCCACTAATTCTTTTAAAAGTTCACTGGCAGCATCACTTATTTCCTCAGTTTTAGAATAAGAATCTACGGCTTTAAAATACACATTGCTCATTGTACAACCTCCATAGCTAACTATACTTATCTATTATTTTAAATTAGCGTAAAGCATTATTAACCCAATTTTCTGTATATAAAATAATCTTATTGGAAATACTTTCTCACGTCAAGTTATTAAAATAATTTTAATATTACTTCCTAACTTATTACGGTTATTCGTATGCTTTTATAACTCTTGAATGCTTATTCCTTCTGCTGCCCTAATAAGCTTTATTTTTTGAGTTGCATCAAAACTATTTAAATATTTTTTAAATTCCTCTTTCCACTCTTTTTCACTTTCAGTCCCATAGTCAATTTCAGTATTCAGATTATTTGACAAATACTTTAGGAGCAAGGTTATGTCAAGCTCATTCAAAGTTCTAAATATTTCAAAAAATTCATCTCCAAAAATACAATCAGCCCCCAATACATCTGCTAAATCTTTTAAGCTGCAAATCTCACTTTTTATAATTCTTATCTTATCTTCTACTTCGCTACAAGCTCTAATTTCCTCCGTTATAATCTTAAATTTACTATTATCCATGCTTTTGCCATCTTCATATTCAATATAGTTATCACTTGACTTATCTAGTGTAATAAAAGTCTTCTCTAATTTATCAATAACTATATTCCTTTTAATTTCTGGCATAATCTTAATAGCAGTTCTACTTACATAATTAACAAAGGAACTATGTTCAATAGAAAAATTATCACAAATTCTTTTAGCTACCAATCCTATCTCTATATTCAACTCGTCTTCACAGAGATTTTCCATTTTGTTTCTAAGATAATATCTATCAATTTCAGTTATATTTAAACTTCTTCCCTCTTTTCCTATAAGGACACATCCTAAATAATTAGTTAATACTAATTCAAAAATGTTTATAAGAAGATGATCACAGTTTTTATCATAGCCTTTTAATAGAAATTGAATTTCTTCGTTATCAAAATTTGAACAGAACATATTTTCATAATTCAGCTTAGTTAAATACTCTAATATATATTCAATCCCCACCAAATCCATTTCATCAATAGCTAATGGATAATCTATAGATCCTGGCGCTTCGTGACTGGAAAATCTAATATCATACTCTTTAAAAAATGGGGGAATGCCATAATCAATAGTATCAAGATATGCAATATTTCCTGTTTTTAATTTTGTTTTTTGAACATGCTCTAATAATCTTTTACCTTCTTCTACTTTAATTCTTAAAAGTTTTTCTCCCTTTAAAAACAGCTCCTTCATTTTATTTTCTTTAATTAATTTTATACGTTCTCTCATAATTGATTTGCTCTTTAAATAAATTCCTATTGTATAATAGATAGACAATATGAGCTGCTCTGCTACTTCAACCTTAACAGAACAACTCTCAGCTTTTGTATAATAATTAACATTCTCCTTTAAAATATCTAATATTTGAAATTGAATCCCTTCAATTTCTGCCTTATTTAAATAATCATTGTAGTAAAGTACCTGCAACAAAGATTGAAAAAAATGTTCCTTACTTAATAAATTCTCCATATTCTCTTCTTTGTTTATTATATTATTATTCATAATCATAGTCTTCTTCATCCCCATCTACATTTAAATAATCTTTTATACCATACTTAATATTATGGGCTATATTATCTAGATACTTATATCTAAGTAGTTCTACTGATCCCTGACACTGATTATCAAAATAATTTTTCATTAAATTAATTAAATCATTATCGCCTATTTCTTCCATTGTTTCATTCTTAAAGTAATAAAAGGTTTCAATTAGTTCTTCCATTATTTCTACATAATTATATTGGGAAATATATGGCGAATCGCAAAAAGTAGTAATTATTTGTTTAATTATTTCTCCACCAAACTCTACTCTCCCATTTTTACTTAAAGCCTCACTTCTTACTTGAATAATTTCCTTTACATCTTCTTCTCGAAGCTTTAGTCCATATTCTAAAGTACTTTCATTACATTCCAAAATTTCTTCAAAAGTTTGCTTCCCTATTATTGAATTAGAAATAGACATAAGATAATTCTCCAAAAATATCACCTTCCAAAACTTTTTTTCATTTTTAATATTGACTTCCTTACCAAAACATGATATGATTATTATATATAGATTTACCGAAACATCTTCTCTATAAGTATTAATTTTATCATCGGCTACATTGGAAGTCAATGATATTTTTTATGCTCTTTTTTATTATTAATTATAAAAAAGACTGTTAAACATCTACTAGTTTATTGATGTTTAACAGTCTTGTTTTATCTTATAACTTATAATTTATTTATATTATCCAATCACCATTTTTAAATACTGGAATTATTTCTCCATCAGCAGTTTCACCTATTATTTCAAGTTCTGCACATCCTATCATAAAATCAACGTGCGTCAATGAATCATTAACACCATTTTCTTTAAGCTCTTCCTCTGACATATTCTCGCTATCTTTCAAGCAGCTTGGATATGCCTTACCGAAGGCTAAATGACAAGAGGCATTTTCATCAAATAATGTATTATAAAATATTAGTCCTGAATTTGATATAGGTGAATTATATCCAACTAAGGCAACTTCACCTAAGTATCTTGCACCTTCATCAGTATCTAAAAGCCCTTTTAATATTTCCTCTCCTTTTTCTGCACTAAAATCAATTATCTTTCCATCTTTAAATGTTAACTTAAAATTATCTATTACATTGCCACCGTAATTTAGTGGTTTTTTACTAGTAACAAAACCATTTACTCCATCTCTCTTAGGAAGTGTGAACACCTCTTCCGTAGGCATATTAGCTACAAACTTAATACCATCTTTACTATATTCCTCACCACTTAACCATAAATGACCTTCAGGAAGTTCTATAGTTAAATCAGTACCTTCAGATTTATAATAAAGATATTTGAAATTCTTTTCATTCAAATATTCTCTTCTATTCTTTAAATTTGTTAAGTGTTCATTCCATGCAGAAACGGGTGATTCCTTATCTACTCTTACTATACTAAAGATTGAATCCCAAAGTTTTTCTACAGCTTCTGTTTCAGATACATCAGGAAATACTTTTTTTGCCCATCCCTTTGTAGGTATTGAAACAACGCACCATTGAACTTCGTTACTCATCATTGAAGTACTGACTGTTTTCATAGCCTTGCTTGATGTTTTAGCCAAAGTCGAAATCTTAATTGGGTCAACTTTGCTTAAAAGCTCAGGATCTCTTGCAGATATACTTATAAATGCTGTTTTTTCTTTTATAAGCTGTTCCCTTGATAACGCTGCATAAGTTGGTTCTTTTTCAAAACTCTCCATAGGAGCCTTATTGTATTTTATTAAAGAAAGCTCCTCATCATTATAGTCTACTATAACATTAATAGCTCCTGCTTCATAAGCCTTCTCTGCCATTATTCTAGCGAAATCTGCACACTCTATTGGTGAACTTATAAGCAGCTGCTGCTTATCTTGCAGATTAATTCCAGTTTTGATTATAAGCTGTGCATACTTTTTTAGCATTTCCATATTCATATTAATATTTCCTACCTTTCCATGTTATTCATACAATAATTATACTATTCTTTATTATAATTTCCTAATAGAATAGCTTTCAAACCATCTAATATAATTTTGTATATAAAAAAATACTCCAAAGTGATTTTCTTTCACTTTGAAGCATTTTTTATAAGTTATATTAAATAGCAAACATTACTATAAATAATACTGAAATAACATACATTGAAACAGGAACCTCTTTTGATTTACCTGTAAATATTTTTATTAACACATATGATATAAATCCAAATGCTAAACCATCTGTAATTGAATATGTTAAAAGTGTTAATATTAAAGTAAGGAATACAGGTAATCCTTCAGTAAAATCTGAAAAATCAATCTTTGTTATTGGTTCCATCATTAGTAATCCTAAAACAATTAGAACTGGACCTGATGCAAAACCAGGAATAACAGTTAATATTGGTGAAAAGAATAATGATAAGAAGAATAATGCAGCTATTGTTAACCCAGCTAAACCAGTTCTTCCACCTTCAGCAATACCTGAAGCTGATTCAATAAATGCAACTGGTGTAGAAGTTCCTAAACAAGCACCTATTGTTGATCCAACAGCATCTGCTGTTAAAACTTTATCTGCATTAAGAACATTACCTTTTTCATCTAAGTATCCAGCTTTTGAAGCTAAACCAATTAAAGTACCAATACTATCAAATATATCTATAAATAACATAGTCATAATAGCTGGAATTATTCCTATTACCATAGCGCTCTTAAAATCAAATTGCATAAATACTGGTGCAACCGATGGAGGCATAGATACTATTCCGCTTGGTAACTGAGCCACTCCAAATATTATACCAAGTACATATACAACAAGCATACCTATAATAAATGATCCTTTTACATTCTTGTGATATAATACTGCAATTAATACTACTCCAAAGAATGCTAACAAAACTGTTACACTCTTTAAACTAGCTAAACCAACTAATGTAGCTTGATTAGCTACAATTATACCTGAATCTTGTAATCCGATAAAAGCTATAAAAAATCCAATACCTATGCTGATCGCATATTTTAAAGTTTGTGGAACACTATCAATAATTGCCTGCCTAACTTTAAATAAATTAAGCGCTAAAAATATAAGTCCTTCTATTAATGAAGCCGCTAATGCTGTTTGCCATGAAAACTTCATTGTTAAACAAATTGTAAATGTGAAAAGAGCATTTAACCCCATTCCTGGTGCCATACCAAATGGATAATTTGCAACAAAAGCCATAATTAAAGTTCCAATACAAGAAGCTAAAGCTGTTGCTGTAAATACTGCCGATTTATCCATCCCTGATTGACTTAAAATACCTGGATTAACCACTAAAATATATGCCATAGTTAAAAAAGTTGTAATACCAGCTAATATTTCTGTCTTAACAGTTGTATTGTTTTTTGATAAATGAAATAATTTTTCTAACATACCGTTCTCCTCCATTGTTTTTACCGTTTTTTTTGATACATTGTCCAATATAAATTCCTCCTATTTTCGAGCTACACAAATAGACACTGCCACTCCAAAATAATATCCTTGTTAGTAGGATGCACTAACATTGAAAAAAATATAAAAGATAATAACAAGAATTTATAAATATTCAACAAACTATAAAGCCCCTTTGTTTTTTGCAAAGGGGCTTATAAGCTATCAAAATACTTATAAACACCCATAGTCAGACAATTTACGGTAGTCCGGTAGAGACGCTTAGACCTTATTTCTAAGCATATACGGGTAAAATTTCATTATTTATATATGGCATACTAGTACATTAATCTCTTTTTACATACCACTATCTTAATGATAACAATACAAAAATAACATACAGTACTGATTCTGCAATATATAGCTCTTTATTTTACATACTTAATGTACAATACTTTCCTTCATAAATCAATACTATTTTAATTATTTTCTGTATTTTTTTATTTTTTCACAATTTATTGTTCGTGTTTTTATTCAAATTGTATAAATTTTCCCGCTTCATCGATTTCATCGTTCTGATTTTGTAAAATTCTTTACATATTTTCACATGAAAGTTGATTAACTTTCTCTATTTTATATGTCCAAAAAAGCATACTTTCATATACTGTAGTGATATGAATTTATTAGTGGTGATTATTATTAAGCTATATTCAGGTTTAAATATAAAGGATCTAGAATTTTTAGGAGCAGGTACTCAGGGCAAAGTTTATAAAATTAATTCAGAAAAATGTATAAAAATTTTTAAAAGAAAAGAAATATGTGCAGATGAAATCGAAACTTTAGCCATAGCTCAAAAGGATTCACATTTTCCTAGGCTTTATTCATTTGGTGAAGATTATATTATAAGAGAATGTATTGATGGAATTGAATTAGATAAGTACTTATCAAGTCACCCTTTAACGCAAAACATTTCCAATAAAATTATGGAGCTTTACAAAGCTATGAATTTTGTAGGCTATACACGATTAGATGCTGCGCCATTTCATATTTTTCTAACACCATTAGGTGAAATTAAACTTATAGATACTGCGCGAGCTATGAAAAAATCAAGTATATACCCAACTCTAATTATTCAGTGTTTAGCCAAGTTAGGATACAAAAAACAATTTTTTAACTTTGTCAAAGATAGTAATCCTGAACTTTATGCTGAATGGCTAAAATATATTAAATAATTTTTTATATAGTAAGTGAAATATTTTTGAGAGGAGAAAAAATGAGATTTGTAGTTTTCGGTGATTCAAAAGGTAAAAAAAATGGTATAAATGAAAAAGTACTAAATGCATTAATGAGTGAGACATGTAAGCTTAATCCTCTCCCACAATTTATTGTAATGTGCGGTGATACTGTTGCTGGACACTCTAAAGAAGAAATACTATTATCTCAGCTAAATAGATTGCAAAGTATAATTTATAAATACCATCCAAATACACCTTTAATTCCAGTGGTAGGTAACCACGAAGTTAATATTGAACCCATAGATGATAGATATGAAAAAATCCTTAGTATGGCATATAGCAATTTAAGCACACAATCCCCTCTTGAGCACTATAATAATACCGTTTATTATCTAGATATTGGGGATACTAGGCTAATAATATTAAATTCCTTTCACTATGGATCAACTCATAGAATTAGTGATGCCCAACTTAATTGGTTTAAGGAAAAAGCATCTGCATTTAAGAGAAACAAACTGGTTTTTATTCATTCCCCAGCATTTCCAACAGGCGCTCATCTTGGGCACTGCCTAGATTTATATCCTGAAAATAGAGATGCTTTTTGGAAGATTGTAGATGAATGCGGCATAGATATTGTTTTTAGTGGACATGAGCATAATTATTCAAGAAGAATTATAGATGACTCTTTTAGCCCTGAAAAAAATTATTATAAACGGAGTATTACCCAAATAATTTCAGGAGGGGGCGGTGAAACGCTTAGAGATAAATATAAAAGTAATGAAGGAATTGCTATTGCACCTATTGCTGTGCATCATTTTTTAGTTGTTGATATTGAAGCAGATTATATTAAGGTGTGCGCAATTAGTTTAAAAGGGAAAAAATTAGATGAATTTAAGATCAATAAAGACGATACTTGTATTAATAATTAAATTTATACTACAATTTATTATATTTAATAGAATAAGGTGCCCTAGATGATTACAATCACTTAAGACACCTTTAGCAATATACATTATAACTCTTAGACTATTTAAAGTTATATTAATAATATTAACTCTCAAGTTCCATTACTTTAGCATTTCTTTTTTCCATTTTCTCTTGTTCAATAATACTTTGATATTCTTTAACATCTTTTGCGATTACACTACTTAACGCTAAAAGTGAAATTAAATTAGGAATTGCCATTAGACCATTCATAACATCTGAAAAATTCCATACAATTTGTAAAGTTGTAGTAGCTCCAATGTATGCAACTAATGAAAAAATAACACGATATATTATACAATATTTTGGATTTTTAACAAGATACTCAAAAGCCTTTTCTCCATGATACTCCCAACCAATAATAGTGGAAAAAGCAAAAAGTGCAATTCCTATACATACAACAACACCACCAGCATTTCCAAGAACAGTTGAAAACGCTAAAATTGTAAGAGCTGACCCAGTAATAACATTTCCTGATGCATCTAATGTACCAAGCACTCCAGAACTTGCTATTGCAAGGCCAGTTACTGTACATACAACTATTGTATCAAAAAAAGTCCCTGTCATATTAATATATCCTTGACGAACCGGATTATCAGTTGTTGCTGCAGCGGCAGTTATGGCTGCTGACCCTAGACCTGCTTCATTTGAAAAAACACCTCTTGCAACACCCCATCTTAATGATTGCATCATACTAACCATGATTGTTCCACCAACACCACCTGCTGCAGCTTGTGGGCTAAATGCCATTTTAAATATAGTTGCTACTCCACTAGGAAGATTTCCTATATTTCCCAATATAACAATTATGCCTGCTACCATATAGAATACAGCCATACCTGGCACTACCACTTGAGATACCTTTGAAATACTGCTAATGCCTCCAACAATAATAATAAGAGCTAAAATTGTAATAACAAGTCCAGTTACCCATACTGGTAAATTAAATGTCTGATTTAAAGCCGATGAAATCGAATTAGCTTGTGTTAAGTTACCAATACCAAAAGAAGCTAATACTGTAAATAAGGCAAATAAGAAGCCCATAAAATTTCCAAATGTTTTATTTTTAAACGCATGCTTCATTGTGTACATAGGTCCGCCAGACATTTCTCCATTTTCATTCACTTGACGATACTTTATAGCAAGCATACATTCACCAAATTTAGAACTAAGACCAAAACATGCAGAAATCCACATCCATACAAGGGCTCCTGGTCCTCCAAGTACCATTGCAGTAGCCACTCCAACAATATTACCAGTACCAATAGTTGCTGCAAGTGCTGTCATAAGCGCTGAAAATGGTGAAACATCTCCATCTCCTCTTTTCTTAGTACGCGCTTCTTTACTTAAAACACTTTTTAATGCATAGCCTAAATTTATCCAAGTCAAGAATTTCAAGCGTATCGTAAGAAAAATCCCTGTTCCTACTAGCAGTATGAGCATAACTGGCCCCCATACAAAATCATCAATTTGCGATAAAACGTTTGAAAATAATTCCATAGCAATTCCTCCTTAAACATATATAAAAAATAAAAAAATCTATAATAATAGAACGCTTAAGACTTCTTTGTCCTATTATTATAGATTTCAATTTCATACTATTTTAATTTTGATTATATTATACTACTAAAAATTACCTGTGTAAATATAATTATTTATTAAAGTAAAAATATGTTTTCTTTAAATAATTATTAATTTTATAGATCTCTTTAAAGCCTCTAAGTACCTTTCTCTTTTTAAATATAAATCTTCAGCATCTTTTATCGTAATCTTTTTAAAGGCAATTTTCTCATTTGGTTTTAATTGAACTATTTTTTGAATATCTACAGAAGCTACATGAGCTATTTTAGGATATCCTCCCGCAGTTTGTTTATCAGCCAAAAGGATAATAGGATTTCCATCAGGTGGAACTTGAATAGTTCCCATAGAAACTTCTTCAGATATCATTTCTAGTTTTTCTCTTAGCTCAATTTTAGGACCTGCTAAACGATATCCCATTCTATCAGATTTAGAATCTATGTTGAACTCTTCATTAAAGAATTTAGCAATACTCTCATGAGATATTTCCTTATATTGTCTATCTTCAAAAGCCCTAATAATTTTGCTATTAGAAGATCCTTTATAACCTTGTACATACCATCTTGTTGCAACAAATTCCTCTTCACTCTTTATTTCTTTCATCTTATCTATTAGTTTGCGAGACAGTTTGTTTCTAGTACCAATATTAAGCACATCGTCTCTTTTTAATGCTCTTCCTTCAATCCCGCCTAAACCAGCTCTTAAATATGTACTTTTGCTGCCCATAACTAATGGAATATCAAAGCCTCCCGCTACAGCTAAATATGAGCGGCATCCAGTTTTGCAGGGTCCAAATTTTAATATACAGTCTTTCTTTAAATAAACAGGTCTCCCCATAGGGACAGGCTTGTTATTAATTGTAGGTGAAATATCTGCACCTGTTATGGAAAATAACGTTCCCTTTAGCAATTCTAATGAGGGTCCGACCATAGTTATTTCAAGAACTCCTTCATTTTCATTATTACCAATAATAATGTTAGAAAGCCTCATGGAATATGTATCCATAGCCCCACTGACTATAACTCCATACTTTTGATACCCAATTCTCCCCAAATCCTGAATAGTAGTAAGAAGTCCTGGATTTAAAACAGTAATGCTCACTATTCATCCTCCTTTAATCTTAGGTAATCTTCATAAGAAATTGGACGAAATTTAGCTATATCTCCAGATTTTAAAAGACTCTTAGGCTCTCCGTTTAAATCAAACATCTTTATAGGTGTTCTTCCTATAAGCTGCCATCCTCCAGGAGTCTCAATCGGATATACTCCTGTCTGAGCTCCTGCAATTCCAACTGAGCCTGCTGGAATTACTGTTCTTGGAGATTCACGCCTTGGCGCAGCTATTTTTTCTGACATTCCGCCTAAATAAGGAAATCCAGGTGCAAAACCTATCATATAGACTAAATATTTTCCTTCTGAATGAATTTTTATAACTTCCTCTACATTAAGATTATTTATTTTTGCAACATACTCAAGATCAGGTCCAAACTCACCGCCATAGCAAACTGGGATTTCAACGATATTTTCCTCATCACTTGATGAAAAATCAAGACTTGATAAGATATCTTCTAAAATAACTTTAATAGTCTCAAAAGGAAAATCACTATTTATTTTTAAAGGATCGTAAATTACAGAAACACTTGCAAAATAAGGAATATATTCTATGAAACCTTCAAATGGATGTTCATCAATATATGCACAAAAAACTCTTATTTTCCTGTTTATGATTTCACTAATTTCATTTCCAAACTCAATTAAAGCTGTAAATTCATTTATTTGTGAAATTTTTGTTCTAAGCTTATCCTTTTCCATATTTACATTACCCCCAAAAATTATATAGCAAAATTGGCTTCTAAATTATTCATTACTATATATCCTAGGAACCCTTTTCCCTATTCCACAAACAAATTCATAATTGAAACTTCCAGCCATATTAGCTAATTCTTCAACAGAAATAATATTCTTCCCATCTTTTCCTACTAAAGTTACTTCATCTTCAATTTCTACATTATTAATATGTGTAACATCTACCATCATTTGATCCATGCAGATTCTGCCTATAATAGGAGCATATTCACCATGGATCAATACCCTTCCTTTTGATGAAAGAGCTCTTGGGTATCCGTCAGCATATCCTACTCCAATAGTTGCTATCTTAGTCTTATTTTTTGTAATATAAGTTTTTCCATAACTTACCCCATGTCCTGCATCAACAGTATTCACATTGATTACATGAGCTTTCCACTCTAAAGCTGGTATGAGCTTAACGGAATTTTTATTAACTTCTTCTGATGGATATAATCCATAAAGAATTATACCAGCTCGTACCATGTCAAAACGGTGGTGGTCAAATTCCATAATTCCAGCACTATTACACATATGCTTAATAGGTATACTTATTTTCCTTTGTTCTAATAACTCTACAAAACTATCATATCTATCCATTTGCAATTTGCTATAGCTTTTGTCAATTTCATCGGCAGTTGAAAAATGGGTAAATAAACCCTCAACGATTAAATTAGGAAGCTTGCAAATATCAGCTATGGCTAAAACTCCATTTTCATTTGCATTAAAACCTATTCTAGTCATACCTGTATCTAATGCTACATGAATTTTGGCCTGCCTCCCACAAATTGAAGCAGCTTTTGATATTTCTTTAGCCATTTCCAAAGTGTATATAGTTTGAGTAATATTATTTTCTATTATTTCAATATATTGACTTGGAGATGTGTAACCAAGAATCATTATAGGTAACTCTATTCCAAATTTCCGAAGTTCTATAGCCTCATCTATAGTAGCCACTCCATAATAATCCACTTCATTTTTAAGAAAATCTCCCAAAGCATCTGCACCGTGACCATATCCATCTGCTTTAATAACAGCCATAATTTTTACATCTTTTTCTATTCGATTTTTTATTTCATTTATATTATTTAAAATAGCCTTTAAATCTATTTTGGCATAAGTTCTAAGATATTTTTCCATAATTAAGCCTTCTTTATATATAACATAATTAAATTACTTCGATTAACGGAGCAATTTTTATATCTTCGCCTTCAAGACTGCATTTAATTTTCTTTACAAATTCTAAAGCCTTAGCTCCATCTCCGTGAACGCATATAGAATCAACTTTAATTTGTATATCTTTCCCCGTGATAGCTTCAACCTTATTTTCCTTTATCATTTTAATAACTCTCTTGATTGCAATTTCCTCATCTGTGATCATCGCTCCTTCTTTAGTTCTTGCAACCAAAGAACCATCCTCTTCATAAGCACGATCAGCAAAAGCTTCCCTTGCTACTTTTAATCCAATATCTTGTGCAGCATTAACCATTTCGCTTCCTGATAAGGCTAATAAAATCAATTCAGGATTTAATTCATATATTCCTTCGCAAATAGCTTTTGCAAGTTTCAAATCCTTCCCTGCCATATTATATAAAGCTCCATGAGGTTTTACATGATGCATCTTTATTCCTGCAGCTTTGCAAAAAGCATCTAAAGCACCAATTTGATATATTACCATAGCCTTAGCTTCCTTTGGCGATACACTCATATTTCGTCTCCCAAAGCCAACTAAGTCTGGAAAACCTGGATGTGCTCCGATGCATACACCAGCTTCCTTAGCCAATTTAACTGTATGAGACATTACAAGTGGATCTGATGCATGAAAACCACATGCCACATTAGCAGAAGAAATATATGAGATTACTTCCTCATCTAAACCAAGTTTATAATTTCCAAAACTCTCTCCCAAATCACAATTTAAATCTATCTTATACATAAGTCCCCCTTCTTCAGTTAACAGTTTGCAATTAACAGTTTACAGTTTAAGTTGAAAGCCTCTGGCTTTCTTGAATTTTATTTTTAAAATCCCTTAAGGTATTTTTTCCTTAACTTTTCACTTTTAACTTTTAACTGAAATAACTTTTAGTATTTTAAATCCACATTCTTAATGTCGGTTATAAGCATGTGTCCTGGAGAATGTGTAATTACAATTTTAGGCTTAACATTCATAACTACAGATTGTGGTGTAACTCCGCAAGCCCAAAAAACTGGTACTTCTCCTTTATTTATTGTAACACAATCTCCAAAATCAGGCTTATTAATATCTAAAATTCCAATAACTGATGGATCTCCTATATGAATTGGAGTTCCATGTACCTTAGGCATTGTACCTGTTACCATTACTGATTTTACAACTTTATCGTATGGAATGGGCCTCATGCTTACGACCATTTTTCCATTAAATATTCCTGCTGGTTCACACTCTATATTAGTTATAAACATAGGTACATTACAATTTTCCTCAATATGCCTTACAGGTATTCCAGCTTCTAATAGTTCTGATTCAAAAGAAAAACTACACCCTATTAAGAAACTTACAAAGTCCTCTCTCCATAGATGCTCTACACTAGTATATTCCCCAGTTAGTATACCATCTTCATACACTCTATATTTAGGAATATCTTTGGCAATATCAGCATTTTCTGCAATATACTTAAGACTTCTACTCCCCGCATCGCTGACTTCTAATATAGGACATGATTTTGGGTTCCTTTGCGCAAACAGAAGAAAATCATACGCTAAATCCTTTGGCAGAATAACTAAATTAGATTGTGCATAACCCGCACACATTCCTGATGTTGGCCCTGCTATTTTACCTTCACGTATTAAATCACGAATTTCACTGGGTATCATTTTCGAATAATTCATTCTATATTCCCCCTTACCCTTGGCATAATTTCATTGTTAGACATATTCACCTCGAAAAAATATTAACTTCCCATCCAATTATTTTAACACTTCTTACATAACTTTTTCATAAAAACCTAGCTCAATAACTTTCTCAAACCAAGTTTCACATGTTTTTTCTAATTTTATAGCATAAGATACGCATTCTCTCATTAAATTAACCATTGAAAGGTTCAATGATAGACCAAAACCATCAATTGCAGGGACAAGCCAACCATACATATCAATCATTCCACTTCTTGAAGCAACAATCATTGCTTCTTCCTGCATTTCTTTTGTATGCAGAATTTCTAAGTCTTTCTTTAAATAAGCAATAGCAGCAATTAAACCATAACATCCCCAATCAGAAACAGTAGCTGTTATAATATTATCTGCTTTTGTGACTGCTGCAATGCCTCCATTACATCCACAGTTACATTTCCCTTTAGCTGCATACGGAATAAATTCTTCTAATTGCTCTTTAATAGCTCCCATACCAATTTCATTGCCAAGATCTCCTATTGCTATATTAAGAACTCCCTTGTCCTGTAATTTAGTGAATAAAATATCTTGTTTTGCTTCTAATTCAGTTACATCTAGACCTACTGCATTATGATAAGTTCCAATGGAATTAGCACCTGGGCACTCAATGCTTATAACAGCGCTAGGCAACCCCTTAGAAATCATTTCATCTGCCTGCTTCCCTGCTTCATTTACATCCTTTGTAAAAGCTACAGCAGATATTGATATTGGATATTCCTTTAATTCCTCTATAGTATCATAGAAGTGCAATCCCATAACCTGAGCTAAGTTTTTCACAGCCTCCATATTATCTTCTGGACATACAATTACTGGCTTTACATTAAAAGCTTTAATTAAAGATCTTGCTAAAAGCATAGAACTAACAATTCCATCCATTTCTGCTTTCTTAAACGGAAGCAGTACGAAGCCAGTCATTATATAAACTAAATCGCCATCTTTTAAAATTCCTACTAGTTTTTTTGCTGCATTTGTAGTTAATGGTTCCTTTGTATACTCCCTTGAAGCAGAATATAAAATGCGGCATACACCATACCCTCTTGGATCCAAATTCATTAGGTTGTCCAAATTCTCACCCAAATTGAATATTGTCAATTCCTTTTGATTCATATATGCCTCCTTATTCTGCCTCTGTTTCTTCTAAAAATTCTTTTAGAAGAGCATCCTGTAATTTCTTTATAAGCTCTGGAGCCTTTCCTCCAACAGGTTTTCCATCTATTTCACAAGCAGTTATACAAAATTGACCTGAACTAGTAACTATAACTTCATCAGCTTCCATTAAATCTTTTAATGTAAATGCGGTTTCATCTACAGGTATATTAAACAATTTACACATTTTTATTAGATGAGCTCGTGCTATACCTGGTAAAATCAAGTTATCTGTTGGTGCAGTTTTCAAGATACCATCTTTTAAAATAGACACATTGCTATGAGCGCATTCAGTTACTCTAGTCCCTCTATGGAATACAGATTCCTGGCACCCTGCCTCTTCAGTTTTTTGAGCAGCCATTACACTAGGAAGTAAATTCAATGTCTTAATATTACAATGTAAAAATCTTGTGTCCTCTAATGTAATTAGTTTTATTTTTTGTGACATGTCTTTAATATTTAATGGTTTTAGCATAATCCATAAATTTGCTGGAACCTCATCACCTGGAAACGCATGGTTACGCATTGCTGTTCCTCTTGTAACCTGCCAATATACAAATTGTTCTCCAGAATCAACCTTTTTCACCATATCCTTAAGAATTTCCTTAACTTGTTCTTTTGTATAAGGAATTTTTATTTTTAATAAACCAGCACTATTAAAAAAACGTTCAATATGCTCGTCCAATGCAAAAATCACATGATTTCGGCTATAAGTAGCGTCGTAAACTCCATCACCAAAATAACATACACGATCGTTCATTGGTATTGTCATTTCCTCTAACAATCCATATTTCCCATTATAATAACCTAAATTCTCCATAATAATCTGCCTCCTAATATTCTATAAAATAAAAGCCAGATATATTTTAGACTATGAAAATTGACTTCTTTGTCTAAAATATATCTGGCTTGTACAATAAACCATTGTCTTATTCATATCTTATATTCCACAAAAGAATTTTTCAATATTTTTTAGAATTACAGTTATTTTTATTGTTAATACTATTTATGCAGAAACTTTTTTGCTTTTTGTTAATTTTTAGTGTAAAAGTAAGAAAATTTTTGCGTATCTTTTTTATAAAAAAGATACGCAATCCAATTTTCACATGCCTTATTCTTTTAATCAGGTATTACGCTGAATATATTTTTTATATCTTTTAAAACAAAATGAGTTTTTGTTAATGATACACCTTCTAAACTCTTTATTTCTCGGTGAATTCTTTCAAGATGATCTGATGATTTGCAGAATATTTTAAGCATAAAATCAAAATCTCCTGTTAAGTAATAACATGAGACAATGTTAGGGTTATTTTGAATGGCATTTGTAAAAGATTCATAGAACTTTGGATGTTCAAGGCTGACTTCCATCAAGGCAGTCATATCATTTCCTAATTTTTTTTGATCTACTATTATAGTATAATTTTTAATTATATCATTCTTCTCCATTTTTCTTATGCGTTCAATGACTGCTGAAACAGATAAATGAATTTCTTTACTTATATCTGATGCTTTATTTCTTGCATTAGATTTCAAACATTTTAATATTTTATAGTCCATTGTGTCCATAAATACCCCCAACTATTATGTTTGTTTACACATATTATAATCGCTGTAAATAAAAAAGTCTATAATATGAATCTTGTGCATATTTTGGTGTTTATGTTATAAAATATAAAATTCTCCTCCTATAACCCATAATACGCAACAACATATCTATACAAAAATAAAAGCTATACTTCTACATAATACTGCATTTAAGATTTAAATGATTGCGTTTCTTAATTATAATTGTACGCTTATAAACTTTGGAAACACTATATAAATCTTTAGCAACAAAAGTAAATGCATAACCCTTATTTAGTAAATAATAAGCCAAACTTAGTTTATGTATTTTGACACTTTAACACATAAGCTGGCGGTAAATTAAAAACAACTCTTTCAAAACTTATATCTTCAAAATAACTTGCTATATAACCTTTTTTAAGTAGTGTGTATTGAAAAGTAATAAACAAGCCATCTTTCTTTAATATATTTTTAGTCTTCTTTAATATATTATTTGACATATTTTTTGGTAAACTAGCAAATGGTAATCCCGAAACTATATAATCTACTTTTTCAATATTATATTTTTTTAAATATTTATCAATATTTTCAGCTGAATCATTTACGATTACAATATTGTCATAAGAACTATATTTTTCTTTTAACTGTTTACAGAATCCCTCATTATACTCAATAAGTATTAACATTGTATGCTTTTTAATTTTACTTACTAATTTTTCTGTAAACACACCAGTTCCCGGACCATACTCCACAATACATTTTGCGTTTTCATAATCAATATCATCAGCCATTTTTTCAGCAAGCTTTCCTGAACTAGGTGCAACAGCTCCTATCGTTCTTGGTGATTTAAAATATTCCTTTAGAAATTTTGCCCACATGTATTACATCCCTCTCTAATTTTTTGATTAAAATACATATTTTATCACTATACATGTTTAGATTTATAAAAAATATATATTTTATAGCAAAAGAGATTACCCCCTTAAATAGAACTGGAGATAATCCTAATTTTATATTAGATAAATTTCTTGCTAACTATTCTATTATTGGGTTGTGGCTCTTCAGCGTAGCACCAATACAAAGTGAACAGTATTGGTAAGCGCAGTGAATTGCGCTCAACCTGATGATGTGTATTTAACAAATCTCCACCACGGCGCATCACCATAGCATAAAGTCCAAGAAATCTACCATCTTAATTCAATTATTTTGACTGTTTTATTATAGCATAATAAGGAAATAAATTCAATGTTTTACATAAAATTAACACTTTTTTCACATTTTTAAATATCCGCTCTCTAAATTTCAAAAAATAGTATTCTTAGGCTTCAGTATCTACTTCATATACCTTGGACTTTTTTGCTACCTATGTCTTCTTAAATATCAACATATATCATATATATCTATATGGGATAATTCAACATTCGTACCTCCTAAACACGCTACTGAAGAGACTTGATTAAATTCTTTCATCCATGTTTCCAGCAAGTCTATCTTCTTTTTTATATGCTCAAGAATTATCCCTATATCAACTTTAAACCCTTCTGTATTCACAGTTATTACTGGTTCTAATACAAACATGCGTCTTTAATAAATTGTCATAAATATTTTTCAGACTTAAAGAACTCTACTATTTTTTTAAAGCAAATGTAAAAATGTTTTGATTATTTAATAGAAATACCTACTTTATCTTTATACTTTTCAGATATCCTTATTGCTTCCAAAGCATTATTTATCCGTGCTTCAATTATCTTTTCATCTATTTTTGTAGCATTAACAATCATTTGAATATTATTACTAATCTTAATTAATTCTAACTTTAGCTTCTGAATATCCTCGTCATAAACATATATATTGTTGCTATTTAGTGAATATAGCATGTCACATCCTAAAAATTTAATTATACTATTTCCCCAAATCTCGTATCTCCAGCTTTCAAAACCAAATAGTTCACTGTAAGGGTATACTATTTCATTTTGAATTTCCTCTACATTGATATCGTCTTCTTTTGAAATGATAGATACCACTAAACTCATTATCATTACTCCTTATCTGTACTAATTTTAAGTGCATCTCTTTTCATATAATCACGTCTAAGACTTATAATTTTCAACTTTACTTTTATTTAACTCAGTTAATCTTTTTATTCTTAACCACTGACTGTTATATTACAAATTTTATACAAACTTTTTTTATTTTATACAGACACCATAATTTTACCATAAAATTACTTATTTTTCCAGATGCTTTTTTATTTACTTGAGTTAGGTAATTATTTAAATAAAAAACTCAACAATACTTTAATGCTTAGTATCATTGAGTTTATATTTTAATACGATGTTTACTCATTCCTGGAAATTTATAAAGTATAATACATTTCTTGCAACATCAAACCGCTTTTTTCGGATAAAAAGACACTTCCTTTACACTCAAATCCTACTTTGTTGTAAAAATTAACTGTATCTAAACGTGCATTTAAGTATAAATAATTTATATCATTAATTTCGGCTTTAATAATATGCCTTTTTAACATCTCTAGTCCAATTCCCCTTTTTATATATTCAGGGTCAACAACTACATTCGTAATTTTGCCTTTCCCATTAACATTAGTCATTCTTGAGTATCCTATGACTTTATAATTACTTAATGCAATTAAATGAAAGCTTACATCATCTAATTCATCATAATTATATTTTGCTATTTTACCATATGGTTTAAAGAGTACATTAAATCTTAAATCTATTACCTGATTGAATTCTTTGCTTTTATAGTCTATATATTTATATGTTATATTACACATCTTCTTTTCCTCTGCTTCTCAATTTGTAATTATATTATACAACATATTCATATTTTTTGCATAAATATTCAAAAGTTTTTTCATTTTTATTTTAGATATTCAATCATAAACTCTGCTTATTCAATAACTAACTAGAATCTCACTAATGTATGAACTCAATTATAAAACAACTGCTATTAAGTCCATTATAGAAAACTTAATAGCAGTTATGTTTCATAGCTCATTTATATTTTAAGATTGATCTTCCCATTTTCTTTTTGCTTTTAATACATTTTCTTCACTAAGGTTAGTTTTTTCTACTATCTCACCCATTCCACAGCCTCTATCTAGCATTTCTTTTGCTTTCTCCATAGCTTTTTCATGCTCACCTTTTTTCAGTCTCTCCATTACATTTTCCTCCTATATCTTTGTACTTAATCAATATTTATAAGTAGTTTTACCAGTGGGAAAATATTTATTCTGTCTAAGGGCAAACATTTATTGCATTAATTTTTTATGCTTTTTCTTATACTCATACATATTTGCATCTGCCATTTGAATAATCTCATCAATAGTTCTGCAATTATTACATTCGACTTGAACTATTCCATAGCTGAAAGAGAGATCATAAGGTCTTATTTGACTTTTATTTTCAATATCTATATTCATCATAATCTTCTCCATAATCTTTTCTACTTCTTCTTGCTTAAGCTCCGGTAAAAGAATTATAAACTCATCGCCGCCTACTCTGCATAAAATGTCATTATCTCTTACGCCTTCTTTTATAAATTCACATGCATTTACCAGAAGTTCGTCTCCCTCTGCGTGTCCAAAATTATCATTTACATATTTTAGCCCATTAAGGTCAATATAGCATATTGAAAAAACGCCCTTTTTCCTTCGTATTGTTTTAATCTCATTTTCCAGCAGTGTTAATCCCATTCCTCTATTATAAAAACCCGTAAGTGTATCTATTGCTGCAAAATATTTCAATTTCTCTTCTGCCCTAATTCTATCTTCAATTTCTTTTTTTAAGTCATTTTGTATTCTATGAAGATATTCTTGCTGCCCATCGCTTATTTTAATTATCTTCTCAACATCTCTTATTAACTTATCAAATTGCTCAACAATTATTGAAAAGTTTTCTAATATAGTCTCTTCATCATATTTATTACTATTAATTAATTCTTTTGCACCACTTAATAAGGATTTTTCAACTTCAAAAAAATCAGATTTAATTGATACCATAATATATATCACCCCAAACTTGAGCACAATTAAGAAAATAGCATACTAATTTATTATTTTCTTGATTGTGCTTTATTTTACTTTAAATGCAAATACAGTAATATCATCTCTTTGTTGCTCTTTATTCATATATAATCCTAATGTTGCTTCAAAATTAGCTTTCATAGAATTAAAATCCTCAGTGGAACATTCTTTTAGCATATTATATAGTCGTTTTCTTCCAAAAGGATAATTCTTTGCACCTCCATTTTGATGTATAAAACCATCAGTAGTGACAATAAATATATCATCCTCTTGAATTTCAAAAATATCATTATCTAAAGACTCTTTTAACTTAATATAACTATAGCCAACCCCTTTGCTCTGAGGCTTTATAATTTTAACTTCTTTATCGCGTTTAACATATAATTCTATATTTGCACCTAGGTACAGTAACTTTGATTTATTTTTTATACAAAATATTGCAATATCCAAGCCATCATCTACACTATTTGGATTTGAATTTTTATTTAGAGATTGCTTAAGCTGTGTATGCAGCTCTTTAATAATTATACTTGGGTCATCGTTACTTATTGTTGTTACTATATTATGCAATATTGCATTTACAGTCATTGTCATGAATGCACCTGGAACTCCGTGACCTGTACAATCTCCAACGGCTAAGATAATCATATCATCAATTTCCTGCAGCCAGAAGAAATCTCCTCCAACAGTATCTTTAGGTTTCCAAATAACAAAATTTTCTTTAAATGCTCTTTTCAAATCTTCTTCAGATGGTAAAATTGATTCCTGTAGTCTTTTTGCATATTCTATGCTATCATTTACTTTTTGATTAGATTCTTTTAACTCTTGGGTTCTTGTATTAACTTTCTCTTCAAGCTCCATATTAATTAGCATTGCTTGCTTATATGGATCAGCTATTTTCTTAGAAATAACGTAGAATAATACCATGAATGATATTAAAACTAAAATCACATTAAGAATTGTATTATTTTTTAGTGTATCAATTAAAGACAAATTTTCTGTTCGCGGAATTTCATAAAACAGAATCCAGTCGCTTGAACTTAATTTACAATACGCGTAATCTATAATTTCATTATTACTATTAGTATATTGTGATACCTTAACATTTTCTTCACCTTCCATAGGCTTACTCCGAATCACATTAACCACATCTTTTGGTAGGAAATCTTCATAATTTTTACCTATATCTTCACGTGCATCAGATAATTTTATAACGCCCTCATCATCTACCATCCATAGATTGCTTTTATTTCCGACTTTAAAATCTCTAAATTCCTTTGTAATCTCATTAAGACTTAAACCGACTCCAGTTATTCCTACTGGTTTATCTACGCTTCCCATAATTGTATTTACAAAAAGAAAATAATCATCCATATTCCTATTATAATCTACATTAAGCTCTATGGCCTTTTTTGATTTTATCATTGCATCAAACCAGCTATCTGCTGGATTACTTTCTGATAATGTCACAAAGCCTTTATTATTTTCACCTGAATTCTCTCTATAATAATAGTGCCTTGTCTTTATACTTGCTATAAAAGAATTACTGTAATCATATGATTTTGCAATACTATCTATTTTATTTAAAACTAAATTTCCTGCTTCCTTATCTTTTTCTTCACTATTTATCCATTCAATATTTAAAGGATCTTTAGCAAAAATAGAAGATGTTTCAACGGCACGACTAATACGACTGTCTATTTTTGCCGCCATAGATTTTACTATAAAAACCATGTCCTGGGACTTTAATTTATCTATTAATGATTTTTTAGTACTGTTATATCCTAATAATCCTGTAGCTATCACTGCAAAAGATATAATTGCACTGGCTATAAAAATTATCCTAAAAACATTTCTTATATATGATTCATTATAGCTTTTAAATTTCCCATTTTCTTTCACAGCTATTCCTCATTACTAATTGAAATAAAATTAAATGGCACATCTATATCCATACTAAAATCCTGTCCCATATCATAGTCAAAGCCATTGTCTTCATCGTAATACCAGTTTATAATGACACTTTTTCCATTTTTGTAGTTTTCATTAAGTTTGTCGAATAAAATAATTAAACATTTTATGCTACTGGTATTTATATAAGAAAGTTGAAAGTCTATGGTCAATTCATTAAAATTATTAAAATATTCATCTATTAAGCTGTAAATAGGTTCATAGAAATTATAGGAATTCTCTGGATAAGATTCACCTTTTAAAATCAGCTTTTTATCTTCATTAATAAACTCTAAATACGGAGTACTCTTTGTATTTTCAATAACAAAACTATTCATAATCTAACCTCACACTGTAACAGTTAATGTATAGTAAGAATAACTGTCATCTATTCTATCAAATTTGTAGTCAATTTTTTCAGCTGATTTTCGTGCAATCTGGATTAATCCAAGACCTGCTCTACCACAACTCATATCAATTTCCTGTCTTGAAACTTCCCTAAAATAAATATTGAGTTCATCTTTATCCATTGATATTATCTTATCTAACTTCTCTTTTAAATTTGTGATGTCTTCGTTTAATATAACATTTCCAGAATAAACACTATACCCAGAATTTATTTTGGAAATAGCAATTACAGCTGATCCTGCAATAACTGAAAAATCCTTTGTGTTTTCTTTTGAAACTTCGTATTGTTTAATATTTTGAGTTTGCTCAACAAACGCGAAAAAAGCTGAACTAATTTTACTTTTTGCAACTTGCTGAAGCTGTAGTCTTTGTTTTAACGCTACACCAAGTTCTTCAATTAATCCTTGAGAAAATGTTCCTGAAAATATAAATTCAATGTTCGATTCCTTTAATTTTTTCTGAAGTTCATAAACTGCGTTATTCAATATGTTCACTCCCTTATCTTAAATATGTATTTATATAAAATATCTAAAATTTTTCATAAATAAATTAAGGTTAATTATACCACTTTTTATGCATAAATCCAATTATCTTAATTCTCTTAATTTTAATAATTAATTTTATTAATCTATTTATTCGATAATTAAAAATGAACAATCTAATAACATAATTTAGTTAAGTTTAAACTTAGAGTATATTATATGTGTCTATTAGATTGATGCTTTAGCCTTTATAAACTTTATCTTATTAACAAAATCTGCTATAATGAGTTTACTTAACTTAGTTAATTAAAATTGCACATGATTTTATGATTGAAAATTTGTTAAAGCTAGCTTATCGCTATATTTTTAAATTAACTGAAGAAAAGAGCTGAATAATATTGTACCAGAATAGTTTAGATATAATTGAATTTACAAAATGGAATAGAAAAATATTAAAAGCATATTGGATTATAGCTGTAATCTCTAATATTACTGAAAACATTATTTTTTTTACCGTTTCAGTCAAGAACGGTAACGGGAATTTCTTTCATTATCAAAGTTATGTATTAAGACCAACGCTATTCAACATAATACTATTCTCTATAGTTGAATTGTTGTATCGTTTCACTAAAGAACGGTACAAAGAAGCTTCTAAATACTTAATAATAATAGCTGGAACAATGCTTGTCTGTAATTTAGTTTACGTTCATTATGCAGTTTCGGTTATTTACGTATTATTTATTTTTCCTATTATGTTATCAGTTTACTATGGAAATAAAAAAATTACCCTTTTTTCATTAATTCTAAATCTGCTATCATACTTATTAATAGTATTTTTCTACCTTCCAACAAAACCGATTGATAGCACAAACCATAATATTACAGATATCTGTACTACTACAGCATTTATAATATCATCAGTCTTGCTTGTTTATTCTTTTATTGATAGGTCAAATGAAATTATAAATTCTTTTATTGATATATACAAAAATGAACAGGATTTATTGGTTAAAAATTTTATAATGGAATTCAATTCAAAAATAGAACCAGTAACAGGATTATATAATCACAAAACCTTCTATGAGTATTTAGGTCAACTAATAGACCAAAGCGAAAGCTTTAACTTTCCATTAAGTTTAGCTGTAATTGATATTGATAACTTTAAAAGAATAAATGATACCTATGGCCATAGTCTTGGCGATAAGGTTATTCTTGTTCTCTCTGAAATAATTAAAAGTAGTATAGGCACAGATGACTATGCTTCAAGATATGGCGGTGAAGAATTTGCCATTATTTTCACAGATAAAGATCAAAATAAAGTCTTCGAGAAAATGGAAGCAATAAGAATAGCTTTTAACAATACAGTTATTAATGAAATGAATTCTGAAAGATTTAGTATAAGCATTGGAATAAGCGAGATATCTAAAGGAATTTCTAAAGAAACTCTTTTTACTAATGCAGATAAGGCTCTTTATACCGCAAAAAAAACTGTCAAAAATAAAACTATTATTTATGAGTAAGTTATTTATTTTTTTATAAAAAGCACTTCCAATATATTCTATGGGAAGTGCTTTCACTCTATATCAATACAGAATTTAATATTTCATCTTTATCAATTATTTCTTTAGCAAGTGCCCTGTTCTCTTCAACATGAATAAATGTATATCTATTGGGTTTTATGGAAGGTGCAATATCTATAGCCTTCTTAAAATCCTCTTTTTTCATATTTAAAGTTTTAACATATTCAAAGAACCCTGTTTCCTTTAATATTTTTGTTATTCTTTTAAATCTATGATTTTGAACCTTAGCCATAATATAAGTTGCGATTCCAACTTGTATACCATGAAGCTGAGGCACTTCAAGGAATTTATCCAAGGCATGAGAAATTAAATGTTCAGAACCTGAAGCTGGAGAACTGTTACCTGCTATCTCCATAGATATTCCATTTAAAGTTAATGAATCAACAAGTTCCTTTAAGAACAAATCATCCTTAATAGTTTTAAATTCAGTTCGTACAAAACTATTTACTGCTTTCTTAGAGATCATAGTCGCAAAATCATCAATAATTGCTCTACCATTATCCTCTTCAAATTTCCAATCATATAGCGCAGTAATATTTGAAACCAAATCTCCTATTCCTGAGAAAATAAATTTTTCAGGTGCCCCTTTTATTACATCTATATCTATAATTATGCCATAAGGCGTTTTTGCTGGAAGAGACATTCGTCTCCCTTTGACTATAAGAGATGCACCAGCACTTGAGAAACCATCATTAGAAGTTGATGTTGGAATGCTAATAAATGGCATTTTCTTTAAAAAGCTCATATATTTTACTGCATCGATAGCCTTACCTCCACCAACACCAATTAATGCTTCTACATCATTTGGTATTTCAAAAGCTTTTGTGCTTATTTCTTCAAAATCTATATCATATATAGTTTCTACTTTAGAAATTTGAATATTAGCTTCCTTTAAGGAATTTTGTATGGAAGCTCCAAATAATTCTTCTATACCTTCTCCAAAATATATTGAAACTTTTTGAAACATTCCCTTTTTAATTAAATTTCCTACATTTTTAATATTTCCCTTTCCTACTTCAAGGATTGAAGGAATAGCTATTCTGTGAATTGAAGCCTTCATACTTTCCACTCCTCATATATAAATAATACGGGCATAATAAATATTGCCCGTGCTTTTTTATTTAAAGATGTAATTTTAAGTTTATTATGTACTTTATTATTTTAATTATGTATTCTTTCTCCACTTCTTAGGTTAAGTACATTTAGAAAACTCACTATTTTAAGTCATCCACAACCTTATTTATTTTTCCAACCTTATCCACAGCTTCTGTCCACAATTCTTTTGCAGGGATAATTTTTTCTATTGTTGTATAAGCCTCTTTTATTACCGGTATATTAACAAGATTTGTACTCTGAAGAGACATTAATATAAACCAACAAGCACCTATAAGTGCAGCTATTCTTATAAGACCAGCTATAGCTTTCATTAAAATATAAAAACCAACAATAGCTATTACTGCTAATACTATAGTGTTTGTAGTAATATGTACCGGGCTTTGATTGATTAAATCACTAATCTTTTCCATTAGTTCCCTCCTGTTTTCTATATAAACATATTGCTTTGTATTTTTTAGTTTCAGCTTAGTTAAGAAAAATAAAACGTAACCCTAAATAAATCAACTTATTTATTTATTAATATTCTGGTCTTTTAGGTATGACCAAAGCACAGATTATATATAAAAGTACGCCTGTTCCTGCTAAAATAACCATAGCTAAATAACCAATTCTAATCAACGTAGAATCAATCCCAAAATATTCAGCAAATCCTCCACATACACCAGCCAATTTTTTGTCTGTTGATGATAAGTAAAGTTTCTTTTCCATAATGCCCTCCAACCATCACAAATTATTATACAAATAGCTCCTGTTCAAAATTATATCATTTTGAGATGTCATTTACTATTATTTTTATTAATTTCCTTCCACGCCTATATAAGTATGTTGATATATAAATAAGGCTTCTACTTAAATATTAAACAATCTATGCTTAATCAGTAGAAACCCTATTTTCAGGTTTATATATTAAATTTAAATAATAGCATTTAGTGCTAATACACCTAAAAGTCCACATACTGAAATTAATGTTTCCATTACAGACCATGATTTTAAAGTTTCTGGAATCGATAAATTGAAATATTCTTTAAATAACCAAAATCCTGGATCATTAACATGAGAGAATATTAGGCTTCCTGATCCAGTTGCGATTACCATTAATTCTGGACTAACTCCAGTTGCTGCTACAATCGGTGCTACAATTCCTGCTGCTGTCATAGCTGCTACTGTAGCTGAACCTAACGCTATTCTTAATATTGCAGCAATTAACCAGGCTAATAGAAGTGGTGACATATTGCTTCCTTGCATTGCACTTGCTATATAATTCGATACTCCACTGTCAACAAGGACTTGCTTTAAAGCTCCGCCGCCTCCAATGATTAATAGCACCATTGCGATTGTTGTTATTGCATCTGCCACAGTTTTCATTATTTCATCCATTTTTTTCTTTCTATTTAATCCAAATGTAAATAAAGCTACAATTACTGCTATTAAAAGTGCAATTACTGGATCTCCAAAGAAACTTGCATATTTAACTACTGTTGAATCTTTAGGTAAAGTCATATTAGCTACAGCTTGTATTGCCATAAAGAAAACTGGTATTAACGCTGTAAATACGCTAATTCCAAAGCTTGGCATTTCTTCCTCTGTAAATATTTTGGGATTATATAATCCTTTAGGAACTGGATGCTCCATCTTCTTTAAAAATTTTGAAAATACTGGTCCTGATATTATAGCTGTTGGTATTCCTAGTATAGCGCCATATAATAATGTTTTACTTATATTAGCATTATAAATTCCAGCTATTGCTGTTGGTCCTGGATGTGGTGGCAAGAAACCATGTGTTACAGAAAGTGCTGCTGCCATAGGTATTCCAATATATAAAAGTGGTATTTCTGCTTCAGCAGCTATTGTAAATACAAGAGGAATAAGTAGTACAAAACCAATTTCATAGAATAATGCAAATCCCACAACAACTCCAGTAATAAGTACAGCCCATTGAATTTTCTTCTTTCCAAACTTTTCAATTAAAGTCATAGCAATTCTTTGAGCTCCTCCGCAATCAGCCAAAAGTTTACCAAGAATAGCACCGAATCCGATTATAAGTGCTAAGCTTCCCAGTGTTCCTCCAACACCATTCTTTACGGATGTTACAACCTTATCAATTGGCATTCCTTCTAATACACCTACTATAAGAGATACTATGATTAAAGATAGAAACCCATTCAACTTAAATTTAATCATTAACAACAACAATAATGCTACACCAATGGCAATTATTACTAATGGCATATATACCACTCCCTTTTAATATTTTTATATTTAAGCAAATTTTCTATTCAAGTTACCTTTTTATATCTAATTTTTACTATTTAAAATTTTATAATTGCTGATAGATATAATATTTAAATAATAAAATTTATTTTGGTACTCAAAATTTTATTTAATTGTTTACATTAAATGCATATTATTTCAGCGGAATATATTTTATCTTTAGTAGAAAATATAATATTAAATATTCTAATTATATTTTCTACCTTACATTAGTCTATTTCATATATCCACCTTTCATTGGTGATACTGCATTTTCTGAGAAAAGCTTTAAGATACCTGATTCGTATTTTGATTTTTTTGGTTTCCATTCCTTTTTACGTTCCTCAAGTACTTTCTTCACTTCGTCTTCACTGCACTTCTTGCCTTTTATTCCGACAATTTGCAGCGTTCTCTTTGATATACTAATTTCAATTAAATCATCTTCTTCTATTAATGCAATCGGACCACCTACTGCTGCTTCTGGTGATACATGTCCAATTGCCGGACCTTTAGATGCTCCTGAAAATCTACCATCTGTTATTAATGCTATACTTGCAGATAACTCTTCATCAGAAGAAATTGCTTCTGTTGTATAAAACATTTCTGGCATTCCGCTTCCCTTCGGCCCTTCATATCTTATAATAACTGCATCTCCAGGACGAATTACTTTCTTTAAAACAGCCTCAATAGCTTCTTCTTCACTATCAAAAGGTTTTGCTTTTAATATAGCTTCGTGCATTTCCTTTGGAACTGCAGAATGTTTTACTACCGCACCTTCTGGAGCTATATTTCCCTTTAATATTGAAACTGATCCGTTGTTACCTATAGGATTATTAAACGGACGTATAATATCTTCTTTTTTCACCCCAACCTTTTTAAGGTACTCATTACATTTTTTATAATATCCATTATTCTTTAATTCTTCTAAGTTTTCACCTAAGGTTTTTCCTGTTACAGTCAATACATCTAAATGAAGCAAATGTTTTAGCTCTTCCATTATGGCAGGTACTCCCCCTGCATAATAGAAATATTGTGCAGGCCATTTTCCAGCAGGACGTATATTCAGTAAATAATGAGCATTCTTATGTATTCTATCAAAAGTTTCTTCATCAATATACAATCCAAATTCATGGGCTATGGCTGGTAAATGTAATAATGAATTAGTAGATCCTGATATTGCAGCATGAACTAGTATAGCGTTTTCAAAAGACTTAATTGTTACAATATCTTTTGGCCGAAGATTTTTCTTAGCTAATTCAACAGCTTGTCTACCCGCTTCTAATGCCACATCTTCTAAGTCATCACACGTTGCTGGCATTAACGAACTGCCAGGAAGCATTAATCCAAGAGATTCAGCCATTACCTGCATTGTTGCAGCTGTTCCCATAAATGAACATGCGCCACAAGATGGACATGCATTTTCCTTATAGAAAGTTAATTTTTCTTCAGTAATCTCACCACGTTGGCACATAGCACTATATGCACCTATCTGCTCTAGAGTTAGCAAATCTGGACCTGCTTCCATTACTCCACCTGTAACTATAATTGATGGTATGTTCAATCTTCCAATTGACATTAGATGTGCTGGAACTGCTTTATCGCAGCTTGAAATAAATACGCCTGCATCGAATGGAGTTGCATTGGCATGAATTTCTATTAATGAAGTCAATGTATCTCTAGACGCTAACGAATAATTTATTCCATCATGTCCTTGAGACATCCCGTCACAAATATCTGTTGCAAAATATCTTGCTGCCTTTCCGCCTACTTGATTGACTCCTTCAACTGCCTTATTAGCAAATTTTAATAGATGTGCACTTCCTGGGTGGCTATCTCCAAATGTACTTTCTATTATGATTTGTGGTTTGGCTAAATCTTCTGTTGTCCACCCCATTCCCCTGCGAAGAGGGTCCATTTCAGGAGCAATTTTTCTTATTTCTTGACTAATCATACTTGGTCTCTCCTTACCTAAAATTTTGATATCGTTTAAATACATCTGATGTATTTATAATATCACATCTGATGTATTTGTCAATATTTTTTTACATTTTATAGTTTTATCTATTAAAAAAGATGTTATTCCTTTACATTCATATGATGTATTTTAGTAAATACGTATAAAAAAAATACATCATATCTTTTTTGAAGCAGATGTATTTTAAAATAATAAATTTTTTATCCTTTTTCTATAATACCTTTAATATTCCTGCGATTATATACTAAATGCAGATACATAGCATCGCGAGCGCCATTCGAATCACGTTCTTTGATTGCATTTAAAACTTCTCTATGTGTTTCTATAGTTTCTCTACGTAACTTTTGATTTGTGATATCAATGAAAATTGCAATAGAACTATTAATAATCGGAATCAAATTCCCAACAACTAAATTTTTACTACTTTTAGCTATAGCTGTATGAAATTCTATATCTTTATCCATGTATGGTTCACCTTGTAAGATCAATTCCTCTATTTCATCGCATAAGTCAGACATTTGCTGTATTTCTTCATCTGTAGCCTTTACCGCTGCTATAGATGCAATTGATGGCTCAATCATAAATCTGACTTCCAATAAATCAACTGCTAATTTAAATTTATCTTTTACAAATGTCAATCCTAACGGATCATCTGCAATTCCACCTTTTTCAGAAATATAAGTTCCAGCCCCACGCCTAATCTCTAGGATATTGCGCGAAACCAGGGCTTTTATAGCCTCTCTAATAGTACTTCTTCCTACCTGAAGTTTCTCTGCAAGATCATATTCATTAGGTAATTTATCTCCAGCCTTCCAATCATTTTCTATAATTAATTGAATTATGCGTTCTGAAGTTTGTTCTCCTAATGATTTTGTCGAGCTACTTATATTATTTAAATCAAAATCCTTAATATTTGACATATTTCCTCCTAGTGTTATTATCTTACACTTTAATCAAAATTCATTATTTTAGTCCTACTATTTTTTTCGACCATATATTTATACATTTAATATAAATATTATAAATTTTAACCCAGTTTCTTAATATTCTATCTTAAAAGTTATTTTAATACAATTATTTATCTATTCAATAATATAAGAAATTAGCTTAATAATTTATTTATTATTGTAATTTAATTTTATTTTATAAACAAATAGTGGTATCATAAGCAGTACTATTGCAGCACCACAAGCTGCAAAGCCTATTCTTGCATTAAAGTGTTCAGCAAATAATCCAGCATAAAGATTCCCAAAAGGCGTAGAACCAGAAAAAACTAAAGAATATACACTCATAACCCTTCCTCTATATTCATTATTTGAATTGAGTTGCAGGGTTGAATTTGCACTGGATGTAAAAGAGATAAAAAAGAAACCAGTAATAGCAAGAAATATTCCAGTTAGTAAGTAC
This sequence comes from Bacillota bacterium, assembly GCA_021781745.1. Taxonomy (GTDB): domain Bacteria; phylum Bacillota; class Clostridia; order Clostridiales; family Clostridiaceae; genus Clostridium. The sequence continues at coordinate 22,070 of JAJXWH010000008.1, read as the reverse complement.
ATATTGGTATAACCAGTAATTATTAATGAAACCCCAACAATTAGTGGCACTATATAAATCATAAACTTCTTAGGTCCTGATTTACTTTGAGTTGCTATAAACATAGCACCTAAAAATGAACCAAATCCCATAAAGGACATTAGAATACCGAAACCTGCTTCATTTTGATTTAATATCTGCTTTGCAAAAACTGGGACTAATACATTAAAGTTCATAGCAAAAGTACCTACAATAGCTAATACAAATACAGTGTATAAAAGAATTTTCTTTTTATAAATATATCTAAGTCCATCTTTTATTTCTTCTATTACATCAGCGTTCTTTTTAACCTTTCTTTCTACTGGAGTTAATTTAATAAAAATTAAACTTATTAGAACTGCTCCAAAACTTAAGGCATTTATAAAAAAGCAAAATGCAATTCCTTCATAACCCATTACAATTCCGGCAATAGCAGGACCTATAATTCTAGCCAAATTAAAAACCATGGAATTGAGTGCAATTGCATTCATTAAATCCTCTTTTCCTACAAGCTCTATAACTACTGATTGGCGTGTTGGCATATCAATAGTATTTATAAAACCAAGAATTGTAGACAAAACCAAGATATGCCAATATTGTACCTGTCCAATCCACACTAATATTGCTAGTATTAATGTAATGATTAATGACGATAATTGCGTAAATACTAATATTTTCTTTTTAGGAAATTTATCTACAATCACTCCTGCAAATAACGAAAATATTAACATAGGTGTAAATTGAGCTATTCCAATTAAACTGAGTAAAAATGGTGAATTGGTTAGGGTGTATGCAAGCCATGGCTGCGCTATATTCTGCATCCAGGTACCAATTAAAGAAACACACATTCCTATCCAATAATATCTAAAATTATTATGCTTTAGTGCAATAAAAGGATTATTAAAAGTTCTTTTTAGATCATTAGTAATATTCATACATTATCCTCTTTCATTATTATTTCTTGTAATTAATTCCTTATAATACCCACCACTTTCCATAAGTGAATCATGATTACCCCTTTCAATAATTTCACCATTTCTTAAAACTATTATTATATCTGCATTTCTAATAGTTGAAAGTCTATGTGCAATAATTATAGTAGTTTTTTCTTTTGTAATACTTTCTATAGCCTTTTGAATTAACAGTTCTGTTGCAGTATCAATATTAGCTGTAGCTTCATCCAATACAAATATGGAAGGATTATGAGCTATTGCTCTTGCAAAAGATATTAACTGTCTTTGTCCTGACGAAAGAGTACTTCCTCTTTCCATTACAAATTCATTAATTCCATTTTCAAAGTTATCAATTATTTCTTTTCCGTTAGAAATCTCTAAAGCCTTTTTCACTTCATTTTCCTGAATCTTATCATTTAATGTAATGTTATTTTCAATAGTTCCTGAAAAAAGAAATACATCTTGAAGTACTACTGCTATATTTTTTCTCAAATCTCTTTTCTTTATTTCATTAATATTTATTCCATCAATTAAAATTTCTCCCTTTTGAACAGTATAAAATCCACTGATAAGACTAATTATAGTTGTCTTTCCAGAACCTGTCTGTCCAACAAATGCTGCTGTTTGTCCTCTTTTGATAATGAAACTTACATCTTTTAATACCCAGTCTTTATCATTATAAGAAAACCATACATTTCTAAATTCAATATTTCCTTGGAATCTGTCTGCACCAATACCTAAGTCTAAGTTTTCTAAAGATTCTTCCTCATCTAATAATTCAAATATTCTGTCTGCCGATACTAAAGCAGATTGAATGGTTGTGTAATTATCTGCCATATCAGAAATAGGATCAAAGAACTGCTTTGTATAATTGGTAAATGCGTAAAGTACACCTATACTTAAAGTGCTATCTGAAATTTTACCCATACCATACCATATTAAAATAGCAACAGCAAAACTTTGAAAAACATCAGCTGCTGGTTTTAAAAAGCTATTCATCCAGACTTGAAATAATGTTGCTTTATAATATTCATTATTTAGTTTTAGAAATTCTTCTCTCTTTTCCTTCTCTCCATGAAAAATTTGTACGATCCTCATTCCCGATATATTTTCAGCCATAAAACCATTTATTTTTCCGATTAAACTTTTCATTTTAGCAAAATTTCTTTTTATCTTTGTTTTTAAAACAAATACTACTCCAAACATTAACGGGACTACACAAAATGAAACTAATGCCAGCTTTAAATTTATTATTATCATTGTATAAACTATTCCAACAATCAAAATTACATCTTTAAATAAACTGATTACAACGTCTGTATACATTTCACTTAATGCTTCCACATCATTAGTAGCTCTTGTTATTAATCTTCCAGAAGATGTTTTATCTAAATATGAAAGAGGAAGTAATTGTATAGTCCTAAATACTTTACTCCTTAGATTTCTCATTATTTCTTGTCCAACTTTATTAATTAAGAAAACTTGTGAAATTGATAAAACACTGCTTATTAAAACAACTAAAAAATATATTATACCCATAGTTGTTATTGAATAAAAACCATTTTGAACTATATGCTTTGTTAGAAAATCATCAATTACTAATTTTAAAATATAAGGTTTTATTAATGCAGCTATATTTACTAAAATTACGCAGGAAAACGCAAGAGAAATCCCTTTCTTGTAGGGCAGCATTAATTTCAATAATCTTCTAATTGTTTTAGGAGGCTTCATTTCCAAATTCATTGTTTTCTTCATGGAATTGAGACTTGTAGATGTCATAATACAGCCCCCCTTTCTTCAATAATTCTAAATGACTTCCACTCTCCATAATTTTTCCATTATCAAGAACTATTATTTCATCAGCTTCCATAACCGCTGATATTCTATGAGCAATTATTATAGAAGTTTTATTTTTTCTAATTTTTCTAAGATTCTTAAGAATTTCAGCCTCTGTAATAGTATCCACAGCAGAAAGAGCATCGTCTAATATAAGTATTTCCGGATTCTTTATTAGTGCCCTTGAAATTGAAATTCTCTGTTTTTGTCCACCCGAAATGTTTACTCCTCTTTCTCCAAGAATTGTAGAAAAATCATCTGGTAAATCCATAATGCTTTCACAAATGCAACTGTTTTGGCTAGCTTCAATGATTTCCTTCTTAGAATATATCTCCTTAAAAAATTTAATATTATCAGCTATTGACGCACTAAATAAAAAATTATCTTGTGGAACAAATCCAAAACTATTTCTAAGAGCTCTTAGTCCATATTCATTTATATCCACATTATCAAAAAATATCTTACCTTTTGGAACATTATACATACGTAGCAACAAACTTACCAAAGTACTTTTTCCACTACCGGTCCTACCTATTATCCCTAAAGTATGTCCTTTAGGGATTGTTAAATTTATATTTCTTAAAACAACTTCTTTAGATTCTGGATATGAAAAAGAGAGATTCTTTATCTTAATATCGCCTTTAACATCACTCTCCAAATAATTCTCAAGTTCCGTTATATTAATATGAGAATTAAATATTTCATTTAGTCTGTTTAATGAGGCCATTCCCCTTTGAAATATTGTAATAATACGCCCTATAGAAATAACAGGCCCCATTATCATAGTAAGATATCCATTAAAGGCTATAAAATCACCTAAGGATACACTTCCACTTAAAACCATATTTCCACCAATAATAAGATTTAGAACAAAGCTTATAGTAAAACATATCTCAATGACTGGTGATAAATAAGAAGAAATTTTAACCATATCCAGATTAGCTTTAGCCATTTCGTTATTAAGTTCTTCAAATTTTTTAACTTCTTTATCTTCCTGCACATAAGCTTTTATAACTCGTATACCATTAATATTTTCTTGCACTCTATCTGATATTGCCGCAAAGCTTTCTTGGACTTTCTTGAAACGTATTCTGACTATTTTTCCTATGCAAAACATTAATAAAACAATTATAGGTATAGGCATTAATGCTAAAATTGTAACCTTCCAGTTTATTGCTTTAGCCATTGAATAAATGGAAATAACACAAATTACAATACCGTTAACTACCATTGCTGTAGCAGGTCCAAATGTCATTCTTACAGCACTTATATCATTTATAGCATAAGCAATCAAATCCCCTGTTTTTCTTTTGTTATAAAATTCAGGTGATAACTTTTGGAAATGCTCAAAAAGCTTTTCCCTAAGATAGCATTCCATATTTCTTCCATTACCGATAATTAGATTTCTCCATATGTAAGTGCTTATAAAAGTACCCAATGCAATAAGTATCATATAACCAATATCGGTATATATAGGACTTGAATTAAAATTATTAACCTTTAAAATGTCTATTATATTTCCAAGAACCTCTGGAAAAAGAGTTTGAATGTACGATGTGAGAAGCACAAATATTATTCCAATTATATATGAACCCTTATGATCTTTTATAAAATTAATTAGTACTTTTTTTCCCATATAGCGCCCCTTTCTTGAAGTAAAAGTTTTAAGACGATAACAAAATAACAAAGGCAGTAATTTAATATTAGATAAAACAAACTCTAACTAATTAATTAGTGCATAGAATTTTAACTAATTACCTTATGTGGATATCTTTTACAGAATCTCTTTCAATTAAAACACTGTTTATTGTTATGTTCTCGTAAGGTTTTTCTGGTTTCATAATCCTTTTTAAGATAAGTGAAACTGCTACTTCACATGCATAATCAATATTTAACTCCAATGTAGTTAAGGCAGGTATAGACAATGATGACATTTCAGTATTTCCGCTGCCTATTACAGATATATCCTCTGGCACCTTAATACCTTTTTCATATAAAAACTTTATAAACTTTATTGCAGTATAATCCCATTGGCATACTATTGCTGTTGGACCATCTTCCCGGCTAATCAGCTCAAACATTTTTTCCTCGAAATTTTCATCATAAATAAAGAATTCATCTTTTACTTGCAATTTATAATCTTCCAAAGCAGATGATATGCCAAGAACTTTTTCTTTATTTTTATATATACTGCTATTTCCTAAGAAGCCAATTCTTGTATGACCTTTTTTAATCAAATATTCACACTGTTTGTAGCCGCTATTATTAAAGTTATACCAAACACTATCACAATCAAAGGACGGAGAATAACCAGTATAAAAAACCTGATTTTTTATCTTACTAGAAATAAATTTTACATATTCATTATTAAAACGCCCAATAAATATAATCCCATCAAATTTAATTCCCTTTTGAATCTTGTATGGCAAATAATGTTCATCTTGATGATTTTTATCTACAAATTCCAAGTCGTATTCATACCCTGCCTCTTGTATTGCCTTCTCGATACCTTGAACCATATAACTATAATTACTCGTATCCTGCACAAAAGGCTTTTGATGAAGCACTAAAATTTTGATATTATCTAAATTTTTTGCTTTAAAATACCCCATTTCTTTTGCTTTATTTAAGATCTTATTTCTCAGTTCATCTCCAACTCCAGTTTGCCCTGAAAGTGCCCTGCTGACTGAAATTGTTGATACCTCAAGCTCTTTAGCTATATCTGAAATTTTAACTTTATCTACCTTCAAATTTATACCTCCAAAATTTATATACTTGTTATATTATAACGTTTTATATTCTATATTTACAACGTTATATTTTTATATTTATTAACGTTGTATGTTTTTATACCAAAATAGTGAATAATAGTAAATACGAACAAAAAAACCGTATTGATTTAATTTCCAATACGGTTTTTGATAACTTCTATAAAATTATTTTAATCATCATATTTATCTTTTAACAAAGAGCTAAATAGTCTCAATCCATAAATCATTTTTTCAACTTCTTCAGCATCCATATTTTTTATAGAATCAGATATGAATTCGCCTATAAATTTCTTCTTTATTGCATGAATATCATTATTTTTTTTAAATTCCTCAGAAATTGATAACTTTACAATTCTACGATTATCTGCAGGTATCTCTCTTACTACAACACCTTGTTTAGCCAAACGATCAACTATTCCCGAAACAGTGCTTTTAGTTAAGCTCATATGATCACTTAATTCATTAAGGGTTATTGACGGCATCATATATAAGTGAAATATAACTCCTAACTGCGGTGCTGTAAATCCAGACTCTTTAGCTACTCTCTCATACTTACAACTAATAGATTTTCTAATACATCTAAATATTTCAATTATTTCATCCGCTTGTTTTTGAATTAATTCATTATTCGGAGATGAGTACTCCTCCTGCTGATTCATTGTTTTCACCTTCCTTGTTTCCTTTCTTAGGTGCTTTTTTCGTGCCCATAAATAAAGCTAAAAATATAGTAACAAAAACTATAACAACAGTTACAGTAACCGCGTAAGCCATGGCATCTACATAAGCTTGGGTTCCAATCGCTTTTACTATATAAGTAACTGCCGATACTTTGGCATCACCCAATTGTTGCCCCATGCCCATGTAAGCTTTTGTCAATGTACTTATTGTATCATTAGATGTTTTATTATATACATTAATTTGTTCTGCTAATTTTGCATAGTTGTAATCATTTCTTCCTTCCATAATTGTAGACATAAATGTAATACTAACTGCACCTGCTACCTGCCTTAAAGTATTTGAAAGAGCTGACGCTCTACTAATTAAATGAGCCGGTACAGCATTCATTCCAGTAGTGCTAATCGGCATCATACTTAGCCCTATTCCAATAGATCTTATACAATTAACAAATATTATGTGCTCTCTGCTTGAATTCATATTTATAGCAGTTGCAAGTTCATAGGAAGCTCCAGCAAGTATTATGAGTCCAGGTATAACAAGAGCTCTTACCCCAACTTTATTTAAGAGATTACCACTTATAGGCATCATAATTCCCATTACCACTGCTCCTGGCAGCATTATTATTCCTGCCTCCATAGCTGTATATCCTCTTACATTTTGTAAAAATAGAGGTAATACATAGACTCCCCCCATCATTGCCAAGGTTAATACAGCAGTTATAATTTGGCTTATTGTAAAATCAAACAATTTAAAAACTCTTAAATCTAACAGTGGATCTGGATGGGTTAATTCATTGACAACAAATAATACAAGACTTAAACATCCAAGGGTCATCAACATTGGATTTTCAAGTTTAGACCAATCGATTGATGATCCTTCACCAAGAACATATAGTATACTTACCAACCCTATTGTGGAAGATAGAAATCCAATTATATCAAAGGACTTGAAAGGCTTTCTTTCCGAACCCTTTAATAAGATTGTAGCTAGTACTACACCTACTACACCTACTGGAACATTAACATTGAAAATAAGTCTCCAATCCAATTTTTCGATAATATATCCACCTAGTGTTGGTCCTATTGCAGGAGCTGCCATAGCAGCTATCCCCCAAAAACCAAGAGCTAATCCTATCTTTTCTCTAGGGAATATCTGATATATTATTGACATTCCTACCGGCATTATCATTCCTCCGCCAATAGCCTGAATAACACGGAATACTATCATACTGGAGTTACTCCAAGAGATACCACACAACATAGATCCAATTGTAAACATCGCTAAAGCGAATACATATATTCTTTTAGATCCTAAAATTTCCTGCAAATATCCTGTAAGGGGGATAATCGCCCCAAGTGCCAAAGAATAAGAAGTTATTACCCACTTTATATCATCTAAAGATACTCCAAAAACAGCCATCATTTTAGGAAGAGCAATATTTACTATACTACTATCAAGTATAGACATAAATGTACCGATAATAACTACACCTAAAGCTAACCAACTATTCATTAAAGAATCATTATTACTCTCTCCCATTATATCACCTCATTATTTAATATGGATCTTAACAACTGCATTAGTTCCTGGAAGAATCTTTTCATTGAAATTATTAAGTTCTATCTTTATAGGTACCCTTTGAACTACCTTGGTAAAAGTTCCACTAGTAGAAGATGGTAATAGTGATATAGCCGAATTAGATACCTCTCCAATGGTTTGTACTTTCCCAGTAAACTTTTCTGAATCATATTCATCTATAGTAATATCAACAGGTTGGCCTATTTTTACTTTTCCAAGTTTTGTTTCTTCAATATTCGCTGAAATATAAAGTTTGCTCGGATCTACTAAGGTAATGAAAGTTTGACCTGTAGATAAAAGCTCTCCAATATTCCCCTGCTTCTTTACAACAATTCCATCAATAGGTGATCTCACCAAAGATTGCTCTACGCTTGTATCTGGAAGGTTGTTCATTTCTTGACGAGCTAATATTTCATTTTTTGTTACCTTATCTCCTTCGTCAACGTTAAGTTCTAGTAACTTACCTGAAATTTGAGGAGTTACACTTATAAAATCTGCGTTAACTCTTGCATCTTCAGTTGAAACATAATATGTATTTTCATACCAATAATAAAAGGCTATACTACTTAACGCTACCACAATTGCTACTAAAATTCCAATTATTAAAATTTTACGCTTTTCTTTCATACTAAAATCACCTCTTCCCTTATTCCTTTATCCCAACTTCAGCAAACATACCAGGTTTTAATACTGAATTTGGATCAGACAATGCTATTTTAATTAAAACATTTCTGCTTTGAGCATTTAATTTAGAATTTATAACTGATATTTTTCCTGCAAATTCTGTATTATTTACTTCAGCCACTTTTACAACTACATCTTGTCCTTCTTTAAATTGACTTGCAATATCTATTGGCACATAAGCATTTACAACTAAAGCACTAGAATTTGAAATTGAAAGAAGCGTTGCATTTGCAGAAGCCATTTCCCCCACATTAATATTCTTAGCATCTACTACTCCAGATATTGGAGCTATGACAGTTGCATTACTTAATGCTGTTTGCGCAATTTTTAAACCAGCTTGTGCTTGTTCCACTTGAGCTTTGTACACATCTATACTAGTTTCAGTAGCTCCATTTTTATGCATATTTAATACTTCCTGTGCTGTTTTTTGCTGTGACTCTGCAGCAGTTAGTTGTTGCTGTGCAGTTTCAAGTTGCTGCTGTGTAGCTCCTTCAGCATCAAATAAAGTCTTTGTACGGTCATAGTTCTTTTTAGCAACCTCATAATTTTCTGTTGCACTATCTAATGCCGCTTGGTCTTGAGCAATTTGCTCAGGTCGTGTAGCACTCATAGCATTAGTTAGATTTGCTTGTGCAGTATTCACACCAGCTTGAGCTTGGTTAACTTGTGCTTGTAAATCTTCTGTATCTAATTGAATAACAGTGTCTCCAGCGTTAACCTTTGAACCAACATCAACTAATATTTTTGAAACTCTTCCTGAAATTTTTGAAGCTACATTTGCTTGATCATTTGCATCAATCTTTCCTGCCATTATGTACTTAACATTAGATTGCTGTTCTGTATTTTGAGTTGCTTGTGAGCTATTATCTACATTTTTACTAGCTGTAGAACTACAACCACTTAATATCATAGCCATAACTAAACAAACTAACATAGTTTTTTTCATATTACCCCTCCATATAATAATTATTCTTATACATATTGTTCGTGTACTAACAGTATGTATTATACAATTATTTTTCTATTTATTCAAGAATAATGTTCCACATTTTAATACAAATTTGAAGAATATTTTTGATAACATTTACACTTTTATTATGTTTACGATATCATTATATAATCATATTATATTTTTAAAATAAAAAACCATGCATTAAGGTGTAAAATGCAACCTTATCCTGCATGGTTTATTTTTGTTATAAATTTTCTTTATATTATTGTGCTGTACTAGTTGTTTTTGCAGCTTGACGAGCCTCTTTTATTTTTGCTTTAGCATCTTTATTTGACAAGCCAGTAATATCCACTCCTAATTTTGATGCCTCTGCTGTCATTATTTTCTCCCTTGCTTGTTCAGCTGTTAATCCTGTTATATCAACGCCTAGCTTTGCTGCCTTTTGTGTTAATTTATCAGTTATCACTTGTTTCTTAGCTTCAACTGCTGCTTTGATTTTTGCTTTAGCATCTTTATTTGACAAGCCAGTAATATCCACTCCTAATTTTGATGCCTCTGCTGTCATTATTTTCTCCCTTGCCTGTTCAGCTGTTAATCCTGTTATATCAACACCTAGCTTTGCTGCCCTTTGTGTTAATTTATCAGTTACTACTTGTTTCTTAGCTTCAACTGCTGCTTTAATTTTTGCTTTAGCATCTTTGTTTGATAAACCGGTAATATCCACGCCTAATTTTGCTGCTTCTGCTGCCATTATCTTCTCTCTAGCCTGCTCATTAGTTAACCCTGTAATATCTATTCCTAATTTTGATGCCCTTTCCGAAAGTTTTGCGGCTATTTCCTGTTTAGTCTGAGTTTGTACTGCTGTTGTTCCTTGATTTTGTGACGCTACTGTATCAGCAAATGCTGGAACAATACTTGATATTCCTATTAAAGCTGCAACAGCAATTCCTAATATTTTCTTCTTTTTCATATTTACTCTCTCCTTTTTTATGCCTTAAAAAATGTATTTGTAAATCAGTAATAACTGCTTACAAGTACATAATAAAATCCTTTTGTGAAATTTATGTGAAATGAGGAAAATTATAAATTAGGTATTTCTAAAGAAAAAATCACACCATCTTCAGTATTTTCTATCTTAGCGGCTCCATTATGGAGCACAGCAATTAACCTTACTAAGGATAAACCGATTCCGTGTCCTCCATAATTCCTAGATCTTGCCTTATCAATCTTATAACATACATCCCAAATTTTACTTAATTCTTTTTCTGGTATATTATCTCCAGTATTAAAAACATTTATTCTAATGTTTTCATTATCCATTTCCACATTTACGCTAATAATTTTTTTCCCACTTACATGATCAATAGCATTAGTAATAAAATTATTTATAGCTTTTTCTAACATGTCAATATCGCCATTAATTTTGCAATCTTTTAGACAGTTAAAATTAAAAGTAATATTTTTGTCAATAAATACTTGACTAAATCTTTCCACAATCTTTGATATAAATTCATAAACATCAAAGGTTGTAATATTTAATTTAACCATACCTCCTTCTATCATAGAATAATTTAAAAGTTCCTTAACTAACCTATCCATTCTGTCACATTCTTCTACTAAAATAGTGCAATATTTATCAACTTTTTCTTTATCATTAACTACACCATATTTAAGACCTTCGGCATACCCCTTAATTATTCCTATTGGAGTTTTTAATTCATGAGACATATTTCTAATAAGTTCTTTTTTACGTTCAACATCTTGTTTTAATTCATTTATACTCTTATTTAGCTTATCAGAAATTTTATTTATACTGTCCCCTAAATCTCCAATTTCATCTTTTGAATTAACACTCACAAATTTATCAAATTTAAGGTTAGATATATTTTCAGCAACCTTACTCATTTCTATAATTGGTTTTGTTATTTTTTTTGAAAAAATAAGTATAAATACAGCACCAACACCTATTACTATACAACCTGCTAATATATAAAACTCATTAGCAATTACTACACTGTCATGAATACTTTTAAAAGCTTTTTTTAAAATAATATAATCACCGTTATCCATTTGTGAAATAAAAACTAACTTTGTATTCTGGGCGTTGTTTTTTTCATCTATATAATATACAAATTTTTTAGAAATTTTTTTTTCATTTTTTAAAATAGTTTGTCTTACCTCTTTTGATATGCGTTTTTCCTCAGCCTCCGATTTTTGGTGAATAGAATTGTATTTTACATTATAATTTTTATCAACAATTATAGTATTTATATTATCTGCATTTTGTATCATATCAGCATATTCAAAGTTTTCTTCGTTACCACTAATATATTCATCTTTAATTTTTTCACTTACTGATACCAAAGAACCTTTATTTTTATAAATATAATATGATTCTAAGAATATTGAATTTAAAATTATTCCACCTAAAACTAAAGAAACCATAAGTATCATAAATATAAAAAACAGTTTTGTTTTAATTGTCCTCATTTTTTTCTACCTCGAACATATAGCCGCTTCCACGTACTGTCTTTATGCAATTTCCTTGCTCTAAAAGTTTGGCTCTCAAAGTTTTTATATGTGTATCTATGGTTCTCATATCCCCATCAAAATCGTATCCCCATATTTTATCTAAGATTTGTTCTCTTGTTAATACAGTATTGACGTTTTTAACAAAATAAATAAGAAGATTATACTCTTTTGGATTCAATTTAACTTCTGAATCATCTACAACTACTCTATGAGTTCCTTGATTTATCTTTATTTTGCCAGCAGTTATTTCGTTTGAGCATTCTTTTTTTATCTTTTTCACAAGGTTATTAAGGCGTGCAATAAATATCTCATAACTAAAAGGTTTCCCTATATAATCATCCGCACCCTTTTTTAATCCTAAAAGTTCATGCTTCTCATCTCCTAGGGCTGTAAGCATTATAATTGGTACTTCTGAGTGTTCCCTAATTTCATTAAGTACTTCCCACCCATCATATATAGGCATCATTACATCTAGTATTACTAGATCTATGTCTTTATTACTAAAAAATATATCGATTGCTTCTTTTCCATTACAAGCTTCAACTGGAATATAACCTTCTTTTTTTATTATATCGCATACAAGATCTCTAAATATATTGTCATCTTCTGCAATAAGAATTTTTATATCCATACATTCACCTCTTACAATAATATTAATGCTACAACAAAAGCAGGTTTAAGACTTTTCATCTAAACCTGCTTTTATATTAACATAACTTTATACATCTATAGTATTACAATTTTATGAATAAATATAAATTATATAATACCTTACTCATTATATACTACGATTGGAGTTCCAGGGTCAATATTTTCAAATATTGTCTTTGCTACATTATATATAGAATTTACGCAGCCATGAGAACCATTTGTCATATAAATATTCCCGCCAAATTCACTTCTCCAGCTTGCATCATGAATTCCAATATTTCCGTTAAAAGGCATCCAATACTCAACTGGCGAACTATAATCTTCTCCCTTTAATGTTGCATTTTTTTCTTTATAAGTTAAAACATAAGTCCCTTCTGGTGTCCCTGTATTATTACTTACATTACCAGTAACAACATCTCCATCAACAATTAAAACTCCATTTTTATAAAACCATTCATGTTGCTTTGTCAAATTAACTTCCACATATGTATTTCCTATATCATTGCTTCCCTTAACCATTGCAGTCTGTGAAAATGCCGGCTCTTTAGTAACATCTTGTCCATTCTTTACAATTTCTATTAGATCTTTTTCTTCCTTAGGATTATTTACAATCCATCCGTAATTACCACCACTAACCTGTACTGTCTTTTTAGAAGTAGTGACAAAGTTTCTTGTATTTCCAAAAGTATTAAAAATACTTGATATTCTATACACATAATTTTTCACTTTGTTTTCATCAAAGGAAATTTTCATATCATTATTAACCTTAAGCCAATTATGTATTGTAGAACCATCCAAAACTTCTGTTTTATCTCCGGATTTGTATGTAACTTTTACACCCACATACTTATCAAGAGTATTTTTTGTATCTATAGCCTCTTGTGATTTTGAAGTATACTTTGGCTTTTCATATGCATCACTTGAATCTAAATCTAATTTTGCTTTTCCATTAAGAATTGCATCTCTAACAACATCATGTAAAGCATCTTTGTTTATTTTATTGCCTAAAACTTCATCAACAATTTCATAACTTCCATCTTTGTATTCGAAGTTTGCACTTTTCGGCTCAATTATATCTTTATTATTAACACAAGAAAGATTATTCAATGATTTATTTAATAAGTCCTCGTTATAAGTAACAACCTGTGATGTGTCTGAATTATTTTTCTTTAAAGCTTTCATAATCCATCCAAAAGAATTTTGATTATCTTTTAATTCTTTAATTTTATCACTATCATATTTTAATCCAATATCAGCACCTTTAATTTCCTCTTTTGTATCACCTCTTTCATCTAATTCTAATGTGTACGAATTTATTTTAGAAGATAATTCACTTTCTGCTTCTTGAACAGTTTTTCCTGAAATGTCTACACCATTAACCACAGTGCCCGGCTGAAAATGATTTGCGAAATATAGTGTTGTTCCTAAGTACATAGCAGCTAAAGCGCCAAGAGAAATTACAATTCTTGGAATAATCTTACTACGTTTATTAACTCTTTTTTGCCTCATCTATTAATTACTCCCTTCCTTGTACTATTATACTAAAAAATTCAACTTATTTGCACTTTCTTTTACATTTATCTTACACTATTTTAATTAAATAATGAAGACAAAATAAAAATTCCATCAAAATAAAGATTACTTTTTATTTTGATGGTACTCATTTATATGCCTTGGCAATACCTTGCAATATTATTTGCAGCATCCATTGCAGTGCTTAAAGATCCTTCTATCCATCCATGTGTTAATGAAATATGCTCACCAGCAAAATATACCCTATTATTATATTCTGGTTTTGCCATTGCATATGAAAAAAGAGTTTGCTGCTCAGGCATAAAATAGCAGAACGCTCCATAAAATCCCTTTTCTCTATTCCAATCAACAGTTATAAAATCTTCTACTATGGAATTAATGTATCCATTTTCAAGACCATGAACCTCTTCAACTTGTCTTTTTATTTCCTCAATACGTATCCTATCTTCTAAATTTCCAACACGTATTGCATCTAAATTTAGATTATAAGATGCCAGTAATACTCCAGGATTATTACGCATTCCGGTAGCTATCTGCTTATTATATACTTCAATAGGTGCCGGAATATTATTATGACTAGGATACCATATGGTTTCAATTGGCAGGTCTGTATTGGAGCCTCCTCCAATTATCCTTTCATTTTCATTACCACTTTCCCAAAACCTATCATTACACATAAATGCAGTTTTTTGAGAAGATGTATAAAACACTTCTTTTATAGCTTGCATTTTTTTAGGGCTGAACATAGGAAATATGCTGACATTACGCAGGCTTGAAAAAGGAATTGTACAAATAACAAAATCAAAACTTTCATTAAAGCTTCTAAAAGTTCTTTCATCAATATATTCTAATACTACTTTATTAGATATATCTTCTTTAGATATACTAGTTACAGTTTTTCCATTATTAAAAACTACATTCCCTAAATCGGCAGCTTGAATATTGTATCTTCCTATTTCTTTTGGATCATTTGACAATATGGAATTATAAAAGGAAATTGGAAAGTTAACCATACCTCCAACGATTTCATACCTATATGCATAATCTACAGTATATTCCTCAATGAGATTTTCTGTATAGCTGTTATTATAAAAGTCTCCTAAAAATGGAGCAACTCCAGATATCATTTCAATTGCACCTTCGCTTACTCCCATTTTTTCGAGTACTTTTCTAATTCCTAAACTACCTAAATACTGAATTGTCAAAGAATATTCTTTTTTAATTTCCAATAATTCTTTCCTTATTGCTGGAGTTATTTTTGATAAATTGCTTGCTAAAGCATCATTTATAATCTTTTGCCAAGGTGTAATTCTTTCCTTTGGCGTTAAATTAAATTCAGGATAGATATTTTCCATTACACTTATGCCTTGAGGATCATTTCTTGCCCGTTTATGTCTAACATAAAAAAAAGCATTATCATTATTTTGAATAAAGGGTCTTGTCTTTAAACCAAAAGTGTTGATATAATGCCAAGTAGTTTCATGAGATACTGGTATACGCATAGCTCCAAGTTCTGCATAAAATCTTTTTTCTGGATCAAAATAATGAGTATAAATTCGTCCGCCAATACGATTTTCTTCAGTTTCAAAAATAGTTATATCAAAACCAAGCTTTCTTAGTTCAAATGCAGAGGCCAGTCCTGCAATCCCTCCACCTATTATTCCAACTTTAATGCCTCTGCAGCTTCCAGGCATTGAAATTGTTGTAATATCTTGTGGCGGACTGAGCAGCTTTATAATATTTTGAAAATCTTCAGTTCGATTTGATTCCTCCAGTGTCATAAATAACATTTTATGTCTTTCTTCATCAGTTGGATTATCTGGCTGCACATATTTAACTTGTCTATGTTCAAAGGTCAAATAAATACAACTCCTTTAAATGAAAATTTCTATATTTAAATATACTATTTTAAGCAAAACAAAAGACCAGCAAAATACTGGTCTTTTAAAAAAATATAATATTAAATATTTTTAGTAATAACAAACTATTGGACTGCCTTCGTCAATATTACTGAAGATAGTGCTTGCTAAATTATAAGGCGCATTTACACATCCATGGGAACCATTTGTCAAATAAATATTTCCTCCAAAGACTGATCTCCAGCTTGCATCATGAATTCCAATGCCTCCATTAAATGGCATCCAATAATTAACTGGCGCACTATATCCTTGTCCTTTTAGGATAGCATCTCTTTCCTTATATTTTAGCGAATAAATACCTGATGGTGTTCCACAACTATTACTTACATTTCCTGTAACTACATTCCCCTCTGTAATTAGAGAGCCATTTTTATAATACCATAAATGTTGTCTTGACAAATTAATTTCTACATAAGTATTACCTATATCATTTTTGCCACGAGCCACTGCATTTTGGATATATTTAGGTTCTTTAGTTATAGCTTTCCCTTCCTTAATAGCTGAAATTAAATCTTTTAATTCTTCCTTTTTATTAATTTCCCAGCCATAATCACCACCACTAACTTTTATATTAGTTCCTAAAGATGTAACGAAATCCCTTGCTGTTCCCACAGTATTATAGGTACTAGAAAGTTTGTCTAAATAATTATTTATCTCTTTCTCATCTAAAGTAACTTCAAGATTTTCATTTACCTTAAGCCATTTATTTATTGTAGATCCATCTAAAACTTCACTCTTATCCCCAAAGGTATAAGTAATTTTAGTAGATATATATTTATTAAGAATATCCTTAGTATCACTAACTTCTTTTGAATCTTTAGTGTATTTAGGCCCTTCATAACAATTTGCTGCATCCAAATCTAATGTAGTTTCTCCCTTAAGAATAGCATTTACAATATTGTTGTATAAACTATCCTTATCAATTTTACTACCAGGAATCTCGCTTACAATTTTGTATCCATCACTTCCATATTCAAAAGTAGGATTTTTAGGCTCAACTATATTTTTGTCATTTAAACAAGAAAGTTTATCAACACATTCTTTTAATAATTTATCATCATAGGTTACAACATCTTCTATTTTTATTTCTTTTTTATCCCAAAGGGCAGTAATCCATTTTAGGGGATTTTGCTTATCTTTTAGTTCCTGAATCTTTCCACCTGAATTATACTTCAAATTAATATCAGACCCTTTAATTTGATCCTTCATGTCTCCTCTTCCATTTAACTTAAGTGTATATTCCTCAATTTTCGTTGGCATTTGTGAATCTACTTCTTCTACAGTTTCTCCAGCAACACTAATACAATTAACTGTGGTACCAAAATAAAAATGGTTCATAAAAAACATTGTAACCCCTAAGTAAACAGCAAGTAATGCGGAAAAAGAAATAATAATTCCTATTATGATTCTTCTGTTGTATTTACTCTTATTTTTGCTGTGTCTGTCTTTTCGTTTTTCCATAATAACGTCTCACCCCATAAACATTATAATACCATATTATGGAAAAATAAATCTGTTTTTTTATTTTAACTTAATTCTTTTGTATCATCCTTGGAAATATATATAGGCTCTACGTTATAAACTACTAAAGTATCACTTAGTATATCATGAAGTGCACGTTTTCTTGAATCTATTCCAATCATAATATATCCTATAAACAATATTAATCCACTTAAGTATCTTCCAATACTTTCACGATAAATAACGGTGAATAAGGATAATTTTTCATAAGAATCTGTACATACCTTAAGTTTAAATAATTTTTTTCCTAAAGTCCCACCACAATAATATGTTGTTAAAACAAAGTACATTATCCCCAATAAGTAAATCACAATATCAAATATTGAAAATTTAAACAAGATAGGCTTTACAAGGAATAATTCTGGGTTCATCATATTTATGATAAAGTTAGGTATTTTTATAACGAGTAATGCAATGCCTACAATAATACAATCAATTATATACGCTGAAAGTCTTACAAAAAAACCTGCATGTATTATATTTTCATTATTTTGTTTCAGCATAATACATCAAGCCTCCATTATTTTCTTTTTCTAATTGTTCAGAAATCACCTGCGCATCTGATTTAGGCTTTAAACTTTCTGCCTTTGCAAATAATTCAGAAAGAATGTTTGGTTTACTCTCTGGCGTAAATATTTCTACATCTTTTCCTACAGTATCTAACATACTTTGTTTCATATTTTCATAAGTATCAATATTATCAATTAATCCTAAATCTAAAGCTTGTTTAGCAGAATATATGCGTCCATCTGCGATAGGTTTAACTTTGTTTATGTCCATTTTTCTTCCTTCTGCTACAACACCTGTAAATTGTTCATAAGCTTCATCAACTAAGCTTTGCATGATTTTATGTTGTTCATCTGTCATTTCCATCCCTGGAGATCCCATTGCCTTATTAGGTCCACTTGTAATATCTATTTCCTTAATTCCGAGCTTATCATATAACCCTTTTACATTAGTTAGTGATGTAATTACTCCAATCGAACCTGTCCATGTATTTCTGTTTGCATATATCTTATCAGAAGCCATAGATATATAATATCCACCTGAGCATGCTTCTGATGCCATATAAGTCCATACAGGGCATCCCTTTTTTTCTTTATATTCCTTTAACTTTAAGTAAAGTTCATCACTTTCATAAACGCCTCCACCAGGACTATTAACATATAAAATTATACCTTTATTATTTTTTGATGCTATCATAGAATCAATATATTTTAATATTTGTTTATGATTATATGATTGTGGACTCTGAAAAATACTTGAAGAATCCGAGGTATCCTTAATTGTGCCTTCTACTTTAACTACCCCAATAAAATCTTTATTAGGTAATGTAATTTTCTCGGAATTTAACATTGACTCTAAGGATTTTTTTGTTTGATCATTTTTACTAATCATATTGTCTGAAATTGTTTTTGTGATAACACTTGCTACATTAATAAATACAAACGCTACAGCAGCTGCTATCAAACCTATAATTTGCTTTTTGTTCATTAACTAATTACCTCCATTTTTTTGAATCTGTCTTAACTAATACTATTTGATTATACAAGAAAAAATTTACTATAGTATTAAATTATTCTTAATTCTTGTCTATTTTTTAGATAAAATGGAATTATTGGCAAGGACTCAGCTAAAATTATGGTGATATAATTTTAGTCGTTAGTAGCTCTACTCTAGAATTTTCTTAAATACTACTTTTATTTTTTAACATGGGTCTTGATAAATTTTCAAATATGTTTATAATTAATTGTTGTAGCAATTATATGTATAGCAATCTTATTTAATGGAGGCAATTATATGTTTGAATCTTATGATCAAGATATTGGAATGTTAACAAATAAAATTTCAAAAAAATTAACAACCTATCTAAATGGCAAATTAGAACAATTTACTATTACAACTGAACAATGGACAGTACTATTAAAACTCTCTAAACAAAATAAAATAAGTCAAAAATCTTTAGCAGAGATTTCAGGTAAGGATCAGTCTACTTTAGCTAGAATACTTGATATACTTGAAAGGAAGGCTTTCATTGAAAGACATCCAAGCAAAGAAGATAGGCGTTCATTTGTAATTCATATAACAGCTAGTGGTTTAAATGTTGTACGAGAAGTTTCTCCTTTTTTAGAGGATTTATTTAATAATTTACTTAAGAATATATCCCTTGAAAAACTAGAAATATATAACGAAGTTCTTTTAAAAATTGATGAAAATATAAATAATCTACAATAAGAAAGGAGAAATTCATATGGAAATACAGAAAGATTTGAATTCAACAAAACTTTGGACTAAAAATTATATATTCATGCTAGTATCAAATCTATTTATATATCTAGCTTTTTATATGCTGACTCCTACTCTTCCTGCATACGCAAAGCTTTGCGGAGGAAATAATTTAGAAGCAAGCCTAGTTGTAAGCACATTTTCAATAACTTCCTTGCTTATAAGATTATTCATAGGTAACATTATGGACAAAATTCAAATTAAGCCTTTGCTATTTCTAGGTGCCCTAATTCTTGCTGGTAGCACCTTATCATATATCTGGCTCCCAATAGATGCAATAATATTGGTTCGTGTAATTCAGGGAATAGGCTGGGGGCTTGCATCTACAGGTGCTGCTTCAATTTTTTCTAATATTGTGCCAAAATATAAACGTGGTGAAGGTATGGGATACTATTCGCTTTCAATGATAATATCTATGGCTTTATCACCTATGGTTGCAATAGCAATAATGAATTTATACAGTTTTACACATATTGCTCTCATTTCAATAGCTTTAGCAGTTATAGGTATTTTATTTCTCAGCCAAGTTAAAATTCCTACAAAAACCTCTGCAAAATCTAATTTAAGACCAAAATACTCATTAGCAGATTCCTTCGAAAAAAAAGCAGCTTTACCATCTTTACTGTGCTTTTTGCTTGTAATCACATTATGTGGAATTATGAGTTATATAATGTTATATGGTAACGAATTAAAAATATCTTCTATTTGGATTTATTTCGTTGGCTTTGTTGTAATGGTATTAATAACCAGACCTCTTGTTGGAAAGATCTTTGATGAAAGAGGACATGCTGTAATAATAATACCTGGTTCACTTTGTCTAATCATAGGTCTTATAACCCTCTCCTATTCGACCTCTATTTTAATGCTTATATTGTCTTCCTTGTTTTATGGTCTCGGATATGGTGCTATTCAACCTTCTCTTCAGGCTTGGGCCGTAAATCGTTCTCCTTCTAATAGACAGGGAGCCGCCAATGGAACATTCTTATCTTCAATGGATTTATCTTATACACTTGGATCAATTCTGTTAAGTTTTATTGCTGAACATAAAAGCTATGCAATTATGTATAGATTTTCCGCCATTTTTATAGTTTTGCTTTTACTTATATATTCTTATTATCTTTTTGCAGGTAATTCTAATAAAGCAGAAATTGTAGACGAGAAAATTTCTTAAACAAAGGTCTGTTGCATTAATGAATCATTACTTAATAAGAATATGCTACTGGACAAAATTAGTTTAGAGTACATAAATTATAAATATTTTGTTCTGAAAAACAATGAAACAAACCTTAGCCTGCATTTTACAAGCTAAGGTTTGTTTTCTTTTTTAGAAGTGTTCACCATCTTCATAATATCTGCTTTTTTCAAGGTGATGGAAAATCACATTAACACTTTTATATTCAATTGAATTTACATACTTTGTAATAATCTTTGCTTCAGTATCTTGAACTTCCTGCCCCCTATCGAACCATGAAACATCAACCATTGGATATCCCTCAACTTTTAAAAAATACTAAAAATTATATACAATAACTAAAAAAACCTAAAGTAAGAATGTAAACTTAGTTACGTATTTCCTACTTTAGGCTGAATAATTTGGTGGCTCACCCGGGAATCGAACCCGGGACACCATGATTAAAAGTCATGTGCTCTACCGACTGAGCTAGTGAACCAAAATGCTGATTATGATAGAATGAATGGTGCGTTTTAAGGGATTCGAACCCCTGGCCCACGCCTTAGAAGGGCGTTGCTCTATCCAGCTGAGCTAAAAACGCATATTGCAAACTTCAGGCTATATGGAGCGAGTAAGGGTAATCGAACCCACCTTACTAGCTTGAAAGGCTAGAGTATTACCGATATACGATACCCGCAATCTAATCCGCTTGTTTATTATATGTTACATATTATAGGTTGTCAACATAATAATTTAAATTTCTACAAATATTCCATAGTTACTTATAAAAACTCATTTAACCACAACCAATTTACAAAAGCATAAAACCAATACAATAAAAAAACTTATTCCCTAAATAAGGCTCAACACTAAAAACTGTGCTTGACATAAAATAATTATAAAATTAAATAAAAAATGCATTCAAATTCCTGTATTCTATAAGTGACTAATCCAATAGAATTGAAGGAGTTTAAATGCAATTACAGG
>JAJXWH010000045.1 GCA_021781745.1 Bacillota bacterium | reverse complement strand
CAAATCCATTAATTTCTTCAACAACTGCAGGATTAGAAATTAATAAGAGAAGATGTATTGTAGCTGAAGAAGAAACTGGTCTTACTACTAAGGAAGCTGTATATGCTGGTGGGGATGCAGTTACAGGGGCTGCAACAGTAATATTAGCTATGGGTGCTGGTAAGAAAGCCGCAAAAGCTATAGATGAATATATAAAGTTAAACTCATAATATATGGTGGATTTATAAAGTCATATTTTGCATCCACAAATGAAACCTACAAAAATCTAAAAAATGGATTTTTGTGGGTTGTTTTAGTTTTAAGATCTCTTTTTTGTGAGAGACATCCATTTAAAATTTAAAGTAATGTTGATAGAAGTTTCTAAGATCTAGATTGATTTGCTGAAGTTTAGTTATAGGGGGCCTATATAAAAATTTTAATCCACAATTATAATATAACTTGAAGTTATTGAATTTATAACTAATATGTATTTGAGTTATATGGTAATAATGCTTAGAATATACATATATAGTTTAGGAGGTAATCAGAATGAATAAATCAGTGGCAAAAGTATTTAATTCAGCAGCAAAAAAATATGATATGCAGAGAAATGAGCTAATTCCTTTAATGAATATTTTCTATGGTACAGCAGTTGAACTAGTTAATATAAATAACGAGAAAGGAAAGATACTTGATTTAGGAGCGGGGACTGGGTTACTAACTGAATTAGTTATCAAAAAATACCCTAATGCAGAATATACATTAGTTGATATTGCTGAGGAAATGTTGGATATAGCCAAAGAAAGGTTTGAGTTATTAGATAATGTAAGTTTCAATGTGGAAGACTATAGAGATGGAATTAGTGGAGGAAAGTATGAGGCTATAATTTCTTCAATGTCCATTCACCATTTAGATTTTAACGAAAAGAGAAATTTATATAAGAATATATTTGATATTCTAGAAGAAGGCGGAGTTTTTGTTAATGCCGACCAGGTAAAAGGAGAAGACTGTGAGTCAGAAGAAATTGTTAAAGAGTATCAATTAAGCCATATCGAAAACTGCTCATTGTCAAGGGAAGAAAAGGATAAAACATATGAAAGAATAAAATTAGATAAGATGGATAAAATGACTGATCAAATAGATATGCTGAAAGAAGCAGGTTTTAAATCTGTGGATATTTATTATAAATATTACAATTATGTGGTCTTTAGGGCTAGAAAATAGGGAGTGGAACGATGCACTTTCTGAGCAGAAGAAATATATTAAAGATAAGTACGGGTATAATATGCCTGAGGTACACGATTCCCAAGTAAGTAGTATGAATGAAAAAGCTATAGAAGCACAGAAGTTTATGGGTTATATAAGAGATGCTCTTAAAAATGGTTTAAAGGCCAACGATAGAAATGTGCAAGAGACATTAAAAAATCATATAGAATTTTTAAATAAACATGGTCATAATATTGATGCAAAAGCATTTGCAGCTCAAACAAGGTTCTTTTTAGATGATGATTTTCATAGAAATATGCTTGAAAATCAGTTAATTGGACTTTCATACTACCTTTTTGTAGCAGCAGATATGTAGGCAGCTTCTAATTAGAAAATGTTGTTTCTGGCATTTTTGCAGGTGATTTTAGATCTATAGTTCAAGGGCGCATGGTATTTACTTTCAAGTTGTTGGCTGGAACAGCATTACTATATCACAATCTTGACAATAGAGACGATTATTTCCATTTGAGACAGGATTAGCTGCACATAATTTAAATGTGGCAGCATCCTGCTCAATGGGTTTAAATTGATTTCTCTTTAATTGAACTTTATAGTATAATATTTGTTAGAATATAAATATAGTGTAGCTTGGGAGAATATAGAGCTACAAATATAATAATAGATGGGGTACAAAAGAGATGACAATGGAATTAGAAAAATACTATAATAAATTTTGTGAGGATAAAAGATTAACAAGAAAGTATGCACAGGTTGAATTTTTAACTTCCATGAAGTATATACATGAGTATTTAGGAAATAATACGAATGCAAAAATATTAGATGTTGGTGCAGGAACAGGGAGATACTCCGTACAATTAGCAAATGAAGGCTATGATGTTACTGCAATTGAACTTGTGAAGCACAATTTAGGTGTTTTGAAGTCAAAAGGAAGTACAGTAAAAGCATATCAGGGAACAGCATTAGATTTATCAAGATTTTCAGAAAATACTTTTGATATGACATTAGTGTTTGGTCCAATGTATCATTTATATAAATTTGAGGATAAAGTAAAAGCGCTTCAAGAGGCAAAAAGAGTAACCAAGCCTGGTGGCGTAATCTTAGTAGCATATTGTATGAATGAATATAGCGTATTAACATATGGTTTTAAGGAAAATAATATTCGTGCAAGCATTGACAATGGAAAGCTTAGTGATGATTTTCATGTTATATCGGAACCAGAAGATCTATATGATTACGTAAGAATTGAAGATATTAATAAGCTAAATGAGGAAGTTGAACTTCAAAGGGTGAAAATAATTGCTGCAGATGGACCAGCTAATTATATGAGACCTGTTTTAAATGCTATGGATGAAGAAACATTTCAAATTTTTCTCGATTATCATTTTTCTACCTGTGAAAGACCAGATTTATTAGGAGCAAGTGGACATACGTTAGATATTTTGAGAAAGAAATAAGGCAATATTACTTAAAAGAAAAAATGGGATTAAATTGACAATAACTATTGAAATAGCATAATATAGAATTAAAAGGAAGTGAGTTTATTATGTTTTTAGCAATAGTAGTTAGCTCCATGCAAAGATTGTAAGATATGAAAAACTTTTGCTTGGAGCCAATATACAAATATTAAGTTTTTCATATTTTAGGCAAGCTTTGCATCTTCATTTAAATATTTTAAATGTCGATTGGAGCGAATAATTTATGAAATATGAAAAAGCACAAAATATACTACCATGTGGAATAATTGAGATGATTCAAAATTATATTGACGGTGGATATATCTATATACCTAGAAAAAATGAAAACAAAAAGTCTTGGGGAGAAAATACTGAAACTAAAAAGTATCTCAAAGCACGAGATAAAGAAATTTTTGATAAGTATTCCTCAGGAGTACCTGTTAAAATTTTATCGCAGCAGTATTTCTTAACAGAAGGCAGTATTAGAAGAATAATCAGGAAACTAAAAAATTCTGAATAATATAAGGCATATTTTTCATGGTTGATACTATGAAAAATATGCCTTAAATGACATTTGGGCCTTAAAAGTGTATAGTTTAGAAGGTTCATGTTACTAAAGTTTATTACTTGTACTATTATAATGATATAGGTAAGGATGAGAGAAAAATATGAGTAAAAGAGAGTGATTATTTTTATATGGAAACAAAAAATAGTGTTTATTATGGTATGGTTGATGTATTACGTTTAGTGTTTGCTATTTTAGTTATGATGATTCATACAATGGCCTTTCAGTCTGTAAATGAAAATTTACGGATAGCCACCAGTATGGGAATTTGTAGACTTGCAGTACCCTTTTTCTTTATAGTATCAGGTTACTTTTTATATAGTCGAATCCAGTCACAAAAGGAGCCTAAAGCTACATTAAAAAGACTATTAATACTTTATGCTTCATGGGTTCTCATAGAAACTGTAGCTTTGTTTCCAGTTGTTTTAGGCAACTTAAATATGCCTATAAGAATTCTTATTCAAAGATTTTTATTCATAGGTATTACGGGAAGCCTTTGGTATATATCTTCTCTAATTATTACTATTTTTATAATAGCGCCATTGCTAAAAAGAGATAAAATAGTTTTTTTATTTATAGTTGGATTTATATTATATTTATTTGGGACAAGCGGAGACACCTATAATGGGTTTTACGAAAATACAATACTAAATCCTTTAATTAAAGGGTACACAGGAATATTCTTTTTGCCCCAAATAGGAATTACTGAATCAGTTCTTTTTTTAACAATAGGTGCAGCTATAAGCAAGTATAAATTAAATGAGAAGATAAAAAATGCAGGATTATTAAGCATAATATCAATAGTAGTATTATTAGTTGAAGTATTTGTATTAAATAAAACTGGTATTGCTAAAGATGCCAATATGTATTTATCTGCTATAATTGCTGTTCCATTTATATTTATTTGGGCAATTAATTATAGTAAAAATATCTCACCTAAAGTCTCTAAAGCCTGTAAGGAATATAGTATAGGACTATATTGTTCACATCAAATAATAATGATTTGGATTATTATACTTTTACCAGCCCTTGCTGCAAATTCAATGATTAAATTTATATGTACCTTATGTATATCTGCTGTAATAATTACTTTAATTAGAAAAACTAGATTGAAGAATATCCTTTTAAAATAAATTGATTTAATAATAAGCATTTTTAGGGTTAAGAGAATCAAAAGGATGTATATCGCCTACAACGTAGAAATCCACGAAAAGATAATTTTTTCGTGGATTATTATATTAACCATGTTTTTAGATCTTCTTCCAGGGGGAATTTAACCAAGTTATTTCTATAAACTTTGAAAGGGAAGTAGTTGTCAATGAATCCTATCGTCTTATAAAAAGGTTCTTTCATAATGGATTATAGAAGCTTAAACATAGCAGGTATATTTGACGTCGTGGATATAATAGGAGTATAAATAGATAGCAGGAGAAAACGATGATGTAAATTATAAATAAAGTATTGTTTTATACTGATTAATTCCAAAGATAAGAGGTAAATATGAGACAAAAAAATATCACATCAAAGAATGTAAAAAAAGAACGAATTAAAATTAATAATATAAATGACTTTAAGAATGCATTAAAAAGAGAAGGCTGTAATATAAACAAACTTGATGGAGATAACTTTAAAGAAGAAATTACAAAGATTTTTAACTTAGATAAAAGTGTAACCGAGAGATTACTTACATGCATTAAAGATAGTGAGATTACTTATAGAGCGAATGATACTCGGGATTTTGTAGATTATATTGAAAAGATGGTATTGTTTGAAGATAAACATATTGAATTGTGTAAGAAGATAAGTGAAGTAAAAACACTACATATAGATAGAATTGAATATGAGCGAGAACCAAGGTTTCAAGAGAATGTTGAAGATATTCTAAGTGCTATAGAACAAATAAAAATCCATGTATGCAGAACAATAAGTGAAGAAGAAAAAATAAATCTAGAAAAGTCAGAAAAAGAATTAGATAAGGATTATCTCTACGCAAAGGATATTGAACTATTAAAAAAAATAATACTTACTAGAAAAGAAATGGTAAAAGAAAAATATAATAACGAAACTAAGATTAAAACAATATCTATTGAAATACCTAAACAGATTAATCATCAATATCTTACATCTAAAAAGGGTACTGTAGAGTATCATGAGCATTTAAACAGTAATATACCAAGAATGCAACGCTTAATAAAGAATATGAATAAATATATGAAAGTTCATGAAAAAGAAAAATCAACATTTAAAATAAATCAAAGCAAGACATTGCAGGATTCTATAAACATAGCAGTAGCAATATATGATAATAAGGAGTTTAAAGCAATAAGTGGCAGCAATAATATAAAAAATTATTGCACTTCACCTCCTAAAGGCGCTGCAATTTTTAAAAGTAGTAAAGTTAACAAATTGGGGAAATTAGGAATAGGATATGACAGAGTTAACGATAGTGAAAAAAAGATCTTTGAAGAGATACATAAACAAATAAAAGCAAAGGTATTGAAGAATGAAGGAAACCTTATTTTATATAGTAAATGGGAACCATGCCCAAGCTGTTATTTTGTAATCAGTCAGTTTTGTGAAAAGCATCCTAATATAAAAGTGCAGGTGAAATATATTAAAAGATATGGTGAATAAGGTAGTTAAAATTGACGCCAACTACTTAAATATATATACCTTAAATTTTTATCATATGGTTATAAACATTACAGATTTATTTATGAACTTGGCCTTCATATTGAGGGATGATATGATTCATTATGAGGACGCAAGGAGATGAATAATATGAGCATTTTAACAATTGAAAACATGAGTCACTCGTTTGGAGATAGAATATTATTTAGAAATACCTTTTTTAAGTTATTAAAAGAAGAGCATATTGGTCTTGTTGGTGCCAATGGTGAGGGTAAATCTACCTTTATGAAAATTATCACAAATCAGATTTTACCAGATGCAGGCACCATTGAGTGGAATAATAAATTTAGCATTGGATATATGGATCAATTAGTTGAGTTAAAAGAAGGAATTACTACATTTGATTATTTAAAAGAAGCATTCTTAAACTTATTTCATATAGAAAATAAAATTAATGATTTATATAGTAAACTTGGTACTATGAATGAAGAGGAAATGAATAAAACCTTAAACAAAATTGCTAACATGCAGGAAATTTTAGAAAAGAGTGATTTTTACAGTATTAATTCAATAATACAGGCTACTGCAGCTGGCCTTGGAATTAAGGAGCTTTTAGATAGAGAGGTTTCAGCGCTAAGTGGAGGACAGAGAACTAAAGTTTTACTTGCAAAACTGCTTTTAGAGAAACCGGATATTTTATTATTAGATGAGCCAACTAACCATTTAGATGAAGAACATGTAGAATGGCTTAAAGATTATTTAATAAACTATAAAAGTGCATTTATATTAATATCTCATGATAATAGTTTTTTAAATAGTGTAGCAAATGTAATATACCATCTAGAGCACAAAGTATTCACAAGATATGAAGGAAACTATGAATATTTTGTTAAACTCTATGAAATACGAAAGGAACAGAGGTTAATTGAATACAAGGAGCAGCAAAATGAAATTGCAAAGCTTGAAGATTATATAAGAAAAAATAAAGCCAGAGCGTCAACTTCAAAACAAGCAAAATCAAGAGAAAAGAAACTTGAAAAAATTGAAAGAATAGAAATCAAGAAAGAAATTATAAAACCTCATTTCAATTTCAAAAGTGTAAATATGCCAGAAAGCATAATTTTTAAAGCTAGTAACTTAATTATTGGATACAACAAACCATTAAGCAAACCTCTAGATTTAATAATGAAAAGAGGACAAAAAATAGCAATAACCGGAGCTAATGGCTTAGGGAAAACAACCTTGTTAAAAACCTTACTTGGACAATTAAAACCTATAAAGGGTGATGCAATGGTAAGCAATTATAAAAAGATAGGGTATTTTGAACAAGAAATTGTTGAAGATAATACTAATACAGTTTTATATGATGTTTGGAATACATTTCCTGATTTAACTCAAACAGAAGTAAGAAGGGAACTTGCAAAATGTGGACTAACAAGGAAGCATATAGATAGTTCTATAAATATATTAAGTGGAGGAGAGCAGGCTAAAGTTAGACTATGTAAGTTGATTAATGAACCTAGTAATTTATTAGTTTTAGATGAACCGACAAATCACTTAGATATTTACGTTAAAAATGAACTTAAGCGTGCTTTAAAAGAATATGACGGCAGCATAATTCTAGTAAGCCATGAACCTGAGTTTTATAAAGATATTGCAACAGATGTGTGGAATTGTGAAGATTGGAAATATTGTAATTTGAAAGTAAATAATTAAACAAAGGATACCTAGTTACAAATCTAAGTAACTAGGTATTTTCATATATTTAAAATACCACCATTTAAAGGATAATTCTGATCAAAAAGCGTCTCAACAGTTTGCCATATTATATAAAACTTGGTAAAATAGATATTGACTACAATTTGTGGGCATAAGATACAATTAGTAAAGATGGAGGGAGAAATATACTGTTGTAACTCAAATCTTGTCAAAAAAATTTTTACATGGGGGGATAAAAAATGATAAAAAGCGTTGGATTCAAATTTATTTTACAAATTACAGCACTGGTATTTTTAATTTGTATTACTCTTGGAATTATTTCTAATATCTTTGCGAGTGAGTCTATAAAAGAGGCAGTTAATTCGCAGCTTAAAATTAAAACAATTGATAGCTCTAAATTAGTTACTAGCGAAATTAATAAATATATAGCGCAAGTAGAGGACATAGCAGAGCGCCCAGACATTTCATCTATGGACTGGTCTACTCAAAAGGAAATATTAATAAGTGAAGCAAAAAGAATTGGTTTTGAAAGATTCCAAGTAGGAGATTTAAACGGAGATGTAATAAGCACAACAGGTGATAAGGCAAATGCTGCGGATAGAGATTTTTATAAAGAGGCTTTAGCTGGTACAGCAAATGTTTCTGATGTTCTCTTTGCACGTATTGATAAAAAAATGGTTTTAGTTGTTAGTGCACCAATCAAAGATAAAGAAGGAAAGATTGTTGGAGTTCTTTCTGCTATAAATGACGCCTCTAAATTAAATGAGATAATCGCAGGTTTAGATTTAGATTATGACGGTTACGGTTTCATCATAAATAAAGCTGGTGTTAAAATGTCCCATAAAGATTACAGCTTAGTTCAAAATGCAGATAATGACTTAGCTAATGTTAAAGATAAACCAGAGCTTAATGAACTAGCAAGTATTGAGCAAAAAATGATTAATGGTGAAAGTGGTTCTAGCACATATAAAGAAGATGGTAAAGAGAAATTAATTACATATACTCCTATTCTAAATGGAAAATGGAGCCTAGCAATTGTACAAGATAGTGGACAAGCATTTGCCAAAATAAATGAACTAAGAAATAAAATTGTTATTCTTTCTCTATTATTCGTAGCAATTGGTGTAGCAGTAGCAAAAATAATGAGTCAAACTATTATGAAACCATTAAAACAAATAAAAAACTACTCAAAATCATTAGAAAAGTTAGATTTAACTACATCTATCGAAGCTAAACGTACGGATGAATTTGGTGAAGTGATTGATTCTATAAACAGCGCTTCAAAGGACTTAAAAACAATGGTGGAGAGGATTAAAGATAGTTCAAAGGTTTTAGATGATTCCTCCAAGAATACTGAGGAAATGATAGAAAATGTTAATGATAATATAAGGGATGTTTCAGCTTCATGTGAAGAAATTTCTGCAAGTATGCAGGAAAGTAGTAGTTACATTAAAAATGTTATGGAAAAAGCAAATGTTGCTAAGGGTGAGGCAGAGGATTTAGTTAATTCATCTAAAAACACATTGGAAAGCATAATAAAAACAAAGAAAAAATCTGAAATAATAAAAAGTAACAGTATTGAACAAAAAGAAAATTCTAAAGAAGTATATATAACTTCAAAAGAAAGATTAAAAAATGCAATTGACCAAGCGAAAACTGTTAACCAAATTTCAGATATGACCAATACAATTTTAGATATTGCCGAACAGACGAATCTTCTTGCGTTAAATGCTGCTATTGAAGCTGCAAGGGCAGGTGAATCTGGAAAAGGTTTTGCGGTTGTAGCAGACGAAATAAGAACATTAGCTGAGCAATCTTCAAGTACAGTAACTATGATTCAAAATATTGTAAAACAAGTATTAAGGTCAGTTGATACATTGTCCACTTCGGCAGATGAGGCTCTTGAAAACATGGGTAAAGAAATTGATTCTTTATTAGCTTCTGTTGTAAATATTACTGATGAATACACTAGTACTCAAATAAGTTATGAAACACTATTTAATGAATTTGTTTCTTCATTAAATAATATTAAGACATCCATTAATTCTATTTCTGAAGAAATTAATACTATTTCAAGCACTTCTGATGATGTTGCTAAAACTTCTCATATTATAGCAGATTCTGTTGTGAGCATAGGAGAACGAAGTCAAGAAATTACAACCCTATCGGCAAATAATAGGGAAAATACTAAACTTCTTTATGAAACCGTTGAAAAATTTACTGTATAAGATAATTATATCAATTATATCATCTTACTAATTATAAATTGTGTAAATTAATAAACAAATATGTTATAATATTGTTAAGAATAAAATAATTACCAAAATAAAATATATTTTTAAGGGGATGTAAAATAATGAGTAAAAAATTAGCAGCAATAGTAACAGGAGCATTATTATGTTCTTTTGTAGCAGGATTTAGCAGTAGTATTCCTGTAAAAGCAGAAACATTAGCAAATGCTGTACAATCTGAGTCAAATAAAAATATAGGAACTCAGGATGAAAAAAAAGATAATTTATATCAGGTTTCTTTATTAAATGCTTTGATGCAGGGGGATTATGATGGTTCAGTATCTGTTGGAGAACTTCTTAAACATGGAGATACTGGACTTGGAACATTTGATAAGCTTGATGGAGAAATGATTGTAATTAATGGTGAAGTATATAAAGCGAAATCAGATGGAACTGTACAAAAACAGCCAAATACTGAGCTTACACCATTTGCAGCAGTAACATTTATGAATAATGATTATACTTTGAATGGCTTAGATGGAATTAAAAGTTTGGACGACCTTAAAGCAGCACTTGATAAAGCAGTAAAAGAGCAGGCTGGTGATAAAAATGCATTTTATATGGTAAGAATAGATGGTGAATTTAACATGGCGCATGTACGTAGTGTTCCTGAGCAGGTAAAACCTTATAGACCATTAAGTCAAGTTGCAGCTGAACAAAAAGAATATGAATATAATAACGTAAAGGGTACAATAGTTGCACTTTACTGTCCAGATTATATGGCAGGAATTAATCTTCCAACATGGCATTTTCATTTCATAACTGACCAAAGAGATAAAGGCGGTCATTTATTAGGAATAAATATTAAGTCAGCAAAAGGAATTATGGATAAGATGGACAACTATAATTTAGTATTGCCATCATCAAGCACATTTGTAAACATGGAATTAGCAACTGATTTATCACAAGAAACACAAAAAACAGAAAGTAAATAATTAATTGCAAAAAAGGAGCTGCTTAATTAGCAGTTCCTTTTTACTTATGGGAAATTATTCAGCTGAAATTGCACCAAAGCCACAAGAGCTTAGGCAAGTCCCACAATCAACACAAACACTAGCATCAATTGAATAGCTTCCATCCTTCATGCTTATGCAAGATGTAGGACAATCGCTTTTACAAGCACCACATGCTTGACATTCATCAGCATTAATAACATATGCCATATGAACACCTCCTTAACAAAAATTTCTCACAATTAAATTATCATAATATTTAGAAATGACAAATTCATAATATATATGGGTTTTGGTTATATATTAGGTGTAAGTCATAATCTACAAAGAGGATTGTAAAAACATAATAAGAGTCTATTTTTATAGAAATAGACATAAAAAGAGGTACACAATGAAGAATTCTCATTATGTACCTCTTCGCACTATATAATGATTATTATATGCTTATATAACTTAGATGTCAATAAAGCCTCTATTTATTCTTTAATACTGATAAGCATAAACTAATTTACTCAAATTCAGATTTTAATGATAATAGTTGCAGTGAATTATAAATACCTATATACTTAAAATAATAGTATGATTTGGAAATTGAAAACAAATTAAGGTATGAGAAGTTGAATAATGGGAGGGAAAAATATTATGAAATTATTTAAAAAAGCTCCTTGTGAAGAAGCAGTTTGTATAATAAAAAATGTTGAAGACAGGCTTGAAGGAAAAACAGTTGAAAATCCTAAAGTAGAGTATCATATTCACAAAACAATATTTAAACACTTTGACAGGCTTATAGAAAGTGAAAGAAAGATGTCAATTAGTGCAAAAAAAATGTTAAGCAGCACATCTTCTTTAAGTGATTTTGATGTAAAAACAACATATTCTTCTAACAAACTAATTGACTTTGCAAAGGATATGTCAACAGTAAGTGAATCTAATCTTGCTATAGTAGAGGAAATTACTGCAAGTATGAACCAAGTAAATAATTCAATAGGTATTACATCAATAACAATGAATAATTTGGCTGAATCTTCTAAAAATTTAGTTAAAAAGAATGATGAGAGTATTCTTCAGTTAAATGAAGTGAAGGAATTGAAGGAAAACGTTATTCAAGATATAACTATTATGAATGAACATATTAAACAATTAGTAGATATGGCTATAAAAGTAAATGAAATAGTAAATGGAGTTGAAGAAATAGCAGAACAAACTAATTTATTAGCTTTAAATGCTTCAATTGAAGCTGCACGTGCGGGAGAATATGGAAAAGGTTTTGCAGTTGTGGCTGAAGAAATCAGGAAACTAGCTGATAGCACTAAAGCAAATTTAGATGATATGAGAGGTTTTGTTAACAATATACATAATGCAGCTACTAGTGGAAGAGAAAGTATGGATAATACAATGATTTCCACAAATAATATGAATTCAAAATTAAATGTAATAAATGATACAATTGAAGAAAATGTATCATTACTTAAAGATACAATTAAAGATGTTGACGAAATATCAGAATCAATGGAAGATATAAAAGAAGCAACCAAGCAAATTAATATAGCTATGGATTCATCGGCTAAAGACGCTGAAAAATTAAATTATATGACAAAAGAAATTCATGCTGATGCAATTCAAAGTGCAGAAAATGCAAAACAAATATCTAATATTGATGCAGAACTTAGTGAAATTATAAGAGAAATGATATCATCTTTAAATGGAGGGTCAAATGCAGTATCTAATGATGAATTGATAGATAATCTAGTAAAAGCAAAGGAAGCGCACGGAAAGTGGATAACAAATTTAAAGAAAATCGTAGATGAAATGAAAGTTTATCCTATTCAAACTAATTCAAAAAAATGTGCCTTTGGACATTTCTATCATTCTATAAATTTAACTCATCCTGATGTAGTAAAAGATTGGACAGCTATTGATAAAGTACATCATCAGTTACATGGTATGGGAATAAAGGTAATTGATGCAGTAAATACAAATAATAAAATACAAGCAAATGATTTATATGTGCAAACTGAAAAACTATCGAAAGAGATTTATGAATATGTTGATAATACTATTAGAGCAATTGAAAAAAATTCTAAACAGGGAATAGATATATTAAAAGTTATGAAAACAGATAATATTTATGTATAAATACCAATGATAAGAAAACATGTCTAGAGATTACTTTAGATACAATTTAATTATGATGGATTAGCTTTAAACTTCTAAATGGATATAGTGAAATTTGAGGCGAATGATTATTTAAGAAACAAAAGAATTATTATAGAAAGTGCTAAGTATTAGTAAGGATACTAATACTTAGCACTTTCTTATTTATTACAAAGCAATTGGATTAGTACACAGGATTTTTTAATTCAAAAACCAATATACAATAATGGATACCAATAAAAATTCATTGAAGCTGTATACAAGTACTAACTAGACTATTCCAGCTGCTGTTCAACTAGTTGTTTTCCACCTATGAATAAAAATAATTTGCTTATTAAGGAAATGTACAGGATAATGTATTAAATTATATATTAGATAAGTTAAAACTTGGGGTGATAAAAATAATGGATATTATAAAAAATTTCACTAGGACTAATAAAAAATATAAAATTTTTAATTTAGAGCAAAAGGCATATTAGAGGAGGAATAATTGTGAAGAAATTAAAGTTGACTAAAGAAAATATATGTATAACACTAATTTTATTATTATCGGCAATATTAAATTTTGCAAACATAGGAATTGACGGATATGGGAATTCTTATTATGCAGCTGGTGTAAAGAGTATGACATTGAGTCTTAAGAATTTCTTTTTTGTATCCTTTGATCCAGGAAGTTTTGTAACCATTGATAAGCCCCCAATGGGATTCTGGATACAAGCTATATTTGCTAAAATATTTGGGTTTAGCGGATGGAGTATACTTTTGCCACAAGCGTTAGCAGGGGTAGTTTCAGTTTACCTTATATATTATCTTGTAAGAAAATCTTTTGGAAGTGCAGCTGGACTTATTTCAGCAGTGTGTCTTGCAATAACTCCAGTATTTGTAGCAGCAAGCAGGAATAATACTATAGATAATTTACTAGTTGTAACATTGCTATTTGCTTGCATTGCTCTTGCTAAAGCAGCGGAAGCAGGAAAAGCCAGATACCTTTATGCAAGCTTACTATTAGTAGGCATAGGATTTAATATAAAAATGTTAGAAGCATATATGATTGGGCCTGCTATTTATATAACATATCTTTTTTCTACGACCATATCATTAAAAAAGAGACTTGGTCATCTTATAATAGGGTCAGTTATTTTACTAGCAGTATCTTTATCATGGGCAGTAGTTGTAGATTTGGTACCAGCTCAAAATAGGCCTTATGTAGGGAGCAGTACCAATAACAGTGAGTTAGAATTAATAGTGGGACATAATGGTTTAGAAAGACTTGGCATTAGTGGTAACTCAGGTGGAGGACCAGGTGGTAGAAATAATAGCACTGGTAACAGTAATAAGCAGTTCTCTCAGGCTGCTCCTGATGGAAATAATCAACAAGAAATGTCAAGAGGTGATTCAAATGGTAATCAAAAAGGAGGAATGCCTGGTGGCAGTCCAAATGGAAATGGAGGAGGATTAGGTGCACCATCTGAAGGAGCAGACCAAGGATATGGAAATAGTCAAGATCAAGGTAATATGCAGCCACCGAATGGGGGAATGAGAGCTGGAGGAGGACCAGGAGGTCAAGGCGGACTTCAAGGTACATTTGGAGCGCAAGTAAGTGCAGGTCTT
Source organism: Bacillota bacterium (assembly GCA_021781745.1). GTDB lineage: Bacteria > Bacillota > Clostridia > Clostridiales > Clostridiaceae > Clostridium. The sequence goes on along the minus strand of JAJXWH010000045.1, from coordinate 28,299 downwards.
TCAAGATTATTCGTTAAAAGTAGTTTATCAGACCAAATAGTTTGGTTCCTGCCACTTGCATTATTAGGTTTTATAGCAGGTGCAATAAAAGAAAAATTAAGATTAAAATTAGATAATAATAGGAAAGCTTCATTAGTACTATGGATTGTATGGCTGGTTCCTGAGTTTATATACTTTAGTTATACAACTGGATTATTCCATCCATATTATTTAACAATGATGGCACCTCCAGCAGCAGCTTTATCAGGAATTGGAATTACTACAATGTGGGAATTCTATAAAGAAGGGAAATGGAAAGCATGGCTTTTACCAATAGCCTTTGCTGTAGAAGGCTTAACTCACATGATGATGTTATCTTACTTTACAAGTAGTTTATCAATTACTGTAAGAAATATAATTTTAGCTTCATTAATAATATGTTTTATAGTATCAGTAGTACTAAGCATTCTAAATATATTAACGTTGATTAAGAGAAAAGATGCAATAGATTCAAGTGATATAAAATTAAAGAAAGCATTAACAATAGCTGCCACTATATCTATTTTAGTAACACCGTTTATTGGCGCAAGTGCAGCAATAACTCATAGTGTAAATAGTAGTATTCCTACTGCTGGATTGGAACTCCTTTCAAATAATCAGGGAGGAGGCTTTGGATTTGGAGGTGAAGGACTTAATAGTGGAAATTCAAAATTAGTTGATTTCTTAAAAAGTAATAGAACAACAGAGAAATATTTGCTTGTAGTGCCTTCATCACAAAATGCAGACAGCATTATAATTCAAACAGGCGAACCAGTAATGGCTCTTGGAGGTTTCACAAATGATAATATATTAACTCTAGATCAGTTCAAAGAAATGGTTAAGAATGGAGATGTTAGATATGTACTCACAGGAGGCATGGGAAGAGGCGGAAGCAGTGAAATTATGAATTGGGTTACTGAAAATGGCACATTAGTTTCAGAAAGTGAATATAAAGACACTTCAGTAAGTAACGGGGATAATGCCCAAAGCTCAAATTCAAGAAAACAAAATGGAGGAGGATTTGGAGGAAATAACTCTGGACAACTTTATGACTTAAAGGCTGCAGAAGATACTTTAAAATAAAACTATAATTGTTAATCTGAAATACACATTAAATTAAAATAAACATGTAATGATGGATAAAAGAAGGGGCTGACGGTATTTGGATACAATAGTATATATTTATAAATTATAAAGGTATGTTTCTTTTTAATCATAATACCCCACGAAAATCAAATTTTCGTGGGGTATTTAATATTGAAGATAATTTTAAATTAAGTGCAATAGCAGAAATAAAAAATATATGATAAAATACCAATGAAAGTATTTTGAAATTTTTATACAAATACATAAACAGAATTTTGATAAAAGGATAGAAGAAAAGATGGAAAAAAAAATAAGAATAGTGAGTCCGGTTTATCAGCAAATTGCTACTGATATTGCTTCAAAAATAGCAGATGGACATTATGAAGTTGGTGAAAAAATATATGCTCGTTCTGTACTTGCTAGTCAATATGGAGTTTCAGCAGAAACGGCTAGAAGAGCTATAGCAATACTTGCTGATATGAAGATTGTAGATGCTACTAAAGGTAGTGGAGTAATAATAAAATCAACTGAGAATGCGATTAAATTCATCAGGCAATATAATGATGTAAAAACAGTTAATGATTTAAGAAATGATATTCTAGATCAATTAGAACAGCAAAAAAAGGATAATGATTTATTAAGGGAACAAATTATTGATTTATTAGATAGAACTGATAGGTTTAAATCTATAAATCCATTTATACCCTTCGAGATACGTATAACTAATGAAACTCCATATCTAGAAAAAAATGTAGCTGAAATTAATTTCTGGCATAACACATCTGCAACAATTGTATGTATTAAAAGAAATGGATGCCTAGAAATGTCGCCAGGGCCATATGCAGTTTTACGTGACAATGATACTTTCTATTTTGTTGGTGATGAAGGCTGTTATGACAGAGTGAATAAATTTTTATATCCATAAGTTACATGAAAGAATAATAGATCAAGTATGCATGCATACTGGTCTATTATTACCAATTCTAAATCATAAATAAAATTGCTTGATTATATATGCTAATAATAAATGTATGGAATTAGCATGTTGAAAAGGAAAATAGTGTTCATTTGACAAAAGTAACAACTTTATTATAAAATAAGGTTGTTACTTTTGCATGTAAAGAATAACAACTTAGTTTTTTGAAGTAAGTTGTTAAAAAGGAGGAAATGGACTATATGATAGAATTTAAAAATGTACGCAAGGATTTTAAAAATAAAACAATACTTAAAGATATTACATTTAATATAAATAAAGGTGAACTTGTTGCTATTATTGGATCAAGTGGATGTGGCAAAACTACAACTTTAAAAATGATAAATAGACTTATTAAACCAACTTTAGGTCAAATTCTTATTAATGGAGAGGATATTGCATTAAAAGATGTAATAAAGCTCCGAAGAAATATTGGATATGTAATACAACAGACGGGATTATTTCCGCATTTGACAATTAGAGAAAATATTGAAATGATTCCTAGAGTTGAGAAAATGAATAAAGATAGTATAAAGAAAAGAACTCTTGAACTTATGGAAATGATTGGTTTAAATAGTGATGACTTTTTAGATAGATATCCAACTGAATTAAGTGGAGGGCAACAACAAAGAGTTGGAGTTGCAAGAGCTTTTGCTACCAATCCAGAAATAATTTTAATGGACGAGCCGTTTAGTGCATTGGATCCAATCACTAGAGTCCAACTTCAAGAAGAATTAATCGATTTACAGAGTAAATTAAAAAGAACTATTGTATTTGTAACTCATGATATGGACGAAGCCATAAAAATAGCTGATAGAATTTGCATAATGAATAAAGGTGAGATTATACAATATGATACTCCAGAAAATATACTTAAAAATCCTATAAATGATTTTGTTAATGAGTTTATTGGTAAGAATAGGATATGGTCTTCACCAGAGTTCATAAGAGCCAAAGATATAATGATTGATCATCCTGTTACTTGTTCTCAGAGTGCATCACTTTTAAGATGTATTGAAAAAATGAGAAGTTCAAAAGTTGATAGTCTAATGGTAATAGATAAAGATGATTATCTTTTAGGAATTATCACAGCAAAGCAGATTCAGAACAAAAGTGATAGAAATGTTCCTGTAGAGGAAATTATGAATACAAAATTTATAAATGTAGAGCCTGAAGATTCTATTATAGACATTCTTGAACTTGTAAAAGAACATAAAATAGGACAAGTACCTGTTCTTGATGACTTTGGAATTCTAAAAGGAATAATTACTAAAAGCAGCTTGGTAACAACTCTAAGCAGTCAGTTTTTAGATACGGAAGAGGTGAGGTAATATGAACGAATTTTTAAATTATGTATTTACATCAAAAGATCAGATAATCACATTACTGCTTGAGCATATCAAACTTACAGCATTATCAGTTGGAGTTGCAATAATAATTGGTATGCCTCTAGGAATTCTTACAAGCTATGTGAAAAAATTAAATAAGCCGGTTTTGGGAATAGCTAGTGTTATCCAAGCTGTTCCAAGTATGGCATTACTCGGATTTGCAATACCGTTTTTAGGAATAGGTACGCCACCAGCTATAGTGATGGTGGTACTATATTCATTATTGCCGATCATAAAAAATACAACAACAGGAATTGATAATATCAATCCAGATATGCTAGAGGCTTCAAAGGGAATAGGACTTACTAAATTTCAAGTTTTAGTTAAGGTTCAAATTCCGCTTGCACTACCTGTAATAATGTCAGGAATAAGAATTTCGGCGGTTACAGCAGTAGGACTTATGACTATGGCAGCATTTATTGGTGGCGGTGGTCTAGGATACCTAGTTTTTTCTGGTATAAGAACTGTTAATAATTATCAAATTTTAGCTGGAGCAATCCCAGCATGTATACTAGCCTTATTAGTAGATGGTTTATTTAGTATCGTAGAAAAACTTGTTACACCAATTAGCTTACAAAAAACTAATAATAAATCTAAAGAAGCAAAAATCAAAGCTAGAAAAATACAAAAGACTATATTAGCTGCTACTGCATGTGTACTTGTTGGGATATTTGTATTTACTGGGGTAGCCCAAAAAGTTTCTGGTAAAAAAGTAATAACAATTGGAAGCAAAGACTTTACCGAGCAAGAAATTTTAGGAAATATATTATCAGAACTTATTGAAAGAAAAACAGATATTACTGTTAATCGTAAATTTGCATTAGGAGGTGCCCAGGTTATATTTTCAGCTATACAAAATGGTGATGTTGATATGTACGTAAGTTATAGTGGTACAGCTTATGGAGATATATTAAAGTATAAACCAATATCAGATGTAGAAAAAGTATATAATACAGTTAAAGAAGATTATAAAGATAAGTATAATATAGAAGTATTGAAACAAATGGGATTTAATAATACCTATACACTTGCAGTAACAAAAGAAACTGCTAAAAAGTATAACTTAAAAACAATAAGTGATCTTGCTAAAGTTTCAAATGATCTTACTGCAACTACAACTTTAGAATTTCTTAATAGGGAAGATGGATTAGTTGGTTTGGCTAAGAAATATAATTTTAAATTTAAAGATACTGTCGGTATAGATGGAAGTCCAAGATATGCAGCTTTAATGAATAAAGAAAGCGATGTTATAGATGCATTTTCAACAGATGGATTATTAAAGAAATATGATTTAAATGTTTTAAAAGATGATAAAAACTTCTTCCCCCCATATTATGCTATTCCAATTATAAGAGCTGAGACATTAAAGAAATATCCTGAAATAAAACCACTTGTAGAAGAAGTAGGAGATTTGCTTAATGATGAGGTAATGACAGGATTAAATTATGAAGTAGATGAATTAAAAAAAGATCCTAAAGATGTTGCTATAGAATTTTTACAAAAAAATAATTTGATATAAATTGAATTTTAGTTAATTATTTAACGGATTTCTAAAAAGGCATATATGTTTGCAAGATAAAGCATATATGCTATTTTTATTTATAAATAAAAGGGTTTTGAATAACTCTTTAAAAGTTAAAAAATAACTTGAAAAGATGTTTTTTGTATTGTATAATTAGTTTATCGAATTTAATACATTATTATTTTAAAGAATAAGAGCTACATTAGAGAGGGATGGTATTTTGAAGGCTGGTAATAAGCTGTGAAGCAATTATTGTTGAGAGAGATTTTGATATGAAACTAAATGTAAAAAGTATTTTATGCAATAAAATTAAACATATAAGGAGAAAGCAAATGGTATTATTTATAATAATAGCAATTATAATAATAATTTTATGGGTATTAAGTTTGAGTATTGCTGATAAGATAGGAAGTTTTTTTGTAAAAAATATAATTAATCAAATAAAAGATTTATTAAAATAAATATATTAAAGGGGTAATAATTATGAAAAATAAAATGATAGGTGCAATTATTTCAGGAGTAGTGCTTATTGGTAGTTTAGTATGTGTAGTGATGTCAGCTCATGTAATAAAGGCAGGTTATGTAGGAATAGTTTATTCGTTAGATGGTGGAATCAAAGAAAATGTATTATCTCAAGGATTACATTTTGTAAACCCATTATCGTCTGTAAAACAATATTCTGTAGCAACAGAACAAGCTTACTTATCTAAAGACGCAAAGGAAGGTTCAAAAGAAGATGATTCTTTTTCAATTCCAACATCAGATGGTAAAACAGTAAATGTTGATCTTGAGTTCTCATATCATTTTGATGCTGATAAGTTACCACAAACTTTTACAAAATTTAAGGGAGAAGATGGTAAAACAATTGAAAATACATTTATCAGAGGAAAAATGAAAGCGTGGACAGCAGAAGTGAGCAGTACATTTAGCGTAATAGATATTTATGGAGAAAAACGTGCTGAGTTAAATGCAAAAGTTCTTGAACATACAAAACAAAACTTTGAGCCATATGGTATAGTGATTGATTCTGTGAACTTCTCAAGAATAGGTTTAGATGATGCAACAGCACAAGCAATTCAAACTAGAATCAATAAACAACAAGAATTAGAAACCTCTAAACTAGAAGCTGAGAAAGCTAAGATTGATGCAGAAGCTAAAGTTACTCAAGCAGAAGGTCAGGCAAAAGCAAATGAACTATTATCAAAATCAATTGATAAAAATATTTTACAATCTAAATTCTTAGATAAATGGGACGGAAAAACTCCTGTAGTTATGGGGAGCGAAGGGAATATAATGGATATTTCCTCTTTAATAAATCAAGAGAAACAAAACTAAAAAATTAATTTTAAAATTGCTACTTGAAGATTTTTCTTTAAGTAGCAATTTTTTTTAATATAAGTTGCTATATTTTTCATATGCTTCAGTAAATAATTTAATATGAAGTTCTTCGTCAAGAATTATTCTTTCAAGTAATTCTATTATATATTTATCTTTTATTAAAGTTATATGATATCGGTAATTCTCTATTGCTATTTGCTCGCTTTTAATATCTTCTTTTAGCATTGCTTTTATATTAGTTGTGTAGTTGATATACATAGGAGTCCAAATTTTTCCTTGAGGGTAAGCATTATCAATATAAATTGGTTTAATTCCCTCTAATTTAATAGTAGCACCTAAAAGCTGCAAATGTTTCATTTCTGTAATAGAAATTCCACCTACAAGTTTTGCATAATCACTATATTCTTCTTCACTAATAAATTGTTGATAAACATATAAACTTATAGCTGAAAATTCACTAACTCTTCCGGCATAGTCCTTCAAAAGAATATTGGCATATTCTGTGCTTTGCATTTCTACCTTTGGTTCTGGATATGGTAGATTTACAGCGTATTTATTATATTTTGGAATTTTACTATACATAATTATCTCCTAAATAATTTAATATATAATATTATATTTTTTATATATAAAAGTATGAAATTAAATATAGATAACATAGATAAAGTTTTACCAAATTAATCATATTAATATGGTTAATATGGATTATTATTCAATATTGTATTTGCAAAAGTAACAACCTTATGATAAAATTAAGTTGTTACTAGAGTTATTATGCTAAAAAAGTTAAAAATTACTGGTTCAATATTCATTATGAATTTCTATATAAAATTTATAATAAATATTGAATTTTGTAACATTAAAAAAATTTTATATTGGAGGAGATATGTTATGAAATTTAAAAAATTATTAATGGCGGCTGCATTAACTACATTAGTATCGATCATGATAGTCGGATGTGGGAAAGCGAAGGAAGACAGTCTTTCAAGAGTTAGAGCTGCTAAGAAATTAACTGTTGTTGGTAGTGGAGGATATCCACCATTTAATTTCATTAAGGATGGAAAAGTTGTTGGATTTGATGTTGATACAGGTGAAGAAATAGCTAAAAGATTAGGAGTGCAGCTAAATTATGTTACATCTGACTGGGATGGATTAATTGAAGGTTTACGTAGTGGAAGATATGATGGAATTTTAGGAAGCATGGCAATTACTGATGAAAGACAAAAGGTTGTAGATTTTACAGTTCCATATTATTATTCAGGAGCTCAATTATTTGTTAAAAAAGATTCAGGAATAAAGGATACATCTGAAATGAAAGGCAAAACAATTGCAGTAGCAACAGGTACAAGCTATGTGGATGATGTTAAAGGGTTAGGTGCTGAGCCAGCTCTATACCAGGATGATAATGCTACATTTATGGAACTTTTAAATGGAAGAGTAGATGGTGTTATTACTGATAGATTAGTAGGTTTAAATGCTGTAAAAAAATTAGAAGGTGGGAACAATATAGTTGCAGCTGGTAATCTTTTAAGAACAGAAGAAATGGGAATTGCCATAAATAAAAATGACAAAGAACTTCGAGAAGAGATCAATAAGATTATAAAGCAAATGCATGAAGATGGGACACTAAAGTCTATAAGTGAAAAATGGATGGATGGTGTAGATGTTACTGTGAAATAGTTAGCTAAAGGAGAGAATATAATGAATGGTTGGGATTTTACTGTTATTCCAAAATATTTTGGCACATTTGTTCAAGCAGCAGGTGTTACTCTTCAAATAACAGTTTGTGGAATTTTAGTTGGAATGATATTAGGTCTTGTATTCGCACTTATGCGTATTTCAAAATACAAGGCAGTCAGTTTACCAGCAAAATTATATATATGGATTATAAGAGGAACCCCATTACTTTTACAGTTACTCATGATATATTTTGGTTTAGTAAATGTAATTAAACTGGACAAAGTACCATCTGCGTTTATTGCCCTTGGAATTCATAATGGAGCATATATCGCTGAAATATTTAGAGGTTCCATAATGGGAATAGATAGAGGACAAAAGGAAGCGGGAATGTCACTTGGAATGACAAATTTTAAAGTTATGAAGAGGATAATTTTGCCGCAAGCTTTTAAACGATCAATAGCACCACTTAGTAACCAGCTTATAATAGCTCTTAAGGATTCTTCACTAGCAAGCGCTGTAGCAGTTCCAGAACTCTTATTACATGCAAGGCAATTAGGATCTTCTAACTTTAGATTAATGGAAATGTTAACTATAGCAGCTATTTATTATTTAATAATGACAACCTTTATGACAATAATTTCATCACAAATAGAAAAAAAATTAAATGTTAGTAGTTATAGAGCATAGGAGTGAACAATATGATAGAGATAGAGAATCTTAATAAGTGGTTTGGAAAAAATAAGGTTTTAAAAAATATTAATTTTAATGTTGATCCTAGTGAAGTAGTTGTTATAATAGGTTCAAGCGGTTCGGGAAAAAGTACATTGCTTAGGTGTATTAATTTTCTAGAAAAAATTCAAGCAGGAACTATCAAAATTGATGGGAAAATAGTCACACCCAAAAGTAAAAATCTTCATTTAGTAAGACAAGAAGTTGGAATGGTATTTCAGCACTTTAACTTATTTCCGCATATGACTGTGATAGGAAATGTTATGGAAGGGCTTACACAAGTGAAAAATATGAAAAAAGAAGAGGCAAGAGAAATTGCTATGAAGTTATTAGAAAGAGTTGGAATGAATGAAAAGGCAGATGTATATCCTGCAATGATTTCAGGAGGACAAAAGCAACGTGTTGCTATTGCAAGAGCTTTAGCAATGAATCCTAAGATAATGCTATTTGATGAACCCACATCAGCTTTAGATCCAGAATTAGTAGGGGAAGTATTAAAGGTTATTAAGGAACTGGCTAAAGAAGGAATGACAATGGTTATTGTGACACATGAAATGGGCTTTGCTAGGGAAGTTGCAGATAAAATAATATATATGGACAAAGGAAAGATATTAGAAATAGGAACTCCAGAGGAAATATTTGATGACCCGCAAGAAGAGAGAACTCAAGAATTCCTTAGTCAAATTATTTAGAGAAAAATAAAAGATTCATATAATACTATTAATAAAGCTGAGGTTTGAATGCTTCAGCTTTTTTTATTAAGGAAGCTATAGGTTTAGATATGTGTGAATGCTCTTGAACTATACATAATTCAATACCAATAGTATAATCATTCTGTTAAGAATATTTTTATTGAAATTGATGTTATACATTTAGGGAGGAATTATTTTGTCAGGAAAAAATAAGAAATATAGTATTACTAGGCTTGCTAATTCAAAAGTCAATGAGAGTCAAGGCGATATAGTTGAGTCTGAAAAGCCATTATCACAGTCGATGTTATGGAAGTTACAAACGGAGTTCTTTGAAAATCAGGGACCAGAGGCGTGGAGTAAAGGGATTGTACCCCAATATATAACTACAAATCCGTATATTGCAAATCAATATGCTAAAACTGTATTTGGGTATTTGCGAGATTATGTTTCAAGAGAAGATATGGATAAAGATACAGTTATATACATAATGGAGCTTGCAGCAGGAGTAGGGAGATTTACCTATACTTTTCTAAAAAGATTTTTACATATGATTGAAAATTCTTCACTAAAGGGTATAAAGTTTAAATACATTGTAACGGATTTTGCAGAGAGGAATATTGAATACTGGCAAAGCCATAGTTTTTTAAAGTCTTATTTTGAATCTGGAGTACTTGACTGTGCAACCTTTGATATATCTAAAGATGATGAGATTAGACTTAGACATAGTGGTGAAGTTTTATCAAGTGGTAAACTTAAGAATCCATTAATTTTATTTGCTAATTATACTTTTGACAGTCTTCCTCAAGATACTTTTTATGTTAATGGGGGAGAGTTATATGAAGGCTTAATTACAATAACTTCTCCTGAGGAAAAAAGCGATCCTAATGATAAATCAATTTTAGCAGGTTTGGATTACTATTATACTGATAAGAAAATTGACGGAAATCATTATTATGAAGATAAGAATTTTAATAATGTGCTTATGCATTATAAAAATTCTTTAGAAGATACAGCATTTTACATGCCTATAATTGGCTTAAGATGTATTTCAAGACTAAAAAAGCTATTTAATGATGATATTATTTTAATATCAGCTGACAAGGGTTATAAAAATGAAGAAGCTATGTTTAAAAACTATCACCCATATCTATCAAAACATGGATGTATTTCTATGACAGTTAATTTTCATGCAATAGAGTTATATTTTAAAGAACTTGGCGGAAAAGCCATTCATAGCATATATGAACATGAAAATATAAATGTATCACTGTTTATGTTGAGTAAGAATGACCATGATTTAATAGAGACTTCAATGGCTTATAACGAAGTTATCGAATGTATAGGTCCAGATGATTTCTATATAATGAAAAGAGCAATTATGCCATTAAGTAAGTCTTTAACAACAAAAGAACTTTTAACTTTCTTAAGATTTACAGTATGGGATTCAAGAACCTTACTTGAATTTTATAATATACTGCTTGAAAGAATACCAACTGAAGAAGACTCTCCTAAAGAAGAGCTTGTCGATGCAATCAATAGAGTTTGGGAATATTATTTCCCTATTGGTGAAGAAGGAGATTTAGGGTATCATTTTGGTTCAATATTAGGGTACCTTGGTCACGATGAGGATGCTTTAAAATTTTTTGAATCTTCATTGGAATTCTATGGTGAGTGCCCGGAAACTAATTATGAAATTGCACTTTGCTATTATAATTTACAACAAATCGATAAAGCATTAGAGTATACAGAAAAATCTATAGCTTTAGATCCAGATTTTAAAGAGGGTGAAAATTTAAAAAGTATGATTCAGGAGATATTAAGTGAGCAGTAGGATTTTAATTGTATAATATAATCAAAACTTTATAAGAAAATAGTTAGTATTAGCGCCTTAAAGTGCTATAAAAGTACTTTAAGGTGATTTTTCCATGTCTTTAGATAGGAAATCTACTAATTTTTATTGTAGAATGTAATAAAGCAAAATTATAATATTTAAATAAAAAATTACCTAATAGGTTTTAAATGGAGAGAAGAGATGACAGATTATTATAAAATATTAGGTGTAGAAAAAAATGCATCAAAAGAAGAAATAAAAGAAGCTTATGAAAAGCAAGTAGAAAAATTGAAAAAAGAAGTTGTTAACGAAAAACGACTAAATCAATTTTTAAAGATATGCAATGAGGCTTATGAAGCATTAAATAGTTTAGAACAAAAGCAATTGATTGACGATAATTCAACATTAATTATGAAACCGCAAGAAGTTCAAAAAGAATTAGAGAAACCTAATAAAGGGAGCAATTACACTAGTGCAGATAATTTCAGAAACAAGGAAAGACGTACTAGAGAAAAAAAGAATGATTCAATAAAAAAAGTAGTTCCACAAAACAAAGATAAAGGAAACAAAGTGAATGATAATAAAGAAAAAAGGGAGAGGACGCAAAAAGCAACTGAAAATAGGTCTAAAAGTAACACTAAATCTATATTAAATTTATTTATGCTTCCATTCAAGATACTAGCTTTACCGGTAATAGTAGTCTTAACAGTAGCTATAGTGCTATTACAGATTATTAATTTAATTTCATGGATAGCAACCAAGTTACTTATAGTTGGTTCCATATCTGCGGGAGCGATACATTTATATCAGGTTAAATTAGGACAACCTATAAATTACAACATACTGATTTTGGCTGCCTCAGTGCTATTAGTATCATTCTTTTTGCCATATATATTGAAATTTGCATTAAAAGTATTAAAAACAATGAATAACGTTCTAAAAGAATTTGTTTTTTTAAAGTACTTATAAGGAGTTAATAAATGAAATATTACTTAGCACCAATGGAAGGAATAACTGGATACATATATAGAAATACATATGAAAAATTTTTTGATAATATAGATAAATATTTCACACCTTTTATTGTTCCAAATGAAAGTAAAAGTCTTAACACTAAGGAATTAAAAGATGTTCTGCCTGAAAATAATAGAGGGATAAATATAGTACCCCAAATACTTACTAATGATTCAAAAGGTTTTATATTTACAGCTAGAAAATTACAGAAGTTGGGTTATAGCGAGGTGAATTTAAATTTAGGCTGTCCTGCTGGAACTGTTGTGTCAAAAAACAGGGGCTCAGGATTTTTAACTAAAAGGGAAGAATTAGATAGGTTTTTGGATGAAATATTTATAATAGACGACATGAAGATTTCTGTAAAAACTAGAATAGGAAAAGATAGCCCAGAGGAGTTTTATGAGCTGATAGAAATTTACAATAAATACCCTATGGAAGAATTAATTATTCATCCAAGAACACAAAAAGATTTTTATGGAAATAAAACTGATTTAAAAGTATTTAAAGATGCATTATCCTTAAGTACTAATCCAGTATGCTATAATGGAGATATTTTCACTATTGATGATCATAATAAGTTAATTAATATTTTTCCAGAAGTAAACACAATAATGCTTGGAAGAGGTATACTTGCTAATCCAGGATTAATGTATGCAATAAAAAATAATATGAATATAGATAAAAAAGTATTAAAAGATTTTCATGATGAAATTTTGAATAACTACTTAGAATTATTTGATGAAGATATAAATGCAATAAATAGAATGAAAGAACTATTTGGATATATGATTTATATATTTTCAGATAGTAAAAGATATTTAAAGAAAATAAAAAGATCTCAAAATATAAATGAATACAATGAAGCTGTATTAAGCTTATTTACAGAGCAGGAAATCATAAAAGGGGCAGGATTATTTTATAATGAATAGAAAATGGGGCTACCTTTTATAAAATGTATTTAGTAACAAGATAAAAAATAATCATTTGTTTTTTTTATATGTAAAAAATATTGACAAAATTCCGTAAGGATAATATACTATGAAATAAGAACGACGATGTTCGACAAATAAGCTAAAAAAGGTATATTTGTCAAGCATCGTCTTTTTTTATATGTAAAAAAATTATGATATTATGATAAGAAAAGAAAAAATGATTTACTTTAAGATTTAACATATTTAAGGAGGATTATATTATGAAAATTAATTTAGGCGATTGCAGTTTTATATTGATTTGTTCAGCACTTGTACTTTTAATGACACCAGGACTTGCATTTTTTTATGGTGGCATGGTTCGTAGAAAAAATGTTTTAAACACATTAATGTCCTCATTCTTTGTTTGTGGACTAGCATCAATAATGTGGGTTTTAGTAGGTTATTCATTGTCTTTTGGTAATGATTTTCATGGGATAATAGGAGGACTTAACTTTTTAGGTTTTAATGGAGTAGGAGCAGATCCTTCAGCATATGCACCTACTATACCTCAAGAGCTTTTTGCTGCATTTCAAATGATGTTTGCAGTAATTACTCCAGCACTTATAACTGGATCTTTAATAGGAAGAATGAGGTTTTCAGCATTATTCATATTTGTAGCAGCGTGGTCACTTCTTGTGTATTATCCAATGGCTCACATGGTATGGGGGGCTGGCGGATTAATCGGCTCATTAGGAGCTGTTGATTTTGCTGGAGGAGATGTAGTACATATAAGTTCAGGTATTTCAGGTCTTGTAGCTTGTATTATGTTAGGTAGGAGACGTGGACATGGAATGATGTCATATAGGCCTCATAATATTCCATTTGTAGTTCTTGGAGCAGCATTACTTTGGTTTGGATGGTTTGGATTTAATGCAGGTAGTGCATTAAATGCCGGTCCACTTGCGGTACATGCCTTCATGACAACAAATACTGCTGCAGCAGCAGCTATGCTTTCATGGATGTTAATTGAAAAAGTAAAACATGGTAAACCAACAGTACTTGGAGCAGTAACAGGAGCGGTAGTAGGGTTAGTTGCAATTACACCAGGAGCAGGTTTTGTTCCACTATGGGCATCAATTATAATAGGTGCAGTAGTATCTCCAATTTGTTTCTTCTTTGTAGAAAAAGTAAAAGCTAAGTTTGGATATGATGATGCACTTGACGCTTTTGGATGTCATGGAGTCGGTGGAATTTGGGGAGGTATTGCAACTGGAATTTTTGGTCAAACTGCAATTAATCCTGTAGCGCAATGGAATGGTCTTTTCTATGGAGATGTTAAACTTTTCATTGCACAAATAATGAGTATTGCAATAACAATAATATTTGCAGGTGGTATGACATTCTTAATTATAAAAGTTATGAAAATGTTTATGGATATTAGAGTTGATAGTTCAGAAGAAGCTGATGGACTTGATGTAGCTGAACATGGAGAAACAGCTTATCCTGCATTTAACGGATTAGACTAGATAAAAAGTATATAATAAATGATATGGAACCCGCGAAAAATTGGATTTTCGTGGGTTTTTATTTATACTTAAAAATTCCTATAATGTTAAACGATATTTTAACATTGATCTTCAAAATCTTTAATTTGCTTATAATTAATAAACAAACTTGACAAAACAGCATCGTAATCTGGATTTGCATTTGGATCGACATAGATTACATTAGTCAATTTACATATGTTGCTATAGTGTAAAGGGTGCACAACTTTATGAGATAAATATGGAAATTTTATTGATATAGTGAACTTTTTGTATATTCATTAGGAATTATATATTTTAGTTTGTTATATCTATTTTCATATTTTTATCAATAATTAATTGTTTGGTACATATACTAAGTTTATAGAAATACTATGAATTAAACGTAAAAATAAATAATTAATCATTAAGGAACTTATACAAGGAAAAAGATTTTAGATAACTATAGGAATTAAGTTTGATTCAAAAAAATATTCATATTATATATTGATGGAAAGGGAGAACAATTATGCTTTTTAGAAAAAATAAATTATTAACGGGAATGCTTATAGCATTATTTTCAATATCGCTATTAACTGGCTGCGGATCTACATCTTCAGAAATACCAACCAATACTCCTTCAGCTAATCAATCATCAAGTGAGGGAACTGTACTTAGGTATGCAGTGGAATCTTCGCCAAAGGGTTTATTTAACCCATTGTTATCAAATACTACTTACGATAATAATGTAAATAATTTAGTATATTCGCCTTTGATTTTATTAGATGAAAACAATGAATTTGAGCCAGGTCTTGCAGAAAAATATGAATTTTCAGATGATAAGCTTACATTAACCTTTCACTTAAGAAAAGATGTAAAGTGGCATGATGGTGAAGATTTTACAGCAGATGATGTAGCCTTTACCTTTACAAGTATAGCAGATCCAAAGTATAAAGGGCCAAGATTTAATGAAATATCAAAGGTGGTTGGTGCTCAAGATTATCATGATGGTAAAGCAGATTCTGTTAGTGGAATAAAAGTTATAGATAAAAATACATTAAGTTTTACTTATACTAAAACTTATGCCCCAGCATTATCAAACTTTTCACAACGTGGTATTCTACCAAAGCATATTTGGAGCAAGGTAAATATTGAAGAATGGGACAAGCAGAGTGATTTACTTAATAAGCCAATAGGAACTGGTCCTTTTAAGCTTACAGATTTTAAACCAGATCAATATGTGGAATTAGCAAAGAATGATAATTACTTTGGTGGAGCACCTAAAATTAATAAATTTATTTTCAAAGTTACTAATACAGAAACAGAACTTTCTGAACTAGCTAAAGGAGATCTTGATGTAGTTGAACTTTCAAGTACTAAAGAAGAGGACTTAAAAATGCTGAAAGATGCTGGTATTAAGATTGAAGAGAAACCAAGTGCAAATTATCAATTTATGACTATGAATAGTAATCGTGAATTCTTTAAAGATAAAAAAGTTCGTCAGGCAATAACTTATGCTATAAACAGGAAAGGAATTGTAGAGAGCTTATTAGGAGAACATGGACAAGTTATAAATGCGCCATTGTCACTAGCTGGCTGGGCTTATCCAGAATCAGGACTTAATACTTATGACTACAACCCTAGCAAAGCAAAAGAGTTATTAAAAGAAGCAGGATGGAGCGACAATAATGGAATTCTTGAAAAAGATGCCAAGAAGTTTGAAGTAGATTTAATGGTGCCAACAGGTAATAAAATCCGTGAGCAAAGTGCTCCGATTATCCAGCAAAATTTAAAGGATGTAGGTATAAAAGTTAATATAGGCACTATGGATGTAGCTTCTGCCATGGCAAAGACTAAGGGAGAAGGAGACTATGATATGGGACTGCTAGGATTTACTTTAGAAGTAGACCCAGGTGATGCAGATCGTTATTGGTCTTCAAGTATTGCAAATGGATCACAATTTAACTTCTCAAACTTTATTAATTCTCAAAGTGATGAATTAATTGAAAAAGCCGCAACAACTATTGATAGAAATGAACGTAAGGAGATTTATGCTAAATGGGGGCAACTTATAAATGAAGAAGCACCTTATGTTTTCTTGTATTCTCCAAATGCTATTCGTGCACATAATCCTAAATTAGAAGGATACAAATATTCAGCATATGCTGTATTCCCTGACGTTCAAAACTGGTCAATTTCAAAATAAGTGGAAATTGCTTTGGACTACGATATTTAACATGTAAATTTTAATCATAAGATGGAAATAAAAAGTATGCATTAAAGTGGAGGCTTTAGTGCATACAGTTTTTCAAAGAAAGGGCTGAGAGTTCTTGAAAAAATATGTATGTAGGCGATTAATACAAAGCATTCCAGTACTCCTTGGAATTTCAATTATAGTGTTTATTCTTGTTAAGTTACAACCTGGGGACCCTTTTTCATCTATGATGGATCCTAATTTAACACAGGAAATGCAGAAAAAAATGTTAGATGAACTTGGATATAATGATCCTATTTTAGTTCAATATTTTAAGTGGTTACTTAGAGCTCTTCAAGGAAATCTTGGATATTCAATTCAATTTAAACAGCCTGTATTAAGTGTTATTAGCAGCAGATTAGGAAATACAGTTGTTTTATCTTTATGTTCTATGGTACTTAGTATTTTAATAGCTATTCCATGTGGTGTAATAAGCGCTACAAAACAACGAACTAAAACTGATTATGTTGTTACAGTTTTTGCCTTCATGGGATTATCCATTCCATCTTTTTTCTTTGGAATGCTTTTAATTAAAATATTTTCTGTAGATTTAGGATGGCTTCCAATTTCGGGTATGGTAAGCACAGGAGTTACATTAAAGGGCTGGGCAGCAGCCTTTGATATTGCTAAGCATATGATATTGCCGATGATAGTCCTTGCGCTTATAAACACAGCCAGTTTAATGCGTTATACCCGTTCTGAAATGATTGAAATATTAAAAACAGATTATATAAGAACAGCTCGTGCAAAAGGTGTTAGACGCAGAAATATTATATATCAGCATGCTTTGAAAAATGAATTGCTGCCTTTAATTACAGTAGTAACTATGCAGATTCCTTCTTTATTATCTGGGTCACTGCTTACAGAAACAATTTTTGTTTGGCCTGGTATTGGAAGACTAAATTTCAATGCTGTAATGAGCCGTGATTACCCACTTATTATGGGAATAGTTATGATGGTTGCTGTAATAAGTTTATTCACTAATTTAATTGCAGATATTCTTTATGCTATAGTTGATAAGCGCGTTAACTTTGACTAGGGAGGAGGAAAGCACATTTGGAGCATACAATTTTAAGTAAGTTTTTAAGAAATAAGCTAGCAATGATTGGCGTTATTCTCTTGCTAATATTTATTTTAGCGGCAATTTTTGCACCTATCTTATCGCCTTATTCAAGGGATTCAATTGATTTAATGAGTATTGAAAGTCATCCGAGTTTAAAACACCTTCTTGGAACTGATGAATTGGGAAGAGATGTTTTTACAAGATTGATATATGGAGGACGTGTTTCTTTAGGAGTTGCTATTAGTGCAACTACAATGCAGTTACTTATTGGCGTAACTCTTGGGTGCATTAGTGGATATTATGGAAAATGGCTTGACAATATTATTATGCGTATTGTTGATACCGTTATGTGTTTTCCCTTCTTTGTAATTGCAATTTCAATTGCAGCATTAATTGGGCCTAGTGCATTAAATGTAATTTTGATTATTGGTCTATTGCAGTGGACAGGAGCAGCAAGAATTGTACGTGCCGAGATTTTATCTCTTAAGCATAGTGAATTTATTGAGGCAGCCCGTGCTATGGGATTTAATAATTTTGAAATTATCCGAAAGCATATGCTTCCTAATGTACTATCACCAGTTATTGTAAATGGTACTTTAAGCGTGGCGCAGGGAATATTAATGGAAGCTGGATTAAGCTTTTTAGGACTTGGAGTAAAGCAGCCACAGCCAAGTTGGGGGAATATATTATCGGCTGCTCAAAGTATGCGTGTTTTGCAATACGAGTGGTGGCTATGGATTCCAGCTGGATTATTGGTATTTCTATCAGTATTATCAATAAACTTTGTGGGAGATGGACTTAGGGATGCTTTAGATCCCAAAATGAAGCTTTAGGAGGTGGAGATTTTATGAATTCGCCAGATTTAATTGTTAATAATCTGTCTATTAGTTTTACAAGTAACAATGGTAAAGTAATTGCCCTAGAAGATATAAGCTTTGTCCTTGAAAAAGGTAAAATATTAGGAGTTATTGGGGAATCAGGCTGTGGTAAAAGTACTTTAGCTTTATCAATAATGAAACTTTTGCCTGAGGAAATAAGTAAAATTGAACATGGGGAAATTCTTTTTAATGGAGATGACTTAATGAGGTTTAGTGAAGAGAGGTTTGAGAATCTTCGTGGAAATGAAATATCCATGATTTTTCAGGAGCCAATGACTTCGTTAAATCCTTTATTTAAAATAGGAAGACAGATAGGGGAACCTCTTAAAACACATAAACATATACGTGTAAGTGAGCTTAGGAATAAAGTAATTGAACTTCTTAAAACCGTTCATATTCCAAATCCAGAAAAAATTTATGATTCCTATCCTCATAGCTTAAGTGGAGGCATGAGACAGCGTGTAATGATTGCAATGGCATTAAGCTGTGAACCTCAAATTTTAATAGCTGATGAGCCTACAACTGCTCTGGATGTCACTATACAAGCACAAATCTTACATTTGCTGAAAAAACTAAATGAGAAAATTAATACATCCATTTTATTTATTACTCATGATTTATCAGTAATAGCAGAAATTTGCGATGAAGTTATGGTGTTATATGGAGGAAAGGTGGTTGAGCAAAGTGATATTTATGAATTATTCGATAATCCTAAACATCCATATACAATAGGACTTTTGAAGTCTCAGCCCCGAAACATCGAAAGTGGAAAGGAGCTACCAAGTATCCCAGGTATGGTACCAGCTTTAACACATATGCCTCTAGGGTGTCGCTTTAGCACTAGATGCAGCACAAAATTCTGTGAGAAATGTGTAAATGAGCAACCACCATTATTTAAGGCTAATAGCAACCATAAAGCGGCATGCTGGCTATATGAGGAGGGAATGAGAGTTGAGTGATATTATTTTAAGTGTGGAACATATTAAGAAAAAATATATAATTGAAAAGACCTTTTTCGGAAAAGAAAAAGCTATATTATATGCTGTAGATAATGTTTCTTTTTCAATAAAAAAAGGAGAAAGCTTTGCCTTAGTAGGAGAGTCTGGATGTGGTAAGTCAACAACTGCAAGAAGTATTTTAAAACTAATAGAAGCTGATGGTGGCAGGGTTATATTTGAAGATAAGACGTTATTCGATATTGAAAATAAGCTATCAATTTCTAATAAAGATATGTCTGTCCTTAGAAAAGATATGCAGATTATTTTTCAAGATCCTTATGCAAGCTTAGATAAGAAAATGAAAATTGGACAAATTGTAGCAGAAGGCATTGAAAAACATAAAATATTATATGGAAAAGATGCAATTAATAAGGCAAAAGAGTATTTGCAGATCTGCGGTATAGATAAAGAAGCTATAAATCGTTATCCACATGAATTTAGTGGTGGTCAACGTCAAAGGATTGGAATCGCAAGAGCCTTAGCTGTTAACCCAAAGTTTGTGGTCGCAGATGAACCTGTAGCAGCCTTAGATGTATCAATTCAAGCACAGATTATTAATTTACTTAATGAATTGAAAAATCGTTATTCATTAACTTTTTTATTTATTTCTCATGACTTAGGAGTTGTAAAATACTTTTGTGATAGAATAGCGGTTATGTATTTAGGAAGTATAGTTGAATTATCAACAAGAAAAGATTTATTTGAAAATCCAATGCATCCATACACAAAAATGTTACTTGACTCTATACCAGTAAGTCACCCCAAATTAAGAAAGCAAAGATTAAACCTTGAAGAGTCGGAAATATCACTTGAAGATAGAAAGGCAGGCTGCAAGTTCTGTAACCGATGTTTGTATGTAAAAGAACGCTGCAGACATGAAATACCTGTTATTAAAGAATTTGGCAGCGAACATTTTCTGGCATGTCATTTATATGACTAATTGAAGGGAGGGAATATACATGAAACCTATTATTGGTATTACAAGCTCTATTAAGAAAGAAACTTTTAGGATATATTCAAATGTTGGATATGATTATGCAGATAAAATTCATAAGGCTGGTGGAATTCCGTTAGAGATTCCAGTATTAATTAATGTTTCAATAGAAACCTTAAATAGATTGATTGATTATCTTGATGGTATGATTTTTACTGGCGGTGATAATATAGATTCATTGTGGTACGGTGAGCAGCCATTATTTGAGCAATGTATAGAAACTAAATTACGCAATAAATTTGAAAGAGCCTTATTTTTTGCAGCAAAGAATAAGAGAGTACCAATTTTAGGGATTTGTAGAGGAAGTCAGCTGATTAATGTTTTGCAAGGCGGAAGTCTATTTCAAGATATTAAAACGCAAGTTAATACAAAAATTGATCATAGTGGTGCTGGGCTGAAGTTAGAAGAAAAACAACACTTTGTTAATTTAGAAAAAGACTCACTTCTTACTAAAATATATAACAAAGAAAAAATTTCAGTTAATTCATTTCATATTCAGTGTATTAATGAGTTAGGTGAAGACTTAAAAATTACAGCAAAAAGTGAAGATGGAATTCCGGAAGCAATAGAATATAAAGGCGACTTTTTTATGCAGGGTGTGCAATGGCATCCAGAAGGACTGAAGGATCAATTACCTATTTTTAAAGAATTCGTTAGGGTTTGTTCATGTAAAAAGAATGATTCATTTTAATTTTGATGATTAGCTGTTTATTTTATATAAAGTTAAATTAATTTTCATAATATAATAATTAATTGGAACATTTTATAAATATAAGGAGTATAATTTGTAGTGTCCTACAGCATTTGAGAGATTGGTAGAGTAAATCTTGAAAAAATTTAGTATTTTTCATATGATTTATGTGATTAGTTATAATATACGTAACATTTTAATATATTATTTTTTCTCATGTGGCAAAGGATGAAATTATACAAATGTCTTTAGGAGGAAGTTTTATGGCTGGAACTAGAAATCTAACAGAAGGTAATCCTGCTAAATTAATATTACTATTTACTGTTCCATTATTAATAGGTAATATATTTCAACAATTTTATAATATAGCTGATACTTTTATTGTTGGACGAACTATAGGTATTAACGCTTTAGCTGCTGTTGGCTGTACAGGTAGTATTATGTTTTTGATTTTGGGCTTTGCTCAAGGTTTAACAGCGGGTCTTTCGATAATTACGGCTTAGAAATTTGGTGCTGGTGATAAAGAAAGTTATTTTACAGGTATAGTTATTAGTATGATAGTAACTATAATCCTTACTGTTGTAAGTACAATTTACGCTAGGCCTATATTAGAAGCAATGAATACACCAGTGGAAATTATTGATGATGCATATAATTTTGTGTTTATCATTTTTATTGGAATAATAGCATCAATGTTCTTTAATTTTTTCTCAAACATTATTAGAGCTTTAGGTGATAGCAGGACACCCCTTATATACTTAGTAATAGCTTGTATTTTGAATATAATTTTAGAGTTTGGTTTTATTTTACTACTTAATATGGGAGTAAGAGGAGCTGCATGGGCAACTGTTATAGCACAAGGCGTTTCGGCTTTGTTATGCATATGGTACATAAAAAGAAATCTTCCAAATACTTAGATTAAAAAAGAGCGATCTAAAAATATCAAAGGATGTTTTTGTTGAACATCTAAAGATGTCTTTGCCAATGGCCTTTCAGGCATCTATAATAGCAATTGGTGCTCTTGTTGTTCAATTTGCACTTAATAATCTTGGCGCTGTTTCTGTTGCTGCATATACAGCAGCTCAAAAAATTGATACTATTGCAATTCAGCCAATGATGTCTGTTGGTATAACAATGGCTACTTATACAGCACAAAATTATGGTGCTAAAAAATATGAAAGAATAAAAGAAGGAGTAAGAAAATGTATCCTTATATCGGTAACCTTCAGTATTACTGTGGAAATTACCAATATATTGGCAGGAAATTTTCTTACAGCAATTTTTGTTGGATTTGATCAAAAAGAAGTTATTTCAGTATCACAAACATATTTAACTTCTAATGGGATATTTTACTTTGTTCTTTCGTTGCTTTTT
Source organism: Bacillota bacterium (assembly GCA_021781745.1). GTDB lineage: Bacteria > Bacillota > Clostridia > Clostridiales > Clostridiaceae > Clostridium. Next base: position 5,342 of record JAJXWH010000045.1, on the reverse strand, counting down.
ATATACAGATATACTATTCAAGGCTTAGGCCAAAGCTTTATTCCAACTGTAGCAGGAATTATGGAATTATTAATGAGAACCTTTGCCGCAATAATGTTATCAAAACCATTTGGATTTTTGGGAGTATCTTTATCAAATCCTTTAGCATGGTTTGGAGCATGCATTCCACTTGCTTGTGCATATTACATATCTATAAAGAAAATCAATCAGAAACAATTGGAAAAAGAACATTTTATAGATGAGAATGATATGAGTGCATGTAGCTATACAAATAAGTGATAATAAAAAGACTTTTATAAGCTGAGATTTTCTTGTACTTAGAAAACCTCAGCTTTAATTATTTTATGTAAGCTTATGTTATAATGGACTAAATATAGATTTTTACAAAGGAAGAGACGTTATGAGATTAGATAAATTTTTAGCAGAATCAGCAATTGGAAGCAGAAAAAGGGTTAGAGTTTATATCAAAGAAGGCAGTGTAAAGATAAATGGAGAGGTGATAACTGAACCAGCTACAGAAATTAACGAAAGTTTCGATGTAATTGAATATCTTAATGAGGTAGTTGTGTATAATGGAAAATTATATTATATGTTTAATAAACCTTCTGGATATATTACTGCAAGAACTGATAAGAATCATAAAACAGTATTTGATTTCTTTGATAGTGTTAATATGGATGGGATATTTCATGTTGGAAGATTGGACAAGGATACAGAAGGATTATTGTTATTTACAAATGATGGAGAATTTGAACATAAAGTTATGTATCCGGAAAAGCATGTTGAAAAAACGTATTTTTTCTGGGCACTTGGATATTTATATAAAGAAGATATGAACAAGCTAGAACAGGGGATTTACATCGGGCAAGGTGAGATACTAACAAAACCTGCAAAAATAGAAGTCGAGAAATTTGGTATGTATAAAGATCTAAAACATGAAATAGGTATTGATAATTTAAATAACATAGATTCAAATCGTTATAATCAGCCTGTAGTTTCAGGGTATCTTACTATTTCAGAAGGTCGTAAGCACCAAGTGAAGCGTATGTTGAAAGCGGTAGGTTGTTATGTGGTATATTTAAAGAGAGTCTCTATTGGGGGATTAGCATTAGATGAAACATTAAAAAAAGGACAGTATAGAACTTTGACAGATGCTGAAATGCAAAAGATATTTGGAAATTTCTAAGTGCGCTTGATATTAAAGATTATGTATTTCATTTATATGAAATATTAAGTGAGAAATAAAAATTCTATAGCAAAATAGACTTTAGTAAGTTATAAAGGAGCAGTTCACTATGTGTGGCAGCTCCTTTTTAATGTAGTATTAAATTTATTTTTATATGAGTTCTTTAAAAAACAATTGATTTATCACTATTAACAAGATCTTGAATTTCGTTTGATTTTTTTAAGTAAATAAAGGCATTTTCAAAATCACTCATATCTGAATAAATTTCACTAAGGCTTTTATATGCGTGGACTAAGAATTTAGATTTATGGAAAATAGACATTTTTTCTATACCTATTTTTATAGCTTCTATACCTTCTGAATGTTTTCCAAGCTTGCTTAACATCAAGCCTTCATAGACTTTACCAGACCACATAGTAAGATAATCGAATTTATGTCTTACATGGGATGGATAGTTAACTTTAATTATATTTTCATAGGCAAGTTCGTAGTTGTTTAAAATATAATAAGCCTTTCCTTTTATAAGGTAATATAAATAATGTTCTTTTTCAGCGTAGTCTTTAAGATCTTTAGCGAGGTATTTAATTTCTTCAGCATATTCTAAGGCCTTTTCTGGTTTGTTTGATTCCAAGGCAACAATTGCAAATGCAATGTAAATACTGCATAAGCAATATTTATTTTCACTGAATTGGGCAAATTCAAAAGCCTTTTTCATACTATTCTCATATTCAGCTTTATTTCCAGCTAAGTAGCAGAAAATTCCATTAAGCCTATAAAGTTCATCAGTTTTATAATAAATTGATGTTTTAGTAGATAAGTTAATAGCTGCCTCCAGACATTTTAATGTATCATCTGTACGACCTAAAGCTGATAAAACAAGAATTTTATAATGATAGAGCTCTATTTCAAGAGAAGAATCTTGAATTATACTTTTATAATAATAGTTAAAAGCTTTCTCACAGATATTTAAACTTTCCTCATAATTAAAGTCATGAAAATATATTTTTGCTAGCTTAATATAAGCTTTTGAGGCTTCTAAATAAAAATTTCCCTCAGTGTAACATTTTAATGAATCAGTTATATACTTTTCTGCATTTTTCAAGTTGTATAAGTCTATTAATGCATTCCCGAATTTTAATAGTATATCAGCGTAACTTTTAAGCTTTTTTGAATTTGGATTTTCCATCAATTTTAAAAGCGCTTCTTTAGCTTCTGATATTTTATTATCATCAATAAGTTCACTAATAATTTTAATATTTGTTTCTAATTCTTCTTTAGATATAACAGAAAAGTGTACATAGTTATTAACATTATCTTCGTCCTCTAAAAAATAACTAACAGGTTTATTTAATTTAGCAGCTATATATTGAAGTGTCTTCATTGAAGGGTTTGAAACATTATTTTCAATTTGGCTTAACATACTTTTAGTCATTTCAGAACCAGCTAATTCAGATTGCGTCATATTTAAAGCTTTTCTAAGAGTTTTGATTTTTTCTCCAACATTAATAGTCAAATCTTTCATCCTTTCAAAACTACAAGAGTAGTTAAATATAGTTAAACAAAAATCAAACTATAATTTTATTCAGTAACTTAAAATATTAGTAAATACTGAATGTTTTATAATTGTATTATAGTATTTATGAGTTCTATATACAAGAATTAAAAATATAAGATAAGAATAAATAGTTAAATTTATCTTAACTATTTGCCATAATTTTCAAAATAAGTATTGCAATTTAAATAAAGTTAAGTATAATTTAACTAAAGGCGCTTTTAGATTTTTAAACTTTTATTATTTAGGATTAGAAGTTTATATAAAATATAGTTTGAAAACTCAGCTATAAAGCAGAGTAAATTAAATTTTAAAAAGGGGGAAGACTCTATGAAGAATAGTTTGAGTATTATAGAAAATGAGAAGGATTATTTTCCTAGTCAAATTGAAAAAACAGAAAAGTTAAATATAATTTTATATTTAGTTTCAAAAACAGTCTCGCTTTTAGGTTCTAATATTTATAATTTTATATTATCTCTTTATATATTAAAGGTAACAGGGTCGGGAGGCTTTTTTGCTATCAATGTATTAGTTGGAATGTTGCCAAGGATAACATTTGGACCTTTTGCGGGAATATTAGCAGATAGAGTAAATAGAAAAAAACTCACTATCTTTTTCGATATTATTAGCGGAATAATTGTTTTTATATTTTTAGGAGTATCAGCTATATCTGGATTAAGTGTTGTGTCAATTTATGTTACCAGTTTTATATTATCAGCCATAAGTGTGTTTTATGATACGTCTTTATCTTCATCGCTGCCTAATCTTGTAAGAGACAAAATGTTAATGAAAATTAATTCTTATACTTCAACTTCAGCATCTATTTCGGGAGTATTATCTCCAATATTAGCAGGAATTATCTATGGATTTGCTCCAATAAATTTGATTTTAATTATTAATGGTGCATCCTTTATCTTTTCTGCGGTTTTAGAGTTGTTTATAGACTTTAAATTAAATAGCTCTTTAGAGATTAAAGTAAAAAGTTTAATTACCGTTGATAATATTAAGAAAGAGCTGAAAGAGGTCATAAAATTTGTTAGAGGGCAACAGGTTATGCATGCATTACTTAAATATGTACTTATAATAAATTTATTTTTAAGTGCTTCTATGACCGTAGTATATCCATACATCATTAATAATGTACTGAAAATGAGTTCTTCACAGTATGGCACTTTTCAAGGAGTATATTTTATAGGAATGATAGCTGCATCTATTATTATGGGAAATAGAAAAGAGAAGAAAGCAACAGGAAAAAAATTAGGCCTTGAACTTGGAATCATTGGAGTTGTACTCATTTTAGTTGGACTTCAAACAACAATTTTTTATGACTATAAGATGCAAATTTTATTAAGTCTCTATAATATTGTTCTTCTATTTATATTGGGAGCAGTACTTATAGTAATAAATACTCCAATAATGGTAATGATTCAAAGATTAACACCTGAAAATCTTAGAGGAAGAATAACAGGATTACTTGGAACTTTATCTCAAGGAATTGCTCCAATTGGAATAGTAGTGGCAGGAGTATTGATTGATAAAATTCATCCATTTATAATATTAGCTACATCTGGTGTAATTATAATCGTATCTTCAATTCATATGATATGGAGTAAAGAATTAAAGTCTTTATAATAATGTTTTTATTTTACGATTAAATAATTAGAAATAAGTTAACTGAAGTGATAAAAATTGAAGATGCATGACATTAATTTTTGTAATTTAATACCGATAACCGTTGATGGTATTAAATAATATTCCTATATATTGTATGTAAATGACTGTGAGGCAAATATAATGATTCAAAGAGCAGTTTATTTGTATAGTAAACACTAAGGAGAGACTATATAGAACAACACAGATTATAACAGATCTAACGACAACTGCTGCAAGTGTATCAATATGCATAAATAGAAGAAAGAAATCAAATAACGCTGAATAACAAGAATAATCTTATATAATTGAGGAAAAATAAAGAATCTAAGAATAATAGAAATGTTAAGATGAAACACGTCGCTGAAAGACGTAAGCAACAATGAATAAAGTTAAGAAACATTTGAAAATGAAGTGAAAAAGTTTTTTGAAATAACTTGTTGACAATGTCAAATAGTGATGATAAGATAAAGTTCCTCGCTTAAAAGCACAAAACTCAATAACTTAAAACTGATATAATCATCTGAAAAGGTAATAAAAAAGTTTTGAAAAAGTTGTTGACAAGCTACTGAGGCGATGATATGCTGAGTAAGCTGTCAGAAACGACAGATACTTGTAAAGCCTTGTAACAAGAGGCTTAAGAAAGAAAAATTGGTCTTTGAAAATTGAACAGAATATAATAAATACATTTAAGTAAACCAGCAATTCTTTTTTTGAGTAAGCTAAGATTAAACTTTTTCCAATATGGACAGTGTGCCCCTTGAGGGTATAAGTTCAACTAACATTTAGCTGAAGGTAAACTTCATCTAAATTAAGTTTCACTTTATATTGAGAGTTTGATCCTGGCTCAGGACGAACGCTGGCGGCGTGCTTAACACATGCAAGTCGAGCGATGAAGTCCCTTCGGGGACTGATTAGCGGCGGACGGGTGAGTAACACGTGGGTAACCTGCCT
>JAJXWH010000106.1 GCA_021781745.1 Bacillota bacterium | reverse complement strand
ATATTTAGCTGACTGATACTAATAGGTCGAGGGCTTGACCAATAAATATAGTTGTAATACATTAGGAACTATGTGCAATTTTGAAAGAACAAATTCTTTCATTTAGAGTAATTATAAAATTACTTAAGAATGTAGTATAAGCGATGAACTTGGGTTCTTTTTTCTAAGGAAACTCGACTCACGTACGTTCGCTGAGTACAGTTCATTAGGCCAAATCATAGATTTGGAATGAACTAGCATCTCGTGATGATGGCATAGAGGTAACACTCCTTCCCATTCCGAACAGGAAAGTTAAGGTCTATAGCGCCGATGGTACTGCATGGGAGACTGTGTGGAAGAGTAGGACGTTGCGAGGTAATTAATAAAAAGATAGTCAATGAGACTATCTTTTTTACGTTTTAAGGAAATTATTAAAATGTTTAATAATTAATAATAAAAAATCTTACTAAAGATAAACATGTTCGTAATCTTAATTATAGTTGGATATAGATATACAACATTATAATTTGACTTATTATATGAATATACTTACATATTTACTAAATCTTCATGTGGGTATCTTAACTAGAAATAATAAATATTTTGGTGTAGAAAACATTTGAAAATGAGCTGTTAAAGGTTCTTAGTTGTAGGTTGTCTCACTTTAGCTTGTCACGCTGAAAGCGGGAGCATGCTAAAGTGAGTGCAACCTGCAACTTAGAGCCTTCAGCGATATTTTCATAGTTTTTCGTAACAAAAATATTTATTATTTCGTTAAGCTACCACATAAGTATAGTTTACATGTTGTTTATCTATAAAAACTTATATTGAGCACTTTAGGGTTTCAACGTGTCCGGGAACTTTTACTTTTCTATAAATCTTTGTAATTATTCCATTCCCATCAATTATAAAAGTACTTCTTTCAATTCCTACAGATTTTTTTCCAAACATAGTTTTTTCCTTTAATACACCGTATAGATTACATACTTCTTCCCCTTCATCAGAAAGCAGAATAAAAGGCAAGTCATATTTAGCAATAAACTTATCATGAGCCGATAATGAATCTCTGCTTATACCTAGAATTATAGTGTTTTGTTTGTTAAAATCCTCAATTGAATTCTTGAAATCTTGAGCTTCTTGTGAGCAGCCAGGAGTATTATCTTTGGGATAAAAATAGAGAATTACTTTTTTATTTAGATAATCACTTAATTTATGTTCCAGTTTGTCAGATCCAATTAGTGTAAAATCTGGAGCTTTCATTCCTTCTTTTAAAATTAGCTCTTCCATATTCATGCCTCCTAATAATTATTCTTACTAATTATTATCTATAAATATAAACTATCTGTAAAGAGAAAGTAAATATATTTTATAAAATATATAAATAGTGGCAAGAAAGTTTTAGTCAGTGAATATAATAGATTGAATGTCAAAATATATTTTTTGCTAAAAGGAGTGTAGCTCAAAAATGGGTATAATTAAAAAATCTTGCAGTAGCGCTCAAAAGATTTTCATTAATGGAGTTATACATAGTATTAATAAAGAGAATAACGTATATGAAGCAATGGCTGTTAAGGATGGGATTATAGCAGCCTTAGGAAGTAATGAAGAGGTGAGAAAGTACTGTACTAATGAAACAGAGGTAATTGATTTGAAATATAGAGTAGTGCTTCCCGGGTTTATTGATGCCCATTGTCATATGCCAGAGAGAATGATGATAAGAAAAGATGAATTATCCCTTTTTGAAATAAGTAATCTCAAGGATTATCTAAAAATAATTCAGAGTTATATTAATTCTCATCCAGAGGAAAAAATCATTTATGGCGTTGGTTGGGAGAATTTTGTTTTCGAACGAGAGGAAGAAAATTCTTATAACTACACGGAAGTATTCAAAGGTCCAAATAAGAAGTGGTTTGAAAAGATAAAAACTAATAAACCTATAGTATTAAAGTCAGCTGATGGCCACTCATTATGGTTAAATGATGAAGCGTTTAAATATTTTGAAATAACTAAGGACACAAAAGTTCCTATTGGAGGGAAAATTGAATTAGATGAACAAGGAGAGCTGTGGGGGATATTAAAGGAAAATGCAATGAGTCTAGTTAATATGGACAAAATTCAAAGTACTAAAAATTATAAACAGTTGGAATACCTAAATAAATTCATAAAATATCAGAATATATTACATTCATATGGAGTAACAACTATAAGTTTAATTGATGATGATATTTTAGAAATTACCCTTGAGCTTTTTAAAAGGTTAGAAAATGAGCAAAAGCTGAAATTAAGGGTAATTAACGGCGTAACTATTAAGCCTCAGAAAATATGTAAGAAAACTATACATGAACAAATGCATCATTTAAAGAGAAACAGTATACTATATAAAACAAAATTGCTTGACATATCAATAACTAAGTTTTTTGCTGATGGTTTTATAGAAAAGATGACAGCATATTTATTTAAGCCCTATGAGTCAATAGAAAGCACCTGTGAAAGCAATGGGATGTTTTTATGGGATTATGATGAATTTAAAGAAGGAATAAAAATGGCAAACAGATTGGATTTTAATGTTTGTGTTCATGCTGCAGGAGATCTTGCCTGTAAGCTGTCCATTGATGCAATAGAATACTCTTATAAAAGTAATTCAAATCATAGATATAGAAATTCATTAACTCGTATGGACTTAATAACTAGATATTATATGAGAAGAATGAAGAGCCTAAATATAAATGCAATTATACAACCATTTTGGTTTTATAAAGATGTAAGCTCCAGTAAGCATGAAGTGCTAGCTATAGGAGAAGAAAGAGCACATAGGCAATATCCGTTAAAATCACTTATTGATGAGGGGATTATTATTGCTGGATCTTCAGATAATGATGCTTTAGAAAATTCTAATCCACTAAAGGCTATAGAATGTTCAACATTAAGAAATATGTATGATTTTATACCTTCAGGATATCCAAAGAAAATTGATATGAACGATACACGTTACAGATTAAATCCTAGGGAAAGAATATCTGCACTTGAATCAATAAAAATGGTTACTATAAATGCAGCATATGTATTAGGAAAGGAAAATGAAATAGGAAGTTTAGAGGTTGGAAAAAGAGCAGATTTCGTAGTATTAGATAGGGACATATTGACTGTAAATCCTTTAGATATAGCAAACATTAATATCGAAAGAACTTATTTTAATGGTGAATTAGTATTCTTAAATGAATAAGACTCCATAACCTCTTTGGGTTTACTTTATAAGAGTTTCAAATATTTTAATTAAAATTAGCTGAAAGGTTGATTTTGAAAGGAGATATATAAATGAATTATTTAAAGAAAATTATAAATTATATTGTAAATAGTATTGACAGTCATATATAAAGAATGTATACTTTATATCATAGTAAACAGCTAAGAATAATACAATTTAATATTTATTTTATCAAGAAAGACGGAGGGACTGGCCCTAGGATGTCTGGCAACCTGGATTGAAAGGTAATATAATTTTAATTTAAGGTGCTAATTCCTGCAGATGTTAAATCTGAAAGATAAGTATGTACATGATTTTTCGCTACTTTCTTATCTAGAAGGTAGCTTTTTTACTACCTAATTTTGACTAATTATTTGTATATTGCACTATAAATTACAAGGTACATAGGACTTAAAAATAAATGTTGACAATTTGAAAATGTAGGAGTAAGATACAAATCATAGTAAATATATAAGAAAAATAGAAAATAAGAATATAAAAAAATGGGGGGCAAAAAAATTATGAGTAACCAAGAAAGAAAATTGAAATTTGAAACATTACAACTTCACGTTGGACAAGAGCAACCAGATCCAGCTACAGATGCTAGAGCAGTGCCAATTTATCAAACTACTTCATACGTATTTAGAAATTCAGCACATGCAGCAGCAAGATTTGGACTAGCTGATGCTGGAAATATATATGGACGTTTAACAAACTCTACACAAGATGTTTTTGAAAAACGTATTGCAGCTTTAGAAGGCGGAGTAGCAGCACTTGCAGTAGCTTCAGGAGCAGCAGCAATAACATATGCATTACAAAACATAACTAAAGCAGGAGATCATATAGTAGCAGAAAAAACTATATATGGTGGATCATACAACCTATTAGCACATACATTCCCAACAAATGGTGTTACAACAACATTTGTAGATCCTGATGATTTATCAAATTTCGAAAATGCAATTCAAGAAAATACAAAAGCAATCTTTATCGAATCACTTGGAAATCCAAATTCAAATATTTTAGATGTTGATGCATTAGCAGAAATTGCACATAAACATAAAATTCCGCTAATCGTTGATAATACATTTGGGACTCCATTCCTTTTCAGACCAATCGAGCATGGGGCAGACATAGTTGTTCATTCAGCAACTAAATTCATTGGTGGACATGGTACATCATTAGGTGGTGTAATTGTAGATTCAGGAAAATTCGATTGGATAGGTTCAGGAAAATTCCCACAATTAAGCGAAGCAGATCCAAGCTATCATGGAATTAAATTTGCAGAAGCAGTTGGAGCAGCAGCATATGTAACTAGAATCCGTGCAGTTATATTAAGAGATACTGGTGCCTGCATAAGTCCATTTAATGCATTTATATTATTACAAGGGTTAGAAACACTTTCTCTAAGACTTGAACGTCACGTTGAAAATGCATTAAAAGTTGTAGAATTCTTAAAGAATCACCCAAAGGTAGAGAAGGTTAACCATCCATCATTACCAGATAGCGCAGATCATGAACTATACAATAAATATTTCCCTAATGGAGCAGGTTCAATATTTACATTTGAAGTTACAGGTGGAGCACAAGAAGCTCAAGACTTTATCGATAGATTACAAATCTTTTCTTTACTTGCAAATGTAGCTGATGTTAAGTCATTAGTAATTCACCCAGCAAGCACAACTCACTCACAAATGAATGAAACTGAACTTGCAGAATCAGGAATTAAACCAAACACAGTTCGTCTTTCAATTGGAACAGAACATATTGATGATATAATTTACGATTTATCACAAGCACTTGAAGGCTAAACTTAAGTGCAAATAAATAATAAATAACATAGACTATACAGTACGACCTTTTAATAGATAATTAACTAGGCTAGAAGATAAGCATTTAATGTTTATCTTCTAGTTTTTTTTGTCTTCATTGGTTCAGCTTTTGACTTTTGGTAAATTATGTGTAATAATGAAGTGGAATGGCAAAAAATAACTTATATGTTTATTGAAAGTATAAATGCATGTCTATTGCCAATAGAGAGTTGATAATCGGAATAAATATTTGAAAGGATATGATGAAGTTATGGGAAAAGTTAATGTGGTTATTGTTGATGCAACTGGAAATAAGGAACAGAAAGTTGGTCTTCCTGATGATATTAAAATAGGTATTATAATGGTTAAACTTATAGAAAAAATAAAGCTTCCATCAATTGGACCTGATGGAAATCCAATTAGTTATAAATTTATTCATAAAGTTTCAGGAAGGCAGCTTTTGGAGACTCAAACACTCTCTGATGCGAAAATAAAAGACGGTGATGTTTTAAGACTTCAACCTGAAATAACTGCAGGTGCATAACATGAGTGAAATTTTAGATTTAGATATTAATGAAAATAGGTATTCAAGACTTGAGCTTATTCCATGGTGGAATCAAGAACTTTTACATAATTCCACAATTATGGTTGTTGGTTCAGGCGCAATTGGAAATGAACTTATTAAAAACTTAGCGTTACTTGGTATTGGAAAAATAGTAGTCATTGATATGGATCAAATCGAACAAACAAATTTAACAAGGTCCATATTATTTCGCATGAGTGATGTTGGCAAGCATAAAGCAGATGCAGCTGCTGAAAAAGCCATGGAAATAAATCCTGATGTAAAGGCAATTTCATTAAAAGCTAATATTATAACTGATATAGGTTTAGGCGTTTTTAGAAAAATGGATATTGTTTTAGGAGGTCTTGACAATCGTGAGGCTCGTCTTGCTATCAATCAATCTTGTTACAAGGTGAACAAGCCTTGGATTGATGGAGCAATTGAAGTATTAAATGGTTTTGCAAGAGTTTTTGTACCTCCTGGCCCATGTTATGAATGTACAATGACTGAAACTGATTGGAAGCTAATTAATAAAAGAAAGTCTTGTGCACTTCTTACTCATGAGCAGATTCTTGAAGGAAAAACTCCTACTACTCCAACCTCATCTTCTATAATTGCTGGAGTTCAGGTTCAAGAAATGCTTAAGCTGCTTCATAATGATAGACAATTGCCAACACTTGCTGGAAAGGGATATGTATTTAATGGCCTAACTCATGATTCTTTTATTGTTGAATATCAAAGAAAAGATGACTGCATGAGTCATGATTTATATGAGGATATTAAGGAAATGCCATGGTCTGGGAGGGATATTTCTATTAATGACGTATTAGAGCAGGCAAAAAGGGACTTAGGAGAAGAGGCAATAGTGGAATTTGATAGAGATATTGCAACTACAGCAGTCTGCAGCTGTGGTAATTCAAAAGAAATATTTAATGTAGTAAATAAATTAAGTAATAAAGATATTGTATGTGAAAAATGTGGAAAGATAATGAGATTTGAATCAATTCATTCAGTTTTGGGAGATGAAGATTTTCTTTATAAAAAACTATTCGACATTGGCATTCCTCTTTTTCATATTATTAGTGCAAGACGTGGTTTAAAGTACATTCATTATGAATTATCTAATGATAAGAACGAAGTTTTAGGAGGTTTATTTGAATGAATGCAAGACTTAGGAGAATTGCAGCAGACTATGAAGATATAAAAAAGCACTTTGATGGACACAAATATATAATAGTTGAACCAATTGGATCTGAACTAGCAGAGAAATACAAAGTAACGTATTATATTAATGGTATTTATATGATTGAGGAAGATAAGGTTGAAACATTAAATAAACATACAGTCATAATTACCTTACATTCAGAATATCCAAGGTACAAGCCTCTTTGTACAATTGAAACTCCTATATGGCATCCTAACTTCAAAGATGGACAAATCTGCATTGGGGATATATGGGGAGCAGGTGAATCTTTATCAGATATTATTGTAAACATAGGAGACATGATTCAATATAAGTCTTGGAATTCCTATAGTCCTCTTTCAGCAGCTGCTGCTAAATGGGCAATTGCAAACAAGTATCTATTTCCTGTTGGAAATATTGATTTGTGGACAGGCGAGGAGGTATCAGGGATTATTCCATCAAATTTTGATATAGATATATTTGATGAAGAGGGAGGAGCAATTAAAGAGGATGAAAGTATTGAGACTATTGATCCTTTACCAATTGAAGAAGAGATAGTAGAATCGGAAAGTTCTCTAATTGCTGCTACCACAATAGAAAAAATTGAAGAAGAAAATGATTTTGATATTACTGTAGATGAACTTGAAGGTATTGAATTTGTACCAACTACTGTAAGAATGCAAAGCAATCAGCAGGCTGTTGTCCCAAAAGGTAGAAAGATTAATTTTAAAACTATATTTATGAAGGGAATTTTATATGGTTTAATTGGTGGTTTTATTGCCTGGGGAATAGCAGAGATTGCTCCAATTGATACAAAGACAATTCTTGCTTGGATGGGACATCCGTATGATAGTCTTATGAGCGAGGTAATATCAGGAAAGATTTCTCAAACACAATTTTATGCATTAATAGGAAGTGCCACTCTCATGGAATCTTCATTATTTTCCGCAATAATTGGTGGTCTTATAGGTGCGGTAATGGGAATTGGAGAAGGAATATATTATGGGTCAAAGGAAAAGGCGGTTAAATATGGCTTTATAGGGCTTGGCATAGCACTACTTATCGGTTTGGTAGGAGGATTTTTAGCTCAGTTATTATATTCATCCTTATTATCTGGTGTAAATGAATATACTTCCGAAATATATTTAGCCTTTGTAAGAGCGATTGGATGGAGTGTTATGGGTGCAGGTGTTGGGGTTGCTATTGGGTTAATCAAGCCTGAGAAAATGAGAGTTATAAATTGTATCCTTGGAGGTATTGTAGGTGGATTTATTGGTGGCTTTCTATTTAATTTTATAGCAAATTCTGTTAACGCTAGTGGAGGAGATTCAGGAGTAATACCTAGAGCAATTGGTATTATTATTATGGGTGCTTTGGTTGGCTTAGGTATAGGGTTATTAGAACAATTTGCGAAATCTGCATGGTTAAAAGTAATACGCGGTGAGTTTGAAGGCAAGGAATATCTTGTTTTTCAAGGTATAACAAGCATTGGAAACAGCGGTAAAAATACAATTGTTTTATTTAAAGATAAATTAGTTGCTCCAAAGCATTGTGAGATTGTTCAAGAAGGAAATAAATATGTGCTTGTGGATAAGGGTACACCATCAGGAACTCTTGTAAATGGCATAAGAGTAGGCAGGCATGTTTTAAAGCAAGGTGATGCAATTTCCCTTGGAAATTCTATCCTTGTTTTTAATACAAAATAATATTTTAGAAAAGGTGATTTGTATGAGAATTAAATATGTAATTATATTTCTAATTTACATGCTCCTACTAATCCCTTGGCCTGCTTTTGCTATAAATTTTGTTCCTGAGGATCTTTTTAATTCAGTTACAGTTGTTTATACCAGTAAAGGTCTTGGTAGTGGATTTGCAATTGATAAAAATATAATTATAACTAATGCACATGTTGTTGAAGATTTTGCTAATGTTTCAGTGAAGTTATACAATGATAAGACTTGTTCTGGCAAGGTAATAAAAATTGATAAAAATATTGATTTGGCTTTAATTCAGGTAGATGAAACCTTAACACCTCTTAAATTAGCTTCAGAGGACAAGGTGTCTATAGGAAAAGAGGTTTATGCAATTGGAGCACCAAAGGATATTCCATATACAATGACAAAGGGGATAATTTCAGCCAAAAATAGAAAAGTTGGAAATCATGAGTATATCCAAATTGATGCATCAATAAATTCAGGAAATAGTGGCGGCCCTCTTATTGATGAAAATGGTGAAGTAATAGGAATAAATACAATGAAAATGGTGGATGCAGAGGGAATAGGATTTGCAATTGGGACATCTTATATAAATGATTTTATAAATGGAGTTACACCTAAAGATAGTGTTGCTGAAGAACCAGAAAAAGATAATAAAATCATACAAGGAGACCCAGAAACAAATTATAAAAATATAGCTGCCCAAAATGAAAAGTTAAAAATAGCAGTTATTGTTTTGTCAGTATTGCTGCTAATTGCAATATTAACAATATTAAAGCTTCTCATTAAGAAAAAACGAAAAGATAAATATGACTTTGAAATAGAAATCTTGGAGTAAAATCAAAATTTTTATTTATATAGAGTAGTCACGGAAACTAATGTATAAAATAAAATTTTTATGCAATCCGTTGAAGATCTATAAATATTATCAGTAGTGTCTATTTTTATATAAAAATACGCACAGCAAACAAACCTACAGAAT
>JAJXWH010000044.1 GCA_021781745.1 Bacillota bacterium | reverse complement strand
ATAGAAATTCCAGCATCAATTACTGCTGTTGAATTTTATAGAAAACTTGGTTATGACTATAAGAATGGAATTGATAAAGTTGATGATGAGCTATTATACAGATTAGAAAAATTCAAATAATAGATAAATTTCAATTTAAGATTGAGTATTGCAAAAGTAATTTCTCTAAGGAAACAAAATGGAATAATTATATCAATAGATGATTTTTGTAATAAAGGTTATTTAATATAATATGTAGACACAAATAGATTATAGAAGAGGTGAATTAAAAAGTGAAAGAGGATATATATAATTATTTAGAGAAGTTTGAAAAACAAACAAAGCAAAGATTTTACGAGTTATATAAACTTATTTACGAGAGCACTTCTCAAAATATTGATGAAAGATTGTGGGCTAAACTACCATCATTTTATGTAAATAATAATTACGTTCGTTTTATCCCCCCTTTCAAAGACCATGTTAATATTGAAGCAAAGACAGTAGTTTTTCATAAAGATGAATTGTCTGGATATAAAATAACACCTAAAGGTATGCTGCAAATTTTTCATAATCAACAGGTTCCGTGTGAATTGTTAAAAACAATATTTAAAGAAAGTTTTGAATAGCGTCAATTTGTAATAATAAAGAATCATGGACAAGATATCCTTGAATAAATATGTTACGCTTTCCTATATACAAGAATTTATTGCTGTGGAAGCTCAGTATATAAAAAACCTCTTGTATAGGATACTTATTAAAAAAAGAAGCAATACAACTTATTATGATTTTTCTGCAACTGACGAGGAATAATGCTAAATTTTTTAAAATTAATGATGATTATACAGATGATGCATTTTCTAATGGAACGACAAATTTGAATTTGTGTAATTGAGCCGAAGAATACAATATATGGTTTAGTTAATGCTTATTTTCAAAAGGCCTAGAATTAAATTTAGGATTGCTTTATTACTGTATATTTAAACGAAATATTTTTAATCAAAGGAGTAACGTCATGAAGAAAATAATATCAATAATACTACCAAGTTTATTAATCTTTTCATTTATATATTATGATCATTTTGTACGAGGAAAATATAGTTTATTGATTATACTCGGGATATATGGGATATTCCCGATGATTTTTATTTTCCAAGGAGCTATTTGTTCTATTTGTTCAAATTCAAAGAGCAGCATGATATTGGGACTTTTATTATCATCAATAGCTGTTGGAATACCTATTTCGCTATGGTATAACATGAACAGTATAATTCCAGCTATAATAATCTACACCGTATTAAGTGTAATAGCATTCCGTTTCTGCAAATAGAATTACAAAAGATTTTGTATATAGTTACTGATGGGACAATTCTCATCAGTATTATTTTTTCTTTTTTAATCAGTTAAAAAGGAAATTGTATTTATATGTATATGAAAAGAATGTAAATACAGTTATAATATATAAATAAGATTATGTGTAGTGGTAAAAAGTAACAATTTTAATTGCTAATTCTAATTTATAGTATAGATTATGTAATAAATAGATTTAGAAGGGTTGTTGTAAGCAATGAATAAAAAAGGAATTATTTTCGATTTAGATGGTACCTTATGGGATGCTTCCATGCAGGTAGTACCAGCATGGAATATTGTTTTAAACCGTCATAGTGAACTTGATAAACAGATAACAATAGATGATATGAAAGGTTTTATGGGAAAAACAATTGATGTTATAGCAAAAATTATGTTTCCTGAAATGGATTTAGAAAAGAGTGTAAAAATACTTAAGGAATGCTGCAGTGAAGAGCAAGTATATTTATGTAAACATGGCGGAATTTTATATCCTCACTTGGAAGATACATTAAAGTTATTAACTCAAAATTATTCTCTTTATGTTGTAAGCAATTGTCAGGATGGATATGTACAAGCTTTTCTTGATTATCATAAATTATGGAGTTATTTTGAGGATATTGAGATGTCGGGAAGAACAGGAAAATGTAAAGGAGAAAATATAAAAATTATTATTGAAAGAAATAAACTAAATGAATCTGTATATGTTGGAGATACAAGTGGTGATTTAGAAGGAGCTAATTATGCGGGTATCCCATTTATCTATGCTGAATATGGATTTGGGAAATTAGATAATGTTAAATATTCAATAAATAATATTTCGGATATAACTAGAATTATAGGGAATATTCTTTGAAATAAAAATAAGGAGTTTGTACAATGATGGAGAATAATTATACATTTGAATTAGAAAAGGCTATAGATAATCTTGAGAATACGGGAGCTTTTTTAACATCTGGAAATCAAAGCAAAGCTAATACGATGACTATTAGTTGGGGAAGTATTGGCTACATGTGGAGAAAACCTATTTTTGTTATATTAATTAGTGATATTCGATATACTAAAGAATTTATAGATATTGAAAATACTTTTACAGTTAGCATTCCATATAATAAAAATAAAGCAGCTGCATTGGATATTTGTGGACATAATTCAGGAAGAAATATAAACAAAGAAGAAGCTGCAAATATCAAGTTTATTCCTTCAAAGATAGTATCTAGTCCAATAGTTGAAGGATGCAATAGATATTATGAGTGTAAAGTAGTATTTAAACAAACCGTAGATAGTAGCAAGATTGATAAAGAAACACATTACAAAGATGAGGAAGTTGAACATACTTTATATTTTGGTGAAATAGTTGCGCAGTATTCTTCTTATGTGTTGCCCCAAATAAAGTGATTACACCATATAAGCCTCTAGCTTCTGGAAGACTTACAAGAGTTTTTTGGGATGCTACTAAAAGAGCTGAAACAGATGAAGTAGCTAAAAGAAAATATGATAATACTCTTTTAATGGTAGGGATTTAATTTAAATGCTCCGTTTTAGCCTTTTTCTATTTTTATATTTGGGGGGATAGAATCATTTAGGTTGGATTAATTTATCTCTTAAACCTTAAAAAGGCGAAAAATAATCTACAATCGATTTATAGCATAATCTTCATTTGAAGTACTAGTAAAAGAATAATAAACAGAGGGGGAAAAACAATTGAAAAAAGTTGAATTTAGTGTTGCAGAAGAAAAAAATTTAGAAGAAATATTTAATGTATTTTCTGCTGCAATTGAAGAAATGAATAAACATAATATTTTACAGTGGGATGAATTATATCCAGATAAATACATTCTTCAAGATGACATTAAAAAGAAACAGCTTTATATTGGTAAGATTGATAATGAGATTGCTTGCGTATACGTTTTAAGTAGTGATTGTGATGAACAATATATTGGTGGAAATTGGAGATACCCAGACGCAACATACAGTGTAATTCATAGAATGTGTGTAAATCCTAAATTTCAAAATCAAGGTATAGGAGAATTAACTTTAAATCATATTGAAATGAAAGTAAAAAGCGAAGGAGTAGAAACAATCAGACTCGATGCTTTTTCGCTTAATCCATTTGCTTTAAAAATGTATTATAAACAAGGTTATATTAAAGTAGGAGAAGCGTATTGGCGAAAAGGTAAATTTTATCTTATGGAAAAGAAATTATAGATAAGTACTTATTTAATCCCTTTTTAAAATGTAGTAAATATAAACTTAAATGAATTTTTAAGAAGATTCTTTAAGATAATATGTTATATCTACCATATGATGGTAAAGAGAGTAGAGATTAAAAATTATGAATAGTCAATAGAAGGTACAGGTAAACAGAAAGGAGTTAGCAAAGATGATAAAGAGCAAGACTTTTCTTGAGGTTAGAAACTGGATCTATCGTAATGCAAGAGAAATTGAATTAAGCCTTTGGAGATATTATTTTGAAAATGGTAAAAAGGAAGATGTGTTAAGTGCATTATCAGCATACCAAAATGAAGATGGAGGTTTTGGACATGCATTAGAAGCTGATAATTGGAATCCTAATTCATCACCATATACAACTTTATTTGCTATTAATATATTAAAGGATATTGAATATACGGATTTAGAGCATCCAATATATAAGGGAATAATGAAGTATCTAAATAGTCAAAAAGATTTTGCAGAGTATGGGTGGAGGTTCACGATTCCAACTAATGATGATTACCCGCATGCTCCTTGGTGGAATTTCAGTGAAGAAGCAAATAAATTAGAAAGTATAGGGCTAACTGCTGAATTATGTACATTTGTATTAAGGCATGGAAATAAAGATTCAATGTTATATCAAAATGTAACTGAAATGGCTAATATGTTAATTGAAAGAATGATGAATGACAATAGTTTTGGAGATATGGGTATAGGTGGATTTATTGTACTTGTTAATACCATAAAAATACTTGAATTAGAGGAATACAACTATGACTCCTTGCAAAATAGATTAAATGAATTGGTGAAAAATTCAATTGAATATGATGTTTCTAAATGGAAAGTATATGGTGTACGTCCATCCAATTATATTACACATCCATGCAGTATTTTCTATAAAGGAAATGAAATGATCGTGCATAAAGAATTAGAATATTTAATAGAAACAAAACCTAAAAACGATGTGTGGGGAATTACATGGACATGGTTTGAAAATACAGAGAAATACTATAAGGAATTTGCCGTTAGTGGAAATTGGTGGAAAGCATATAAAGCAATAGAAAAATTGAAATTTATTAAAAACTTTGGTAGACTTTAGATATATATTTGCCTGTCAATAATATTAAGAAATGGATAGATGATATAAATACTAATCTTTACTTGCTAAGGCAGAAATATTAAATTTCAGTTCAAAGTTGAGCATCATAAATAGTAATTTGAAAGGTAGGTGTAAACATGAAGCATTGCGGAACACAAATTATAGAAACAGATAGATTGATTTTGAGAAAGTTTATGCCAAAGGATTCTGATGCAATATACAGAAATTGGGCTTCGGACATAGAAGTTACCAAATATCTGATGTGGCCAGCACATAAGAATCAAGAGGTTAGTATATCAGTTACTAATGAATGGGTTGATTCTTATAATAGAAATAATTTTTATCAATGGGCAATCGTGCTTAAAGAAGAAGGCGATAAACCAATAGGGTGCATAGGTGTGACTCACATGGACGATGACGTATCTATGGTTCATATTGGGTATTGCATAGGCCGTAAATGGTGGAATAGAGGAATCACTTCAGAAGCATTAAAAGCAGTCATAGATTTCTTATTTAAGAATGTGGATGTGAATCGTATTGAATCAAGGCATGATCCTAAAAATCCAAATTCAGGAGAAGTTATGAAAAAATGTGGAATGGTATATGAAGGAACCCTAAGAAGTTCTGATTGGAATAATCAAGGAACATGTGATGCTTGCTATTATTCAATACTTAAATCAGAATGGTAAATTTCAATTTGTCGTAAATATTAGGGATATAATTTTATATACAATATGCAGAAAAAATTATCTAGATTTGTAGGAGGTTTTTATGAAACGTATATTAGTTGCAGGTGGAACTGTATTTGTTAGTAAATATGTAGCAAAATATTTTGAATCAAAAAATTATGAAGTTTATGTTTTAAACAGAGGTACTAAGCAGCAAGTAGAAAATGTTAAATTAATATGTGCAGATAGAAATAATTTAAAAGATTGCTTAGTAAAATATTCTTTTGATGCCATAATCGATGTATGCGGATATAATCAAAAGGATGTTAGAAACATATTAGATGCATTAGGTGAATTTAAAGATTATATATTTATTAGTTCGTCTGCTGTTTATCCAGAAACAAATGAGCAGCCATTTTCTGAAAATCAAAGGATTGGCTTGAATTCTATCTGGGGCAAATATGGAACTGATAAGATTGAAGCGGAAGAATATTTACTTTCACGAGTTCCTAATGCATATATTTTAAGGCCTCCTTATTTATACGGACCAATGCAAAACGTATATAGAGAACCATTTGTCTTTGAATGTGCTTTAAAAAACAGAAAATTTTATATTCCTAAGGATGGAAAGATGAAATTGCAATTTTTCCATGTAGATGATTTATGTAAAGTTATAGAAAAGATTTTAGAAAACCACCCTAAGGAACATATATTTAATGTTGGGAATACAGAAGTAGTAGATATTAATACATTTGTTGAACTATGTTATAAAGTGGTAGGAGCTACTTTAGAAAAAGTATATGTAGCAAACCATGACAATCAAAGAGATTATTTTAGTTTTTATGATTATGAATACATATTAGATGTTTCAAGACAAAATGAGTTATTACGAGAACAAAAGAATTTATTTGAAGGATTAAAGGAATCTTATGAATGGTTTAGGAATAATTCTCATGAAGTTGTAAAAAAAGACTATATGAAATTTATTCAAGAAAATTTTGAATAACTTCATTGTAGTGATAAATTCATTTATGAAATTAGTGTTATAGATGAAAATGAAGAGATAATCGAATTTAGTGAAGGGACTACGCAAATAGGTAAAGATGATAAGGTGCTTTATGCTTTTAGTTTTTAACTTGAAAAATGTAAGCTAAATGGACTGATAGTCAGTGGTATAAGAAATTTTACATGGGTTTGGTAAATATATAAGGTTGAAAGATGTTTTACGTAATTAGTTTATAGGATATAATATCAATGTAAGAAATAAATTAGTTTTCAGGCATAATCAAAAAATAGCTATGACATTTTGGAGTTGTTATTTTCTTTCATATGCTTAAGTTACATTTATGCGAATGAAGATAATAATGAGTATATATAAATGTTGGAGGTAAAATAAATGAAATATTTCAATGTAACAGGTCTGTGTATACCTGAAAAACATTATATGGTTGATATAAGTTTAAAGGTTGAAAAAATTATTGAAATGGTAGAAAGAGGAGATTATTTTACTATAAATAGGCCAAGGCAATTTGGAAAAACTACCATATTCAATGAACTTGTGGAAAAATTAAATAAGAAATATATTGTAATTGATGCGAGTTTTGAAGGTATTGGTGATGATATTTTTGAAACAGAAGAAAAATTTTGTGAAGTTGTTTTTAGAATATTTGCAAGAAGTGCAAGATTTACAAATAAAGATTTATATAATAAACTGAAATTTTATGAAGACAAGACTAAAAATTTTAATGATTTATCAGAAAATATTACAGCTCTTATAGAAGAATATGATAAAGATATGATTTTAATTATAGATGAAGTAGATAAAAGCAGTGGTAATAGAATTTTTATGCAGTTTTTAGGAGTACTTCGTAATAAATATTTATTAATGAATGCAGGAAAAGATTTAACTTTTAAAAGTGTAATATTAGGTGGAGTAAATGATATTAAAAATATAAAACTCCAAATAAGAGATGAGAAAGATAGGGTTTTTAATTCTCCTTGGAACATAGCAGCAGATTTTAAAATAGATATGTCTTTCTCAGCAGAAGAAATTAAAACTATGCTAGAGGAATATGTAAATGAAACAAGCATTAATATGGATGTAGAGCTTTTGGCAAAGGAAATTAGAAATTTTACTAGTGGTTATCCTTATTTAGTAAGCAGACTTTGCAAGAATATAGATGAATATTTAGATAAAGATTGGACACTTCAAGGCCTTATTAAAGCTATAAAAATGACATTAAATGAACCAAATACACTTTTTGATGATGTAATAAAAAATATAGAAAACTTCGAAGAAATAAAAGCTGTTGTTTCTGAAATTTTAGTTGAAGGAAAACAAATCTCGTACAATTCTTTTGCTTATGAAAAAGGAATAATGTATGGAATCCTTGCTGAACATGAAGGTAGATTTGTTATGCATAATAAAATATTTGAAATTTTAATTTATGATTATCTTATAGCTCAAAGGGATATGCGTAAGATGGCATCTAAATTTACACAAGTTGATAAGAGCGAAGTTTTAGAAAATGACAAATTAGATATGGAAAAGCTTCTTTTAAAATTTCAGGAGTTCATGTATTCAGAATATAGAGAAGAAGATGAACATTTTTATGAAACTAATGGCAGACTAATATTTTTAGCATATTTAAAACCGATTCTTAATGGTAAAGGTTTCAGCTTTGTAGAACCACAAACAAGACAAAATAAAAGAATGGATGTAGTTATTACTTATGGCAGTGAAAAACATATAGTAGAACTTAAAATATGGAATGGCGAAGCTTATAGATTAAAAGGCATAGAGCAGCTGTCAGCGTATATGAAGGAACAAAAGGTTGATAAAGGTTATTTGCTCGTTTTTAATTTTAGTAAAAATAAGAAATATTCTAAAGAGTGGATTAATATCAATGGTAAAAAGATATTTGAAGTTGTTGTTTAATTTACTTATAAATTTTATCAAGAGTTTATTTAAAGTAAGCTCTTATTTTAATTACATATATAGGAGCGATTTAGAATGGTGATTTCAAATGCTTATCAGGATTATGAATAATTTTAGGAGTATTAGTTGATTAGCAGTAAAAATTTAGAATATAATATAGATATTAAATTAAAGTAAGAAACGTGGTGAGATTATTTGTCCATATTATCTGATATAAGAAAAGGTGAAAGTAGAAAAATAGAATTTAAAGAATACCTGCCAGAAAGCAGTAAAATATCTAAAACTATAATTAGTTTTTCAAATGGTGCTGGTGGAAAATTAATTATTGGTGTTAATGATAAGGGGGGAAATAACTGGAATTTCAGAGGATGAAGTTTTAGATTTGCCAGATAAAGTATCAAATATAGTTTATAATTCGTGTTACCCGGCTATAATACCTGAAATTTATATAGAAAATATTAATGGAAAAAATGTAATAAAAGCGGAAAGATAACAGAATTACAAAGAATAGATGAATATGAAATACCTATTGTTGCAATTAGAGAAATAATAGCAAATGCGGTAGTTCATAGAGATTATAGTATATCTGGTGCTGATATCAAATTTGCAATATTTGATGACAGGATAGAAATAACCTCTCCCGGTCTTTTGCCTAAAACTTTAGATATTGAAGATATTAAAATTGGGAGATCCGAAATAAAGAATAAGGTGATTGCAAGATTCTTTAAGGAAATTAAATTCATAGAAGAATGGGGCACAGGCATAAAGAGGATTATAAAATCTTGCACCGATGCGGGTCTTGAAGAACCTATTTTTATGGAGACAGGGTTGTTCTTTAAAGTTATCATAAAAAAGAACAGTAGCGATAAAGTAACGATAAGTGGCGATAAAATAAAAGAAAGTAATGAAAGATTCATTATTGACTCTGGTATAACACAGCTTAGCGATGCTGAAAATAAAATAATTCTTTACTTAAAAAAACATGAAAGTATAACTAATAAGAAAGCAAGAGAAGTAACAGGTTTATCAGCTTCAGGCGTTAGGAAAGTATTTGAAGGTTTAGTACAGAAAAAACTAATTATAGCTTTTGGCGACAAGAAAAGTAGATGTTATAAATTATAGGTACTGTTAAATAATATAAAATAGAGGTGGTTACGAAATTATAGTAACCATTCTCTTATTTTATAAATTATCTTTAACTATAGCCTTTAAACTACCCTAGTGTTATAGAAATAGACTAAAAGCCAAGCTCTTCTCCAATTAGCACGACCTTTATTTTATTGGCTGGCTTGCTTATTCTTGTCGTCACCAGATATGAACAAATACAATCTGTACTTAAACAATCTCCACAGCTTCCTGTTATATAACATGGAGTTTTTATATCTTGAAAACGCTGGGTGTTTTGTGGTGCGGCAATTGTTCTAGCTCTCTGAACAGCATCATCAAGGTTTTTTACAATTTTATTCATTCCAGCTACAACAATGACACTTTTTGGTCCGAAAATCATAGCTGCAACACGATTTCCATTTCCATCAATGTTAAATAGCTGACCATCCTCACTTATAGCATTGCTACTTGTTAAGAATGTATCGCATAAAAGTGCCTTTCGCATAAGATCTGTTCGTTCTTCAGGATTTTTTGCAGTATCCCTATCAATAACTTCATAGCCCTTGTCTTTTACAAGTTCTTTAATACCAATTTCGTTTAAGGTTTCTGAGCCACCCCAGGATACTACGTGATTTTCAGGGATTAACTCTAAAATCTGTTGAAGAGCATCATCTTTAGTATTACAATAGTATGCATCAAAATAATGTTTTTTTAAAGATTCAACTACTTTTGTGCCCAATTTATCATAGCGTGTTTGTAAAAAAGCTTGCCTTGTCATTTTAAAAGTCCTCCTTATGAATATGTTTTATATCATTCCTTACAATATAATAATTAATATCATTATAATATATTTATAGCATAATTAACCAATATATATAAGTATGCACATTTGCGTAACATAGTATAAAAATGATACTAAAAGTATTTAAGCATATATTAGGGGATATAGCCAATTTACTATTGTATATTATTTGTGGATCTATAAGGTCTAAAAAATACCCTGATTTCTTCTGCTAGATGTTCAGGGTCTTCCATGGCGGTAAAATGTCCACCACTAGGCATTGCAGTCCATCGAGTGACATTTAAATTGCTCATAGTCCATTTTTTTGGTGGCAGCAATACATCAGCTGGGAAAAGGGCTATGCCTGTTGGTACATCTATGTGTCCCATTGGTGGCAATGAATGTGCATTTTCATAATATGCATTTGCTGATGAACCTATGGTATTTGTGATCCAATAGATCATTATATTAGTTAGAAGTTCATCTTTGCTAAAGTTTTTATTTAAATCACCATTACAATCACTCCAGCTGCGAAATTTTTCTATAATCCATGCAGCCAAGCCTACAGGTGAATCAGAAAGTCCATAGGCAATGGTTTGAGGTTTTGTAGATTGAATAGACATATAACCTCCCTCTTTTGAAATCCAATCAGAAGCAGTTTTCTTGTAATTTAGCTCCTCTTCTGAAAGTCCTTCCTTATCTTGTGAGGTCATGAGATCTCTAATTATACCGATATCTGTTAAATGTATTCCTATTAGAAGTTCTGGATGATTTAATGCCAGATATCTTGTAACCCCTGAACCAATATCCCCACCTGCAGCAGCGAATTTACTGTAGCCAAGTTTTTCAGTCATAAGTTTTGCCCAAAGCTCAGAAACACGATAGTTGTTGATACCACCATGTTTAGGCTTACTAGAGAAGCCAAAGCCAGGTAGTGAAGGTACAATTACATCAAAAGAATCATTAGGATCACCGCCATAACTTTCAGGATCAGTAAGGAGAGGGATAATCTTTTGATAACGTATGAAACTATCGGGCCATCCATGAGTAAGGATAATTGGTGTTGGATTAGGTCCTTTACCTTTCTCGTGTATGAAGTGAATATCTATCCCATCAACATTACAGCGAAAATGAGAAAAATGGTTTAATTCTTTTTCTTGTGCACGCCAGTCAAATTCGTTCTTCCAATAAGAAACAAGTGATTTTAAATAATTTATATCAGTACCTCGTTCCCAATCTGAGCCTTCTATTTGCTCAGGCCAGCGTATATGTTCCAATCTGTATTTTAAATCATTAAGTACCTCATTAGATACTTGGATATGGAATTTTTCAATAGACATAATAATTCTCCTTTCATATAGCTATTGCGAAATTGGTTATTATAGCTTTTCTTCAGTGATTAATAATAGTGTATCATTTAGAAAATATGATACAATGTGATAAATGAAGCTTTTAACTATACTATTTGTCATTGGAGGAATCTTTATGCCGCAAATGGATCGCTACAAGAATAGAAATGTATATATTGAATTTGTTGCAAATGAAAATTTTATAAATTTCCCTTATGAGGAAAGGTTAACTATAACTTTTATTACGAGCGGAAGCATTAATTTACAATTGAATGACCGCCCGGTAAAAATTATTGCCCCTAGTATTCTTTGTTTATCTATGGATGATAAAATAGAAGTTATTGAAAAACACAATGTAGCTTCACAGTCATTTTGTTTTCACCCTGATTTTTTTAATACGGCTCATTTTTCTGAAACTAAGGGCTATCTGTCAACTAATTTAAAAATAGATATAGGTCTTTCTCTTTTTAGAAAAGATAACACTAATACTGGCGTATATGCTGCAATTGAGAAAGTTTATCCCAAATTATATGAGTGGTTCTTTGTTATGGGAACAGAAGTATATGCACAGAGCGATTCTCTTTGGGTATGTAGAGTAAAAAAGTATCTAATACAAATACTAGGGGTACTTGAAGAACTAAATCACCATGGCGAAAAATCACCTGTTAACTTAGTTTTAGAATATATACACATAAACTATTCTGATAAAATAAAATTAGAAGATTTAACAAGATGTGCTCATTTGAATCGTGTGTCACTAAATAAAAATTTTCAGGATTTATGTGGATGTACAGCAATGGGGTACTTACTAGCATATCGATTAAAAGTTGCGGAGAGTCTTTTAACCCATACAGATATGAGCTTAAATGAAATTTCACGTGCTACTGGCTTTGAATATGATACATATTTCATAAAACAATTTACAGCAAAAAGAGGTATGACTCCAACAGAATTTAGAAATGCCTCACGGGAGTTTGGAAATTGCCAATAATAAATTTTAATTTTGCAAATATAGTACTTTGCTTCTAAGCAAAAAATTCACGACATTTCTTTCGTGAATTTTTTAATAATTAATTTAGTTCTCAATTGCCGATTTTAATCCTGAAATAATAAAAGGAAGAACTTCTTCAACTTACAGTGCATAATTTATTTTATTCAGCTTCTAGAGATGCAGGTCCACATAAAGGTAACGATGGAACTCCGAATCCATTTAACATGATATCAAGAGAGCGCGGATTGCTTTCAGATTTACCAATACCTAGAATAACCTCTTGGCTTACAGAAAAAGATTTAGATGTTTATACAGAGACATTTAATAAAACAGGTTTTCGTGGTGGATTGAATTATTATCGTAATTTAGACAGGAATAGGGAATTATTAAGCTGTTTTTATGGAGTGAAAGTAACAATTCCAGCTTTATTTATGATAGGAGACAGTGATGTTGGTTTAAGCATTCCAGGAATGGAACAAATAATTTGTGAGATGAAGAACCTTGTTCCAAACCTTCGTCAAACTATATTTCTTAAAGATTGCGGACATTGGGCACAGCAAGAAAAAGCGGAGGAGATAAGTACAGCGATAATTTCATTTATGAGAAGTCTTTAATATTAATATTTAAAGTAAAATAAAATGATTTTTTTATTTTTATTTGCAGTTACATTTGGCATAATCATAGAAAATGTAATTTGGTTATGACGTGCAGTTTTGTTTTCTTTGCTCTTAACCTTATTATTCGCCATATGGTCATTTAATTTAAAAGTAACTGAGAGTATATGTAAAATAAGTTCTTAAGTTGTGGTAAAATATAGTTATATTTTAAAATATTAGATAAATTGAGGAGTTACTATTACTTATGAATTGGTGGGATATATTAGAGATACCTTATGATAGCGATATAAAAACAATAAAAAAAGCATATTCAAAATTGCTTAAAATAAATAATCCAGAAGATAACCCCAAAAGCTACCAAAGGCTTAGAGAAGCATACGATGCAGCGATAAAATATGTAAAGAAAAATAATAAAAATCAAGGAAATCAAGAAAAAATAAATAATAATCTAGATAAAAATATTATCAATGAAGTGGACGTATGTGAGGTCAAGGATTATATATCTGAGAGTTATATAAATAAAGATAAACAAATTATTTTTAAGCCTGAATTAGATATTAATGAAAACTGTCATAATGCTAAATTGGCAAAAGTTAATTTATATAATCAAATAACGCAGTTTTTAAATAGATTAAAGGATATATATCACGATCTGTCTTTAAGATCAGATCCTGAAGTGTGGGAAGAATTATTAAACTCAGCTGTAATCTGGAATGTAGAAGCTTTTCCCATTATAGAAGAAGAGATTTTTAATTTTTTAACAAAGCATAAATATTTACCAGCCGAAGTATGGTTAAAGCTAAACAATAATTTTACATGGAGCCAAAATGAAATAAAATTATATAATAAATATTCTGCCTTTATTGTTGATGAATTTTTTGAAAATCTTAAGAAACCTAGTAAGCTTAGATATGATTATATAAAGTCAATAAACCCAGAAATTGCAGATGAGTATTTATATGAAAGAGAGCAGGCAGAAAAAGCCTTAAAGGCCAAAAAGTATGCAAATGCATATAACCATTTAAAAAAGGCAAATTCTTTATTTGAAGGTGATGCTGAATTATCAAGATTAAAGGGAGATTATCATTATGATCTGGAACACTTAGAAACAGCATATGATTATTATAAATCAGCTTTTGAAATAAATAATAATGATCTAAGCAGTGCATTGCATATAGGAATTATTTTAGTTTCATTCAAAGAATTTGGTGAGGCTATACCATATTTAAAGAAGTACTTATTTTATAGTAATAATAATGATAAATTGGCATTAAGGCACCTTGCTTATTGTTATTATTATAATAATGATTTAATCTCGGCAAGGGAGAATTTTCAAAAACTACTATACTTTGATGAGAATAATAAAACAATAAAAAAATATTTAAAAAATATAGAAGCTCAATTGGTAGGAAAGCATGTTAGAAAAATATTATTTGATAAAGACACTCTTGTTAAAGAGGAAGTAGCAAAAGAGAAGAATGTAGTAAAAAAATTAACTATAAAAGAGAGAATTCGTGTTAATAAGATTTTAATTATTAAACAACTAAGTAAAATCATAATTTTATATGTTATGTTTTATGGCTTAAGACATTTAACTATAGTTAAGAATCCAACTAATTATAATAATACTAAAAGCAATATAACATATGAAAATAAAAGCAAAGAAAATAAAAATGATGAAAATAAAAATAAAGAAGCTTTAAAAAATTTTGAAAAGTCAATTTTAGATCCTAAGAATAATCATAATATAGGAATGGATTTAAATAATGTTAAGGCAACAAAGTATTATAAAATATCACAGCCATTTGAAAATAGAAGTATATTTTCAGATATAGAATTAGAGGAAAAAAGATTACGTGATAAAGTTGAAAGTCAATTGTATGTTGGTTCTACAAAAGTAAATGTAGTGATTTTTGCAGATCCTAAGTGTAGCGATAAAACTATTGATGAAAATGGTAAGTATATGATACATGGTGTTGTTTGCCCTATAGATGAAGAAATAGTAAATAAGATTATGGACGAGCTTGCTCCAGATTATCAAGGATTCGATTGGATTTCAAATGGATTTATTGATGCATCCCAAACAGCAATAAATTCAAAGAAATAATGGGTGAAGCAGAGTAATCTTTACCATTTTGATTCACTATTTGTATAAATTTGATATAGGAAACATTAGGGTTGAAGGGTGTTAGGAGAATTGAGTTTGTAAAAGTATCCCTGAGGAATAAATTAAAATACCCAGTAATGCGTATACAATTGATTACTGGGATTTTTTATGCATTAAATATTAGAAATCAGGGACTAAAATTTTTATATAAAACTATTTTATTATTGTTTATAATTAAGCAGCTACTATGATTTGGCTTGAGCTTACACCAGAATTAACTAAAAGCTGTTTTGTTGCTTCACTATTTACATAAATTTTGACATTTGTGCAGCCTTCAAATAGATTAGTTACTATTACCTTGTTAAAAGGGCCATTCATATGAGTTTCTATATTTTGAACACTATTTGGAATAGTTATACTAGTTAGCCTAGTACAATGTTTGAATGCCCCTATGCCTATGTTTGTTACTCCATCAGGGAGTGTTAGGCTTGTCAAATTAGTGCAATAGTAAAAGGCTTCGCTACCTATAGTTGTTACACCAGTAGGAATTACTATGTTTTTTAAACTCATACAGCCTGCAAAGGTACTTTCACCTATACTTGTTAAAGTATTTGGTAGTGTTATATTTGTTAATTTAACACAGCAATCAAATGTATCATTACCTAAAAATGTTATACCATTTTCTAATGTTACATTTGTTAAATTGATACACCTAAGAAATATACCATCACCCATTTTTGTTACACTACTTGGAATTGTTATATTTGTTAAACTTCTGCAATCAGCAAATGCGTGGGAAAGAATGGATTTTACACTGTTTGGTATTGTTATGTTTGTTAAATAGTTACAACCATCAAATGCACCAACGCCTATGGTTGTTACTGTATTTGGAATTGTCACACTTGTTATTTTATGAGATTCAAATGCAAAAGAACCTATACCTGTTACTGTAATATTATCAATTTTGTCTGGTATATTTATACTGCTTTCAGAGCCTAAATATGCTACTATTTTACCTGTTTGTTTGCAAAAAGCCCAATTCCCATTTATTGTGACATTTGTGAATTGTCCATCACTATTTAGTCCATCTTCTTTGTCGAAAAATACTTTGTCAGCATTATTCATCATATAGCCATCTGATCCAAAATAATACAAACTTCCATCGATTACTCTCCAGCCAATAGACCATGAATTCCCTTCTGTATACCACCAACCCTTATTATTTTGCTTCCATTCTGCACTTGCAGCTATAGGATTTAGTGCTAAGAATGATGAAATTACTAGTGTAGCAGCTAATAATTTTGTTAATTTTAATTTTTTCATATCTTCCTCCCATATTTATACTATATTTCAATATAAATTAATAACGTATAATATTTTAACATTATTACAAATAATTATCTACATTTATTTTAATATTTACCTTGGTTAGCATATATTGTTAAAAACATATCTAAAAAGTTACAAAAGAAATTCAGCATCATAAGATTGAATAAACAAATTAGGGCTTAACATATTTTAAATTAATATGTAATTATTACAATTATTAGTAAAGTATAGTATAATCTAATTTGTAAATTAATTAGATTAAAGTGATAGCGAATGAATAAAACTCAATAGTTAAATTTAGATTTGTAATACATTAATACTAAACTTAGGTATGTTTTAATTAAAATTTTAGAATATATTATGGAGGTAAATAAATGGACGAACTATTAAATTTGCTTAAGGTTAAACTTTGCAACTGTTCTATAAAAGACGAAGAGATTATAAAGGTTAAAGCTTACATTGAAAGTGGAGAAAATTCTTTAAATTTAGAAGAAGTTGATAAATGCAATATGGAAAAGGCTCTTAGAAATCATTACAACATAAGAGCAGAGTTTTGGAAGCTCATGGACAGCTTTATGGATAATCAAGAAGTTTTTAAAAGAATAATCAATGTGTTTTTTGCTATAGGAGGAGACAGTTTCTTTACGATAGTCTATGGGAGATTTTATTCTGCAGCTAAAACCGTAAATTATTTAAATGCCATGGAAGACAAGGAAAAACTTTTAATATGGCTTATAAAAAATTGTTCCAGTCGTGCAAGTGTAATAAATGTAGTTGCAATTGTTGAAGAAATGATGTTAGAAGATAAAGAAATACTAAAAAGGTCATTTTTAGAAGCAAAAGATGACTTTGTTAAATTAGCCTTAGCTGCTCTAGCAATTAAAAATTCCTACAGTTTACCTCAGAATGAAGAAGAATTTATAAAACAAAATTTAGAAGATGGAGAAAATATAAATAAATATCTAAAGGATAAACAAATAGCCTTAGTTGCTTTTTTTTCTTATGCTTGTGATGAAAATGGATATTTAATTGAAGTTGTCAGCAATATTATTAGTAAAAGTACTAATAGAAAAATGTTATTTGATGAGTTAGTAGACTTCATTTGTTTTTATGATAAAACAGCACAAAGTTATGATATTGCAAATAGGTTTAATATTGATAAAAAACTGTATATACATAGATTAATAAATTCGTATGTTAGAGAAGAGAATAAGAAGGTACGTAAAGAAATAGAAGAAAGGATAAAAGAAATACCGTTAGTTTTTAAAGAAACTTTTGATGCTTTGAGGAAAAAGAAGCTTGAGCATAATAATTTTCATGATGTAGAAGTGTTTTCTCTTGCTTATTTTATTTATAGTAACTCCAAGGAAAAGGGGGAGTTTGAGACACTTAAGGAAACTATTGGAGTAGTTTTAAATGGTTTTATATATAATGCTAAAGCTTTAGAAGATTTAGGATCAGCAGAAAAGGCTGAAATAATGCAATATGTATTGGAAGGCAAAAATGAAGATTTATTAGGAGGCTTTTTCGCTAGAGCTAAAAAATGTAATGGGCAGAGAGGTTATTTAGGGCGAATCTATTGCCTTTGCTTTCAATTAATTTACTCTATAGAGGAAACCAGAGACATTATACATAGATTTTTATATTTATCAGCTAATATAGGGGAATATGCATTAGGAGCTTCAGTTATCTATAACGTAATAGAAAGCCAAGGGATGAGTTATATAAGTTTTGCTAAAAAGCTTTTAAGTGTAGGCATAGATGAAAAGCATTTAATTCTCATTGCTGATGCAGTTTTAAATCCAAAAGCAAAGGAATATTTAAGAGCCTTATGTAATGAAGGAAATACAGAGCTTATAAATATTGTAGAAGATTTAAAAATAGAGACTAAAGAAGTTGTACTTGAAGGTTTATTTAATGCGGATAAGGAAAAACATTCTGAGATTTTAGTAAGAAGTTTATTAGATGATTCCAAGTATATTAGAGATAAAATTGCAGGTTTTCTAAGTTCTTATGAAGGATGTAAGGTACAAGTTTTGGGAATTTTGGCAAGCAAAAAAATTGCCACTCGCGAAATAGCTGCTAGAATTTTAATGAATTTTGATATGAGAGAATTTAAAACTGAAATTGAAAAGTTTGCAGAAAAAGAAAAAAATGAAAAAGTTAAGGTTTTACTTTTAAATGTTGTAAATGCGGATTATTTAGATGGTGAAATACTTAAAAGTGCACATAGCATAAGCAGTTATTGCACTGAAAGACTTAAGAAAACTTTTTTTACTGCTCCAGAATGGATTAAAGCAAAAGGATTTCCAGAGATAAGGTATGAGGATGGAAAGCCAATTTCAAAGGACGTAGTAACTTATCTAATAAGTAAATATTCCATTGAAAATGTGGTAGAAAGAAATCTGACAGCAGAAAAGGTAATAGAAAAGTGCAGTAAGACGGATTTAGATGTACTTGGAAATGAAATTTTAAATATTTGGATTAATAATGGTGCAGATACGAAAGAGAAATGGGTGCTGGCTTTGGTTTCAGCAATAGGAGGTTTCAATGTAGTAAACACTTTGAAAGCCCAAATAGATTCTTGGTCTAAAAGTTCAAGGGGAGCCATCGCTTGTGAGGCTGTAAAAGCTTTAGCCTTAAATGGAAGTGATGATGCTTTAATAATAATAGATAGTATAGCTAGAAAATTTAAACACAAACAAATTAAAAAAGCAGCAGAAGAAGCCTTTGTTGCTGCTGCAAAGATGTTTAATTTAACAGAAGAAGATTTGGCAGACAAAATAATACCGGATTTAGGTTTTAACAAAAGGGGAGAAAGAATATTTGATTTTGGAAGTAGAAGCTTTACTGCAAGCTTAGGATTAGATTTTTCTTTAAAAATTACGGATAACAGTGGAAAGGTAATTAAAACTTTACCAAAGCCAAACAAATCTGATGATGAATTAAGGGCTAAAGAAGCAGCAAATGAATTTAAAGTCCTCAAGAAGCAAATGAAAACTATTGTTGGAGCTCAAAGCTTAAGACTGGAAATGGCACTTGCTGTGAACAGACTATGGAAGAAAAAAGATTGGGAAAAGCTTTTTGTAGAAAACCCTATAATGCACAATTTTTCTCTTAGTTTAGTATGGGGTGTTTATGAAGATGGGGAACTGAAGGATACTTTTAGATATATGGAAGATGGAAGTTTTAATACAGTGGATGAGGAAGAATACGCACTTATAGAAAATTGTCTCATAGGCCTTGTGCATCCTCTTGAGATGGAAACAGAAATCTTAGAAGGCTGGAAGCAGCAATTTGAAGATTATGAAATAGTACAGCCTTTTCCACAACTTCAAAGAAAGGTTTACTTTGTAAATGAAGAAGAAAAGAGCATGAAAAATATAGAACGTTTTGCAGGTACTAAGATTAATGGACTCTCACTAGTAGGTAAGCTTACTAAAATAGGATGGTACAGAGGTTCAGTACAAGACGCAGGCTGTTACTATCAATTTTATAAAGAAGATGAAAAAATAGGTATAGGTGCGGAGCTTCAATTTGATTACCTTGGAGTTGGTTATGAAAATGAAGAAACTACTATTTATGAATTAACTTTTTATAAAGCGAACACAGTAGAAAGAGGAAGCTATGTTTATGATGAAGTAACTGAAGAAAATATCATTGTACCAGTGAAGGTACCAAAAAGATTCTTTAGTGAGATACTTTATGATGTAGACAGAGCTTTAGAAGCTAAGACTGGTTTTGCAGCTAACTGGAAGCTTAATCGTTAGTTAAAGGAGTGTTAGGGAAAATGGGATTGGAGCAGCATTTGACAGAAAAAATAAGTAATGTGTTATTAGATTTAGGTTTAACTTATGAAGTTATTGATAATTTTAAGGAATACGTAGAAGGAAGCCTTAATGAGGAGGAATTCTTTAAGAAACTTCCAAGCATAGATATGAAACAGTTAAAGAGTGAAGTCGTAGAGGCAGTAGTTAGTGCATATAATTCTTTGACCAAGCATAAGGCTGAGGATTATTTATCAAAGTATTTAAGAATATTATTTCAAATGGGAAAAGCATCTTTATTTTTTGTTTTGGATAAGACAATTTACTACAAAGGAGCTTCTTATTATAGAGATTTTCTAAAATACGGCTTAAGTCCAGCCTTCGTTATAGCCTATTATGCTACATCTATCACCAAGATGGAAAGAAATTTAAGCCGTGATTTTATTTTGTTTTATGATGGTCTTTATGAAAAATATAAAGATTCATTTTCAGAAGCTATTGAGATAAGCGAAATAAATGAACAAGCCATAATTATATCTTATTTAGCTTATAAGGAAGAAAGTAGTGAAGAATATGTCCATTGGTTAGAAAAAGATATGATTAAATCAATAGGAAATTTATTCAACAATAATATATCTGAAATGCAGGCAGGAGCATTAACTGAATATTTAAAAGAAGAAACTTCAGATTTAGAAGTAATAGCGGAAACTTTAAAAAATGACAGTAGATTAGTTTTAAACCTTGATAAATATGTTTTTAGGTTTCTCATAGGAGTTAGCTGTAACATATGTATTAAATCTGAAATGGCAAGAAGATTTATTAAATTTGCTGCAGAATTTGCTTATAAAGAGTTCTTTTATGCTTTGCATAATTACTTAAAATATAATAGATATAGTGTGATATCAAGCCTTGTAGATATGCTTAAAATTAAAAAAGAACTATATATTGCATGGCTTGGAGAATCCAATAGCTTAAGATATGAGTATACTTTTGAAAAAGAACTAAAAGAAGAGGTAGATAAACACAGAGAAGAATTTAAGAGGGCTGCTTCAATGTGCTCTGGTATAAATAAAGCTTATATGGCATTTCTTCTTTGGCAAAAGGGAGAAGACGCAGAATTTTTAAATGATGCAGAAGATGCTTTTATACATGAGTTTTCTGTATTTATGGATAAGAATAATATTGAAAGAGATATTTATGAAGATTTCATACAATATTTAGGAGGAAATATTTCCTTTAGTGATATAGATAAATCATTAGAAGGCTTATTTGGGAAAAGAGATATGCATCTGTATTCTTATAACTTTTCTAAAATCTTATTTTGGTTAAAAGACCAATCCCCAATGTTTGAAAGAGCTATGGATATATTTATTACTATAGGAAATCCAGATATATTAAGACATATGTATGATGATTATCTTAAATATAAGGGTAAAAAAGTGCCTGACGATGATTTGAATTCTTACATTGAATTACTTTTAAGCTGTGGGGCGTCCGTTAGTAACTATATATGCTATTTAGGTAATTGCGCATTTGGTAATTACGTTAGAAATAGCTTAAGGATCCAAGCAGTTAACATTATAGAAAATCTAATTAAAACAAAAATAGAAGAAGTAATAGAAAATATCCCTAATTGTGATGCTGAAAGCAGAAAGGGTATTTTGGAGATTTTAAACAAGAATCTTGAGGAAACAAAAAGTGCAATAATTCTTATAGAGTATTTAGGAGATTCTTCTAAAGTGGTGAAGGAAACAGTGATAAAGCTTTTAAGTTCAAACAAGACAAGCCAGCAATTGGTGATACCTAGCTTAAGTTCAAAAAAACAGGCAGTTAGGGAATCAGCAGTAAAGGCACTTTTAAAGAGTAGTGATGAAAAAGTGCTGGAGGCCTTAAGTGAAGCATTGGAAGTTGAAAAAAGTGAAAAGATAAAAGCTCTTTTAAGAGAGGCTTTAAACATGGAAAGTGCTTTGGAAGAAAGAAATGAAGAATTAGATATTTTAGAATACTGTAAGCAGGGATTAAAAGGTAATAAAGCAGCAGCTCTAAGGTGGCTTAATTGTGATACTTTAACAAAGGTAAAGTTTAAGGATAATGAGGCTTATGCGGAAGGTGAAATTATAAAATATATGCTGGTATGTTATGCTTCCTGCATTGAAATTGGATTAAGCAGTGAAGCTTTAAAGGTAGGAGAACTTTTAGATAAAAAGGATTTATCAAAGCTTGCTTTAGAGGTTCTGCAAAGGTGGTTAGATGCAGGCGCAGAAAGTAAGAAAAAATGGGTACTTCCTTTTGCTTCAGTTTACGGAGATTATGAAGTAATAAATCTACTTAAAAAGAATATAGAGGAGTGGCCTAAGAATTCAAGAGGAGCAATAGCCAGTGAAGCAGTAAAGGCTCTTGCTTTAAATGGCAGCAATGAAGCCTTAATAATAGTAGACAATATATCTAGAAAGTTTAAATTTAAGCAGGTTAAAACTGCCGCGGCTTCAGCTCTTAAGTTTGCGGCAGATCAAATGGGAGTAGATATAGAAGAGCTTTCTGATAGAATAGTTCCAAACTTAGGCTTTGATGTAAGAGGAGAAAGAGTTTTTGATTATGGAGATAGAAAATTTACTGCATTACTTACTCCAGAGCTTGCTTTGGAAATAACTGATGAAAGTGGTAAAAAGCTTAAAAGTCTGCCGGCTCCAGTTAAGAAGGATGATGAAGTAAAGGCAAAGGAAGCTTTAGCAGAATTTAAGAATTTAAAGAAGCAATTAAAAACAGTTGCCAATATACAAGCTATCCGTTTAGAAATGGCCTTGTCCAGCAATAGAAAGTGGACAAAAGATTCTTGGGTAAAGCTTTTTGTTGAAAATCCTATTATGCATAAATTTGCCATAGGTCTTGTTTGGGGTGTTTATAAAGATAATGCTTTAACAGACAGCTTCAGATATATGGAGGATGGCAGCTTTAATACTAAAGATGAAGAAGAGTACGAATTAGAGGATGGAATGATAATAGGAATTGTTCACCCTATTGAATTAGATAATGAGGACATGGCTTTATGGAAGGAACAATTTGAAAACTATGAAATTAAACAGCCATTTGAACAGTTAAATAGAGAAATATTTATTGTTACAGAAGAAGAAAAGAAAAGAAACACTGTAGAACGCTTTGGCGGCACTATGTTAAATGGTTTGTCCTTATTAGGTAAGCTAACGAACTTTGGATGGATTAGAGGAGCCATTGGAGATGGCGGCGGTTATTTTGCTTTTTATAAAGAAGACAGCAGCTATAAAGTAGAAGCTGGACTAAATTTCAGCGGCATATCTGTAGGCTATGAAAATGAAGAAGCAACAGTGTATGATTTGTGCTTTTATAAATTAGGAACCATGTCAAAGTATGCTTATATAAATGAGAAAACACAGAAACAAAACATGGTGCCACTAGACACACTGCCTGAAAGATTCTTTAGTGAAATTCTTTATCAAGTAAGTAGAGTTTTGGTTTCTAAAACAGGAACTAATGATAAGTGGAGAGAAGAAAAATAGAAAAGGAGAATATATATGAGTGAAATAAAAGCATTAAAACCTACTGTTGAAGTATTATATGCAGAGGAATTAGCTGCATTAGAGGCTAATGATGAAGGGCCTAAGCCAGAAAATTGGAGATTGTCTCCTAAGGCTGTGAGGACTTTTATTTTAGGCAGCAGTAAGCCTTTAAAGCTAAAAAGAAAAAATGTTAATATACTTAAGAAATTTTATGGAGATGATACTCTTATTGAAAGATGTATTATAACCTTAGCTGGAAACAGAGGACTTATGCTGGTTGGAGAGCCGGGGACAGCTAAAACCATGTTAAGTGAACTATTATCTGCAGCTATTTGCGGATGCAGCACAAATACTATACAGGGAACAGCAGGAACTACAGAAGACATGATTAAGTATACTTGGAATTATGCTTTGCTTTTAGCTAAGGGACCTGTTAAGGAAGCTCTAGTGCCTTCTCCTTTGTTCATTGGCATGCAAAAAGGAATTATAGCTAGATTTGAAGAAATCACTAGATGTCCAGCAGAAGTACAGGACAGTTTAATCAGTATACTCAGTGATAAAGTTTTAAATATACCAGAGTTTGGGGAAGAAGGACTGCTTTGTGCCACGCCAGGATTTAATGTTATAGCAACTGCTAATACTAGAGACCGTGGAGTTAACGAAATGAGCAGTGCCTTAAAGAGAAGATTTAATTTTGAAACTGTATTCCCAATAAGTGATGTTTCACTAGAAGCTAAGATTATAGAGGGAGAAGTAGAAAAGCTTATTAAAAATTCTAATATTGAAATGGAAGTGGACAGAGATGCAGCAGAAATTCTTGCTACAACCTTCCATGAATTAAGAGAAGGGATATCTTCTGAAGGCAGTAGAATAGACAAACCTTCTGCAGTAATGAGTACAGCAGAGGCAGTATCGGTATATTATCAAACTCTTATGAGTAGTTTTTATTATGGAGATTCTAAAATTGATATGAGCACCATGGTACAAAACATATTAGGTTCTGTACTTAAGGAAAGCCGTGAAGATGTAGATAAGCTTAGAAGTTATTTTAACATTGTAGTTAAAGGTAAAAGTACAAGAATGGGTGGAAACTGGAAGGAATTCTATGAAGCTAAAAAGTGGATTAAATAAAGGTGGAGCTGGCATGGTTGAAAATATGGATAAGCAGGATATAGATAATAAAATAAAATACTATGTGAAAAAAGCCTACAATTTAAAAAGTAACGTAAT
The DNA here is from genome assembly GCA_021781745.1 of Bacillota bacterium. GTDB lineage: Bacteria > Bacillota > Clostridia > Clostridiales > Clostridiaceae > Clostridium. Next base: position 17,873 of record JAJXWH010000044.1, on the reverse strand, counting down.
GTTTTTCCCAGTAAGACATCACAGTCCAGCCTGTAGTTTTCATCTTAAGAAAGTAATCGATAGTTATAAACCTGAAATTATATTAATTGAAGGACCAGCAGAAGCTAATAAAGTTATAAAGTATATAGCTCATGAAGAAACTAAAGCTCCTGTATGTATTTATTATAGTTACTTTGATAGAAATGGATTTATAGAAGAAAACAAGGAAAAATACAGGTGTTACTATCCCTTCCTAGATTTTTCACCAGAGCTTTTGGCATTAAGAGAAGGTAAGAAAAGAGATATAGTTTGTGAGTTTATGGACTTATCTTATGCAGAAATACTTATAAATAGTAAAAAACTAGAAGTTATGGGAAAGGCTCAGGAAAAAAATACCTATAATGATGATTATTTAATGAAGGAAAGTATTTTTATTAAAGCTCTTTGTGAAAAGGAAGGCTGCAGAAACTATAATGAGCTTTGGGAAAAGTTATTTGAAATAGATGGACTTAGAATAAGCACAGAGAAGTTCATAGAAAATATGATATTTTCCTGTTATTTATCTAGAGCAGGTTATAATGAAGAAATGCTTAAGGAAGATGGCTGCTTCTCTAGGGAAACCTTTATGAGCATGAAAATAAGAGAGGCAGCTAAAAAATACAATAAAGTGCTGGTAGTAAGTGGAGGCTTTCACACTTCTGCACTCATTGATGGTCTTGAAGCTGATAATGAAATAACTCTTCATAATATAGCAGAAGCTGACACAGGAGTATATGCCATGGCTTATTCCTTTGAGGAAAGTGATCAATTAAATGGATATGCCAGCGGTATGCCTCATCCTGCTTTTTATCAAAGAGTTTTTGAAAATATTGAGAAACATATGGATAAACCTTATGAAGAAGTTGTACTTAATTTTATTGTACATTGCGGAAAACTTATAAGAAAAAATCATGGAAATCTCTCTACAGCTGATGAAATAGAAGCCTTTAACATGGCAAAGGGACTAAAGGCTTTAAGAGATAAATACGAATGTGGAGTTTATGAGCTTAAGGATGGTATAACTTCTTCTTTTGTAAAGGGTGAAATGGATGCAGAGGCGCAGGTTTCTTTAAAGTATTTAAGAGAACTGCTTACAGGAAATAAAATAGGAAAACTTTGTGCCTTAGCAGAAGTTCCTCCTATAGTACAGGATTTTAATGAATTGTGCGGGAAGTTTAACATAAAAACTACTACTTTAGAAAATGAAGTTTCCCTTAGTATCTATAAGAGTAAAAAGCATAGAGAGCAAAGTAAGTTTTTTCATATAATGAAGTTTTTAAATACCAATTTTTGTCTTATGGAAAAAGGACCGGATTTTATTAATAGAAAAAATACTAATTTAATAAGGGAAGTATGGAAGTACAAATGGACTACAAAACTTCAAAGTACACTTATAGAACTTTCAGTGCAGGGAGGAAGTTTAAAGGAAGCAGCAAATTCTGTGCTTTCAAAAAGGTTTAAAGCCTGTGAAAATGCTTCAGGAGAAGCTTCACTGCTTTTAATAGAAGCTGCACTTATGGGAGCTGAAAGCAGTTTTCAAGGACTCTTGCCTTCCTTTGGAGAAATCTTAAATGGAGATGAGGACTTTGTTTCTGTTACAAATTCTTGTTACAACTTAAATTTCTTATGTAATGCAGAAGATTTACTTAACATTAATATGGAAGAAAAACTACAGGAATTCTTTACTACTGCTTATAATAAAGCTGTTTCTCAAATAACCAGCTTGAATACTGTGGATTATGACAATGAAAATGAAGTCATCTCTAAGTTAAAGGATATTTATCATATTTCTAACAAAGCTAATTTTGATAACGAAGCTTTAATAGACAGCTTAAAGCTCCTTATTTCAAAGAAGGACTTAAATAGTGCAGTAGAAGGAGCAGCATTAGGTATACTTTATGGATTAAACGCAACTGATTCTAAGGAAGTGGCAGATAAAACAGTGCAGTATCTCTATGGAACAGGGGAAAAGCTTATGAAGTCAGGAAGCTTTTTAAAGGGTCTATTTTCTACAGCTAAGGATTTATTGCTTATTGAAGAGGATTTACTTAAGGGAATAGACAGTTTTTTAAGAAATATAGAAGAGGAACATTTTATGGCACTTCTCCCTGATTTAAGATTTAGCTTCACCTTTTTTAATCCTTTTGAAATTGACAGTATTGCTAAAGAGGCAGCAAAAGTTTACAGCACTAAGGAAGAAGATATTCTATATGAAAAGGCCTTAAAGGAAGAGGATATAAACCTAGCAGTATCCTTAGATAAATATGCAGTGGAGCTTTTGGAAAAATGGAACGTATATATGAGGAAGGATCAGGTATGAAGGAAGATTTAATTGGTTTAAATAGATGGAGACTGGTACTTGGAAAATTTGCAGAAGACAGCATAGGTTTTTCAGAAAATAGCGGAAATTATTCAGAGCTTAGTGATTTGCTGGAGTTCTTATATGATAGGGATTATGATGAAGAAAGAGGAATAAGAGTAGATGACCCCAGGGGAGGAAGAGGAGTATCCAACCTTACAGTGCCTTCTTGGATAACAAAGGTTAGAACCTTATTCCCTAAAGAAACAGTGGAAATATTAGAAAAGCATGCTCTAGAAAAATATAATATGAAGGAGCTTTTAACAGATAAAAAGGTTCTAGAGGCTATGGAACCTAATACAGAACTTTTAAAAAATATATTGCAGATGAAGCATTTAATGAAGGGCGATGTTTTAGATACTGCAAGAAAAATAGTTAAGAAGGTAGCAGATGAGATAACTAAGAGCTTAGAAAATGAAGTAAGGCTGACTATCATGGGAAAAGTGGACAGAAACAAAAGAAGTGCTGTAAAGTCTGCTAGAAACATTGATTTTAAAAGGACCATAAGAGCCAATTTAAAAAATTATGATAGAGAAGAAGAGAGAATAATTGTAGATAAAGTTTATTTTTATGGCAGGGTAAGAAAATACAATCCTTGGAACATAATAGTTGCAGTTGATGAAAGTGGTAGTATGCTTTCTTCTGTGATTCACAGCGCTATAATGGCAGGAATATTTTCAAAGCTTCCTATGTTAAAAACCAGCCTTTTTATTTTTGATACAGAGATAGTGGATCTAACTGCTTATGTAGATGATGCAGTTCAAACACTTATGAGTGTTCAGCTGGGAGGAGGGACTAATATAGGAAAGGCTTTGGGTTATGCAGAAAAATTAATAGAGAGTCCTTTAAGAACTATGGTGGTAATGGTGACAGACCTTTATGATGGTTATAATTACAACATAATGTATGCAAGGGCTAAGGCAATAATTGAAACTGGGGCTAAGCTTATAATCCTTACAGCTTTAGATGACAAAGCTAATAGTTTTTATGACAAAAAGGCTGCAGCTAAAATGGCTGCACTTGGAGCAGAAGTTGCAGCAATGACGCCGGGAGGGTTAGCTAAATGGATAGCAAAGATAATTTCTTAAGCAAGTTAAAATCGTATATTCTTTCTATTAATGATGAATATCTTATTGGAGTTACTAATAAGGGTATATTCAATAGAGCTTCAAAGGATTTAAATTCCGGTGCTGCTGTAAAAATAACAGTGGAAGAAGCAGCTATAAAATGCGAACTGCCAGATAGTAATGTTTGTAGCATAAATGAAGATATACAAGCTTTTAAGTGCAGCTGTCCTTCAAGAAGTATTTGCAAGCATACGGTTATGAGCTATTTATATGTTAAACAGCATATGGAAGAAATCTTTGGAGGGTTATCTTCTATAAAGGAAGCTTCTTATGAACAAGAAGAGCTTCTTCAGGATTATTCAGAGCTTTTAAATATAAACTTAAAAAGTATAAAGACTGCTTTGGGAGATAGAGAATTTGGAAATCTCGTTAAAAGAATGGAGTTTGGATTAAAAGCGGATATAAAAGAAGGTGCTCTTCTTCAGGTGGAGTTTGAAGGAGAAGAAACAGTAAAATTTATTTCTGCAAAGGGAGAAGAAAAGAAGAATATATCCATAAAGGAGAGCAGTATAGTTAATAATTCTTTATGCAGCTGTAAAAGTAAAGAGCTTTGCAGACATAAGGTAGAGGCAGTAATTCACTATGGACTTTACAAAGGTGCCTTAAATAAGGAAGAAATTATTTCTTTAATTGCTAAGGACAAAGTTATAAGTAAAGAAGTCTTAGAAAGCTGTATAAAAGAAGTGAGAAAAACCATAGAAGAAATATACTTTACAGGCCTTGCTAGAATTACTGAAAGCTTTTTAGATAAGCTGGAACAGGTTGTAATTATATGTCACAACAGCGATATACCTAATATGGAGAAGAAAATAAGAGCACTTCAAGGAAAGCTAAAATTATATATTAACAAAAATGCCTCCTTTTCTGTGGAAGGCTTCAGATATTTGCTTCAAAGCATTTATATTTTGACTATGGCTATGGAAAATTGCAGTGATGAAAAAACTTTAGGCGAATTAATAGGAGAGCATAAGAGTTCTTATTATGAAATTCCACCAATAGAACTTACAGCGGTAGGAGCTGCCAAATGGATAACAGAATCAGGCTATGAAGGAACTACATTTTACTTTACAGTAGAAGGTTTTAACAAGTGGTTTACTTACACCATATCTAGAAATTCATCTTATGATAAGAAAAGCAGTTACAGTATGGAAACCTGTCCATGGGGAGTAGCTTCTGATATAGAAAGCTTCTCTAAAGCTAAAATAAAGCTTATTAATGGAAAGGTAAATGGAGATTTTAGATTATCCTCTAGTGAAAGCAGTAAGGGAGAAGTTATAGGAGCCACAGATATTTCAAGTATTTATCTTAAAGATAAGACTTTTACCTTATGGAAGGATTTATTTTCAGCAGCTTCTAAGAACTCTGGCTTATACTTTAATGAAAGGGAAGAAAATGATGATTTGTTCCTTATAAAGTTAGGCAAGTTTGGAGGAAGCAGCTTTGATAAAGTGCATCAGGTCTTTAAAATGCCATTATATGATAAGGAAGAAGAATGTGTAAGTATTGAGGTTAAGTATTCCAGCCACAATAAGAAGCTTATTGAAAAGCTGGAGAGGATGGAAAGAATGAAAAACTATCCATTTATGCTGCTTGCAAAAGTATACCTCGGAGAAACTGGGCTTATAGCAGTGCCTATAACAGCTTACCATGAAGATGGTACTTTAGTGAACTTGACTTTATAAAGGATGTGATTTCGTGGAAAATAATGAAAGCTTAAAGATTGTGATTGAGGATATTGAAGGGCTTTTAAATGGGATTTTACTTAGTGGAGTAAGTGTGACTTTAGAAGGTACCTTAAGAGAAATGAATAGGCTCGCCGTAAGCTGTGATAAATTAGGACTAAAGGAAGGCGCAGCTATGCTTTTTAACCTGGAGGAAACTTTAAAGAAGAAAAGACATACTTTGAATTTTGATGTAGATGAAGTTGTGAGGAGACTTGTGGTACTTGGGAGTTACGTAAGTTTGGTGAAGGGGAAGATGAAGGGGATTTAAGTTTTTTTACTATCAAAAAAGTTTAACACTGTTATTAATTTATTTTTTTCATAGAATAATAATAATTCTAGCATATTAAAACTAATACTGCACATAATAATAATCGAAAGAGGTGGTTCTTATGAACGATGATTTTAATAGTAATATTTTAGGCTTAGTCCGAAAATGATTTTAAAGTCCCAATAAGTACACTTGTTTCGAAATGGATCAGGGCTTAAGAATAAGCCCTGATTTTGTTTATACTGATATATATAATTATACTGCTGCTTTTAAGTGTGAATAAGCATTGTATGCTTGTAAGATACCTCCTATGAATAAGCCGACAGAGAAACCACTTAATAATGAATATAAAATATTAAAGGACAATGTGCTGTATAATAATGGATTTACACTTAGAGCAACGTTTAATAAATACTTTACAAAAAAATTAGTCATCATAATAGTTAATGGTAAGTATGAGCCAGTTCTATATAGAGAATTATCTTTTATATAAAGCTTTCTGTACTTAGAGTATAAGGCGTAGGATAATAGTGTTCCTAAGCACATAAATGCAGTGTAAAAAATCATAGAAGTACCTAAATAACTAAAACCTATGAGTAATTTTTCCAAACCCCAAACAATAAATATTAGTGGCATAATCAACATTTTATTAAAGGATAATTCACCATCTCTAGTAGATTTCATTCCACGCTTTAAAAGAACAATAAATATAATCCAAACATAAAACGGAGTCCCGCTAACAATTTCTGAAATAATATTAATAATCATCATATAAATAACCTTCTTTCTTAATTCATATCATGTTGTAAGAATATAATATAAATTAAATAAGGACAATATGTATATGCATAAGCGGTTAATATATATAACTAAGCGGTGAAAAAAGAACATCAAGTGATACGTGAGCATCAAAAAAATAAACAACAATTTAAGATCATTGTTGTTCATTTTTTCTGTTTTTATTTAGGATTTCATTCATTTTTTTAACTTCTGTTTTTTCATGCTGATAATTAATAAGTCTAACACATATATAAATTAATATGACTTCAATAAATGACGAAAACATTGATGATAAGGACATATTCCAGTTAAAAAGATAATTTGATCCAATAACCATTAACCAAACTATAATTATAAATGATAATGGATTGAATATTGAATCTTTAGAGATAACATATTTATTAATAATGAATTTTATTAAGGACAATACAAAAGATAAAGCGAGTAATTCATATAATTTGCTATTATTTAATTCTTGTTTTGTGATAAGCCCAAATAATATTATTATTGTAAAAATTACTGAGGTTAATTTTAATATTGCTTTTAAATATTTAATGATCATTCGCTGTCCCTCATTCCTAATTTGGTTTTCAAATTTGCAACATATCTTCTTGAAATAATAACTTTTTCCTTATTGACTAAAAGAGCTTCTAGGTTCCCACTTAATTTTGGGTAGAAAGAGTATATTTTATTAATATTAAGTAACAAAGATTTAGAAACTCTAATAAAATTAGCAGTAGATAATTGTTCTTCCAGTATATACAATTTTTCGGGAATTTCATAGGTTTCAGTTTTTGTATATATAAATACTTTTCGGTCTATTGATTCTATATAAAAAATCTCATCAACGTTAACTTTATAATGTTTGTCTTCTTTTTTTCCAAGCAGGTATTTAATAACTTGATTTGATGATGTCAGCAATTCTATAGCTTGAGTAATATTCTTTTCAACATTATGTATATTGAAATTAACTTCTTCTTCTAGTTCAGAAGAAATAATGTTTATATTAACTTTCATTTTCACACTCCCATAAGGCATATTCAAAAAAATAACCATTATTTTCTTTTAATTCATTTTAATGTGTTATTTATTAAATGTCTATAGCTTTTAATATTTTAACTTATCGCCACATAAACTCTGTACATGTGGAGAAGTTGAGTTTCAAAGTTAATTATAAAGTAGAGGCTGGTTATGAAATATAACTACAGTAACCAGTCTCTTTTTGAAATATTGCCTTTAGATACTCAATTTTTTAATAGTAACTAAAGATTTAGTTTTTTTCAACAAGGTAAGTTTTAATAAGATAATATTTTGGTTATAATTAGTATATAAGGCACAATCAAAAAAATAACAAGTCTATCTGCCAGCCTATTTTCCATCATCCTGCGTCAGCAAAAGACCATAATGGGCCCGCTATGATGGTATTTTACTTCCTTGCCTGATGAAAAATATCCATGGCAGCTTTGGACTCGTTATTTATTTTCATGTGCCTAAAATGAAGATGTTATACTATAAAAATCAGGCATAGTTAAAAGTAAATTTGTTTTGATTATGTCAAAATTAAATGTGGAATGGAAGTGATAAGATGAATTTTAAACCATTACCAATAGGCATAGATAATTTTGAAATGTTAATAACTAGAGGATATTACTTTGTCGATAAAACATTATTAATAAAAGATTTAATTGATAATAAAGCAGCAGTAAATTTATTTACAAGACCAAGAAGATTTGGAAAGACATTAAATATGAGTATGCTCCAATACTTCTTTGAGCATAGCGAAAAAGATAATTCTTACCTTTTTGAAGGTTTAAATATAATTAAAGCAGGAGAAAATTATACTTGTCATATGGGTCAGTACCCTGTGATTAATTTATCCTTAAAATCTGCAAAGCAGCCAACTTTTGAATTGGCACTAAAGTGTATTAAGGAGGAACTTGCAGACGAATTTAAGCGCCATGATTATGTTTTAGAAGGAACTAAGCTAAATGAGGAAAAAGAAAAATACTTAAAAATAGCAAAAGAAGACGATGATGATTCTCTTTATATAACAGCACTAAAGTTTTTATCGCAATGTTTAGAAAAATATCATGAAAAAAAAGTAATAATTCTTATAGATGAATATGATGTGCCTCTTGAAAATGCATTTTTTGAAGGTTTCTATGATAAAATGATTGCTTTTATAAGATCACTTTTCGAATCAGCATTAAAAACTAATAGTTCATTAGAATTTTCGGTTATAACAGGATGTCTTAGAATTTCTAGGGAAAGTATTTTTACTGGATTAAATAATTTAAATATAATTTCAATATTAAATGATAGATATGCAGAGTATTTTGGTTTTTCTGATAATGAAGCACAGGAGCTGACTAAATACTATGAATTAGAAGAAAAATATTCATTAATAAGAGATTGGTACAATGGATATGTATTTGGACAGACTAATGTTTATAATCCTTGGAGTGTAATAAAATTCATTTTTGACCTAACTGGTAATAAAAATACATTTCCATCATCCTATTGGGCAAATACAAGCTCTAACAGTATAGTTAAAAGCTTAATAGAAAAAGCCGATTCTAAAACTAAACAGGAAATAGAGCTTTTAATTGAAGGAAAAACAATAGAAAAACTGGTTTATGAAGATATAACATACGATGAAATATATGATAGTCTTGAAAATCTATGGAATTTCATGTTCTTCACAGGATATTTCAAAAAAGTTAGTGAAAGAATGGATGAAGATGATAATCGATATATGGAATTAAGTATACCAAATAGAGAAGTTAAATATATCTTTAGAAGTAAAATCTTAAGGTGGTTTGAAGAAAAGGTAAAGGCAAAGGATTTAAGTAGAATGTATACTTCAATAATAAATGGAGATGCTGAAATTTTTGAAGAAGAGCTTGGAAGGCTACTTATGGAAACAATAAGCTTTAATGATGCTTATGAAAATTTCTATCATGGCTTTGTAGTTGGAGCTTTAGCGAATATGCATGATTATATTGTGAAATCAAACAGAGAGGGTGGAAAAGGACGTAGCGACCTGTTTATAAAATCTGTGTCTAAAAGAGGCGTAGCAATAGTTATTGAATTTAAAATAGCTAAAGATATTGATGATTTAGAAAAAAGAGCTGAAGATGCTTTAAAGCAGATTAATAAAAAAGGTTATGATATGGAGCTGAGAAGCGAAGGTTATAAAAATATTATAAAGTATGGTATAAGCTTCTGCGAAAAGGATTGTTATGTTAAATTAGGAGAAGACTAGCCAGTCATAAGCGCTAGATAAAAAGCAAATTAAATAGAAAAGAAGAGGATGTAGTAGATTTATGATCACGTCAAATTTACTACATCCTTTAATTATTATCAGATGGTGGAGACAAAGCTCATCAGATGAGATATGCATATATGGATTTAGTAAGCAGGCTGTATTCTGAATTGGTTGTTAGAAAAATATAGGGGATCAGCCATGGCACTTTAAGCTTTTAAATAATATCATGGTGCATAAAGAAGCATACAATAACATAGTAAAGTAAGTCAAAGCTGATAGCATTTAAATCAATTAATTAAGAAAAAGTTGTGTTGAATGTTGTCGAAAAGATGATAAGATAGAGACATGCCTTAACTTGAAAACAACAAAAACTTAAAAAATATTTGTTGTTAACATAAAAATCAAGAAGGCAAATAAAACATACAAAAGGAGAAAAACTAATGAGAAAGAATGATTTAAGAAGAATAGTAACTACAGTTATTGCAGCTACAACAATAGGAAGTTTCTCATCATTAGGAGTATCTGCAGCAACAATTAATTCAAATACTAACGATTATAGCAATACAAGTGTAAATAATCTTTTAAATACAGGCTTATTTATGAATCCTAGTAATGGGTATAACGCTAGCAATACAGGAATAACTCCAACAGCTGGTACAAATGCAACTTCAGTAGATGTGCAGGGGCTGCCTAAGTTGCCAACAAATCATCCAATTAGCATACAAAATACTGCAGAAGATAAGATTCTTCAATTAATGAATGAAAAAAGAACAGAAGCAGGTCTTAAGCCATTAACTATAGATAATACATTAGTACAAGTTGCACGATACAAGAGTGACGACATGATTCAAAATAACTTCTTTAGTCATACAAATCCAGATGGAACAAAGTGGACAAACTGGTTGCATGCAATAGGTTATGATTATACTTCAGCAGGAGAAAATATTGCATATAACAATTCAGATCCAGTTGAGTTATTTAATCAATGGTGGAACTCACCAGGTCATAGAGCAAATATGATGAATGAAAAATATACTAAGGTTGGTATAGGAGTAATCTCAGGAAACAGCAAATACATGGGAACACAAGAATTCTCAAACTAATGATTAGTAATAAAAATTAAATATATAGTTATCTATTAAAGATGGGCTGTTGCAAATGCAACAGCCTTTCTGGATAATTTATGACTGCAAGTGGCAGTTGCTTCTATTTGTTTTCCAAAATATGTTTTTATGTGTAGTTGAATGCAGATGAGAAGGATTAAATAAAAATTTTTTAGAAAACGTTCTCGAATGACAAATAATTGACAAAAATTTATTGTAATATAGTTATTAGAGAGAGTAATCGTTATCGGTGATATAAGCAAAATGATAATAATGCTTGCAATAATCACAAAAAATTAATAATATCCTATATCAAGATGGAGGTGATAAGAAATGGGAAATATAATCAAAATCAATATGTATGCAGAAATGAAAAGAAAAAATAACACTAAATTAGAATTAAAAACAATAGAAGAAGTTATTTTAGATTATAATAGATGGATAAGGAAAAACAATAGAGAGGATAAAATAGAGACTTATGAAAAATTTTTACGAGTATAATTATTTTTAAAGGTATATTAAGTATAAATACTTAGTGTACCTTTTTTATTTTAGAAATGGAATTACTTCAAATTCCTCCAATATGATATAATTATTATGTAAATAATTTATTGTATAGGGGAATTTTGGTTCTGTGGGAAATTTTATGAACAAGTGGGATGAAGGATAAAATAACCATTAATTATATTACACTAATACTAAACTTAAGTATGTTTGAGTTTAAATTTTAGAATATATGGGGGAAAAATTAATATGTATGGAATAATGAGGTTAATAACAAAGAAAATACAAAATGATTTTATTGATAAGATTATTACCAAGCCTGTTATAAATGAAAATGGAGATAGAATATTCGGAAATAGTAAGACATGTTTAGCTTTAGGGATATTCTTCACATTGTTATTTTCTTTATGCACTATTATGATGAATAACTTTGTTACTGAGTTTATTGAAGAAGAAAACGTAGGGGTTCAATTGGTGTGGAAAATTTATGTTTGTGGTTATGGTACTGCGATTTTATTTACATTAATAGGATTAAAATTACTTTCAATTTATTTTTTTCATAGAATAATAATTTCTAAGGATACAATTACATCAAAAAAGCTTCTGTCAACAAGAACTATACAGATAAATGCTATTGAAAAAGTTACTTATTCAGAGCTTATGGGATATACATTTAAAAGCAGAGATACTAAAGTTTCTACAGGGCTTTTTACTACAGGATTAGTATGGTTAACAGACTTTATAGTAGAAAATATGCCAAAACATATTTCTGAGAAAGCATTAAAAATTCCTAAAACCATATTACGAGCTAATAATATAAGAAGCTATTACTAAAGGGGATTTTAATATGAATTAAACCATAATTTTTAGGTTTAATCAAGAAATATATCAAAAGGAAAGAGCAAAACTGTAAGAAATATACCTATAATAGACAGAATTATTATGCAGCTAAAACATGAAGAGCCGTTTATTCCTGATAATGAAAAAAGTTACTTAATAATAGTTGACTTTGATGGTAAGAAAGAAGAAATATTTAAAGGCATTGCTGATGCAGCTGCCCCTTATTTAAATGGAATGATTATTGATATGGTAGGAATAGACAATTGGTCTAAAGATGCAGTGAAGGATGTTGAGACATTTTATAAGAAGAAATTATTTGGATTATTCATTTAAGTTTATTTGAAATATATATGTCCAACTAACAAAAACTGCATAGTAATATGGAATTTTTGAAAAAATGAATGAGAATGTATGATTGAAGTAAGAAAAGATGAAATTTGGGGTGAGGGTAATTATGAATTTTTGGAGTATTCTGGGAATAGATCCTATAGACAATACTTCTATAGTAAAGAAAGCTTATGCAAAAAAGTTAAAGTCTCACAATCCAGAAGATGACCCTAAAGGTTATCAAAAATTGAGAGAGGCTTATGATATGGCCTTAAAATACATACGAAATAATAAAAATAGTACACATACAAATAATATTAAGAAAGAAATAAATAAAGATTCTGAAGATACTTTTGAAAATAATAATTTAAATAGTATTAAACAGCCACCTCCACATATTAATACTTTTGAAGAGTTCACTGAAAAAGTGCTGGATTATGAAGAAATTGTTGAGGAATTCATGAATAAAGTTAAAATTTTATATGATGATTTTTTCAACAGAATTAATATTGATAATTGGATTACGATCTTAGATTCAGATGCTATGTGGTATGTGGGAAATAAAAAGCTTTTATACAATAAAATGATAGAATTTTTAATTAAAAACCATTACTTTCCTCAAAATATATGGAAGCTTCTTGATGATAACTTTAACTGGAAGGATGATAAAGAATATCTTTATAGGAAATATCCTGAAGAATTTGTAAACTATCTCTTTAAACAAATAAATGATAGCAATGGACTTAGATATTGCCATTTTAAAGAAAGATTAGTGTTTGACTATGATACTTTTTTAAAGTATAGAGAGGAAGCTTTTGAGGAACTTTCAAATAATAATTTTGAGTCTGCAGAAGAATGTATAAATAATGCAAATAAGATATATGATAAAGATCCGGATGTTTATCTTATGAGGGGCATATGTTATCTTCATAAAAACGAAGTAGACAAAGCTCTTGAGATTTTTGAGAAATTGGTCCAAAAGGATAATAATGATTTATATGCTCGTTTTTACAGAGCAAGAATATTATATGATAAAGGTAATATAACTACTGCTTTGGAGGATTGCAAGTATATAGAACCATACAAATTTAATAATTGGGATTTTTATTTTCTTTTTGCTAAATGCTGCCTTAAATCTAATGAATTTGATAAAGCTAAAGAGCTGCTTCTATTTCTTTTAAATATTGATTCTAACTTTTTTGAAGCAGAATATTTACTACAAGAGGTCAATTTACAGATAGCTCGTAAAATTAGGAGAGAGCTAAAGAAAAATAGAAAAAATAAAGAAATAAAACTTAAGCTAGATAAGTGTTATAAAGAACTTGGAATGATAGATAGGAATGGGATAATAAAGAAATTGACATTTGTTATGATAAGAAATTTTATTGTCTGTCTAGTGATTTTATTAATTCAAATGAAAATAACATACTCAGCAATGAAAATTTTGGATATTAAAGATTACACGTCAGTTAAGAGCACTGTACAATTTCTAACCTTTTTGGATAAAAATCAATTTATAGAAAATTCCGAAGATATTAAGAAACTGCCACCAGAAATAAGCAGCGTTCAAGGAAAACTTACTGATGCAAAATTTTTAGATTTGCATCGTATTCCTATGAAGGGCGAGAAAGGGAGTATAAATAGAATATATTTATCCTTAAAAGAAGCTGAAGAAAGGAATTTATTTGAACAAGTTACAGGGTATGTATGTATTGGAACACTTGGTGATAAGAAGGTTATTGCAATAGTCGGCTATGAACAGGCAAAACAAGCATATGAAACTGGGAAGATTGATTTTAATGGTATTATTAGGTATATTCCAGAAGATGATTTGTTAAATAAAGTAAAAAATCTAAATACTACAAAAAATTTTGATGATGAGTTTATAGCAGACATTTTTATAGATACTGAAATTACTGAATCGAGCATTAGAGAGTATGCATTAAAAGCTGATGCTATGTTTTTGGTTATTCAAGTTGGAATTATTATTCAGGGCTTGGTTTCAGTATTTATGCTTGTAAGGAATGATAGGAAAAGGTTGTATAATAAACAAGATGTATAGGTAATTGGCCAACCGATATAGTTAAAAATATTGAACAATTTCAGAAGTTTCTATATGCAAAATAAGAGATGTATATAGTTATTACCTATGGAAGTGAAAAACATATAGTGGAACTCAAAATTTGCCCAGATAAAAAAAGCGCGGAGCGCAACCAAGATCATTTCACATATAAAAAAGGCCTGGAGCAGTTTTCTAAAATTGGGAGAGTTTTAAATATAACAATGATCCTTTAAGTGAAGTTATCTTTTTTCCTAAATAATCATAAAATAGTAGTGAACGCGCGTTTGCATATTATTTAGGAGGCATAATGAAATTTGAAAAATCAACTAATAGTAAATTATTAACAGAAGAAAATACAGAGGAAGAAAGTTTCGAAAACCTACCTTGTTTAATGGATTTGTTAAACCTATTTGAAAAAAACGGAGATAGATTTATTCCAATGCCCTTGAAACAATATAGAAGAATAGGGAAAAAGGTAGTAGATAACTATAATGTTTTTAAAATGGACGGGAAAGTAGAGTTAACATCAGATTTAGTAAATTTAGTTTTCTCAAAAGAAAAAATGAATATTTCAATTATATACGAAATCCCAGGGTACGTAACTATTAATCCTAGACAAGCTAAGGCTGTAGGGTTTAGTACTAATATTTTTAATGCCAAGATTTTTAGAGAGCAGACAATTATTAAAGATGGAAATATAAATATAGAGAAGTTTCAGATATTAGCTTCAGCAGATACATTAGAATATTTAAACGGATTAAAGGTAGAAGAATTATTTACATTTCCTGAAAATAAAGACTATAAAAATGATGCTTATACACTAATTGAACTTAATGTATCCAAGCTGCCTGTATTAATGAGAAAATATATAGAGTATTTAATAGAAAACCATATTGAATCTTCTTTTGGAGAATTAAATAAACTCCTAGAAGAACAAAAATTACTTATTAAGAAAAACACAAGAATATTGGCTCAGATAAAATTAATAAAAGCAATAACTGTTGACTGGTGGCAAGGACTTAAATTAGATTCCAAAGGAAATTACTTATACACAAGAGATAATAAGACTTTAGTAATAAAGCTCGCTAGAAAAAATATTGAAATATAAAAGTCTTTTCATAATAAATATAGATTCATTTTGTGCAAACTTATCAAATAATATAAACATGAGCTAACAATCAATTAATTTTGCTAATTAGAGCTTATAGAGATTAATAATTAAGAGTATGATTAAAAGGTAAAGTCAAGGTATAACTGTAACATCAAGGAAGATGTTGCAGTTTTTTTGTTGAATAAAAATGAAATTAAGTAATAATAAGTTAAAAATATACTAAAATGTAGTATACATTAATTGGAAAGTGAGGTATAATTATTGTGAAAAATTTACTTATGAGAGTTTTATTGTAACAAGAATAAAAAAATGTATATTACAAAAGGAGAGTTAAAATTGTGGATAAAAGAGTTGATGAGAAAATCTTAGATTTTATAAATGAAGTAGAACAAAGACAAGCTAAAAAAGATATTTGTAGCAGTCCAATAAAAATTGGAAATAGGTACTATGAATTTGAGGAAACAGATTTCTTTGAAGAAAAACTAAAGATGTATATTCCAAAGGATTTTGAAGATATGTCAGAAGAAGCAAGAAAACTAAATTATACACCAGAAAATGGACCGGATATAATAAAATGCAATGAAAAAGAGGATATTCGCATAACATTTAAAATTATTGATAATCCTTTAGATGAAAAAAGTGTTGAAAAACTAAAAAATGAAATGAGAGAGAGTGTGAAGAATTCTAATCCTATAAATGTATTTTATGAAGATGGTGTATTAGAAGTTAATTCTAAAAATATAGGATATTTTGATTTTAAAAGTTACACAATAGATGAACCTATATGCAGTTTAATGTTTTTTCTTGAATTTGAAGGCAAAGCATTAATGGGAACTTTCAGATGCCCGTATGCTGGGTACGGCGAATGGAAAGAAGTTGTATTTCAGATTATTAAAACTATAAGAGTAATAAAAGAAGATAAGGGAGATGAAAATTAATGAGTGAGGAATATGTATATGGTCAGGGTGATATTATAGTTGAGCCTTATAAATTTCAAAAAGTGACGAAGCTTAAAATTGTTAATGAATTAAATGAACATTCAAAGCTTTGCATTAGTGGAATCATAAGTGATGAAAATGCAGATAAATACGTTGAAAATGCAGAAGCAGAAGAAACTATCAATGTATCACTAAAGGATGATGAAGGGAAAACTACTGTTTTATTTAATGGGTATGTAACTAAGATTGGGATAAAGGCAAGTAACGATGTAAGAACCTTAGAGGTGGAAGCTTTAAGTAAGACTTTCTTAATGGACATAAAAAAAATTAGCGGATCGTACCAAGATAAAAATCTTACTTATAATGATATCTTTAAAAAGAAAAACAGCAGCTACAGCGATATAGTGATGGTAGATAACATAACCAATGGGGCTAAAATAGATAAATTCATAGTTCAATATAAAGCGACCGATTGGGAATTTTTAAAGAGGCTGGCATCTCATTTTAATGTTGCACTTGTACCGGAATGCAGAATGACAGGAATAAAATATTCCATAGGTGGAACAAGAGAAAATAAAGTTTATGATATTGATGAATTTAATTATTCTATAGAAAAAGGCTTACAGGAATATAATAAAAAGGCTGCTAATGAAGCTTATGAATTGAATGATTTGGATTTAGTAAGCTATGAAGTAATAACTAATAAATTAATGAAATTATATAATCAAGTTAATTTTAAAGGCAGAACACTATTAGTATATAGAAATGAAACAGAACTTGAAGGTGGAGTAATCACGAACAAGTACATATTAAGAGATGAAAAAGGAATGAAGGTAAATAGAAGCTATAATGACAAAATGGTAGGCATTTCACTTAAAGGCAGAGTCTTAGATACTCAAAGGGATAAGGTTAAAGTTTCACTTGAGATAGACGGAAGTCCTACAGATAAAAATGCTGCAAGATGGTTTGAGTTTTCTACTATATTTTCACAGCCAGATGGGACAGGCTGGTACTGCATGCCTGAAATTGAAGATGTAGTAAGACTATATTTTCCGGACAATGAAGAGAAACACGCATATGTAGTAAGTTCAATGCATTATGACGGAATAGATGATAGTAAACGAAACGATCCATCTGTAAAGAGCATAAGTACAAAGTATGGAAAAGAAATAGTAATGAGTCCAGGCTCTGTTGAAATAATAGGAAATGGAAATATGCTTATGAGAATGACTGATGATGGAGGCATAGAAGTAAATAGTAATAAAAAGATAATATTAGATGCTAAAGATGACATAGAAATAAATGGCGGAGCTAATGTGTTATACGGCAGTTTATTTTTACTAAAAATATTAAAAATAAAGCAAATTAAAATATCTTAGAATAAATTGGAGATGTTTTAATTTGATTTTCTTTTAGGTCGATTTAAGCAATCTTAACGTAGTGT
>JAJXWH010000105.1 GCA_021781745.1 Bacillota bacterium | reverse complement strand
TATCGTTCACCCGTCCTTAACTGCCTAAGACCATTTATCTTTAGGTGTGTCAAGGGCAACTGGCGAACATCAGTTAACATTAAATGGTAGTCAGACTGATTTTTCATATATTTTTTACACTACCATAGTTTATTCCTGTTTTCTATAATTTATTATCATTTAATATCATTGTATTTTATTTATTCGCAATTATCAATTAATCTAATTGCATTTTAATACTTTTCTTGTTAGAATGAAATTAAATGCGAATAAATTGGAGGCAATTATGTTTATTGAGGAAAGACACAAACATATTTTAGATTTATTAGATAAGGATGGAAAAGTATTAGTTAAGGATTTAAGTGCACAATTTGAAGTAAGTGAAAGTATGATTCGAAAAGATCTTCAAGTTTTAGAAAAGAATAACCTTCTTCAACGTACATATGGTGGTGCTATTAATATAAAACGTACTATAGTAAATGGCGAGAGTTTCTTTAAAAGGGTTGAAAAAGATACTAATTTAAAAGAAGTAATTGCTCAAAAAGCATTTGAACAAATTAAAGAAACTGATACTATTTTTTTGGACGCGTCAAGTATTACCTATATGCTTACAAAGCTGCTTATACAAAGTAATAAAAGTGTAACCTTAATCACGAATATGGTTGAAATATCATCTATAATTAATTTAGATTCAAAAATACATGTTATATTTATAGGTGGAGATTACAATCCCCTTGTAGGAGGTAATATAGGTTCTCATTCTATTGAGCAAATTAAACTTTATCGTTGTAATAAAGCATTTATAGGCTGCAGTGGTATAGATCTCAAGGATGGGAGTGTTAGCACAGGTGAATCTGAGGATGCAGGTACTAAAAAGGCTATTATGAGTATATCAAGGGAACTATATTTAATGGCACCAAACGAAAGATTCAATTTAGATGGAATTTTTAACTTTTCTAATATAACAGATTTTAATAGCATCATAACCGAAACTCCGCCCAATAACACTATTATGGCTTTACTTGAGCAGTACAATATTAACCTAATATAATAAAAATAATCCAAGAAAAAACTTTTCCTTGGATTATTTTTATTTATTTTAATTTAGATTAAGGATTCTTCTGCTAATTTATTTTATTCAATTTGCGCCTAAATATACATATATCAAAAAATTTCCATCAGCTGCCCTTTGGGAGTTTGTTCTATATAATGTAAATACATGCTAATTAAGAATAAACTTGTTAATACTATGCAATACCTTTGATTTTATTTCCTCGTCGTTTCTTGCTTTTTCAAATACTCTTTCTAGATTATTGTTTTTGTATGATTCATAACATTCTAATTTTAAGTACATTTCAACTGCATTAACTAACTCTTTTTCTTTATGCAAAATATCAATTACGTTTTTCATTTTTTTCTTCTCTCCCCTAATTTAATATAGCTATATTTTCTATATCGTTAAATATTTTTACACCTTAATAGTATTAACATGCTTCAAAGAGAACTTATGTTCGTTTATATATTACTACTTTGGGACTATTTTGTAAATACCTTATAACCACTATTCCAACTAAATAATAATATCACGTCTTTTCATATTTTAGTGTGATAAATATCACAATTTTACTAATGAATATGTTTCAATACTCAAGTATAATTTTGTATTTTACTCTATATCTCCTATCTTCAAAATAGCAGGACAAGTCTATATATAGTGTTTTTTTATTTTTCAAGCACAACATATTGTATTTTTCATTAAAATGCATTAAAATAATAATATCCCTTTTACTTGAAAATATTATAACTAAAAAGAATACTAGGATTAATAAGTAATTCTTAGATTATTCGGAAACAAAACTGGAGGAATATACATGAGTGAAATATTATCAGAAGCTTTTTTGAGCAAATATAAACAATTGGAGAATACACCATTAAGCGCTATAGGTGAATTTGTTTACCTAAGAACTTATTCAAGGTATTTAGATGATAAGAAAAGAAGAGAAAATTGGTTTGAAACAGTTCTTAGAACAACTAAATATAATATTGAACTTGGTATAGACTTTAAGAAAAATCATGGATTTCATATAAATTTGCAGGATGAAATTATGGAAGCAGAACTTCTATTTGATAACCTATTTAACTTAAGAACTTTTACATCAGGAAGAACTCTTTATATGGGTGGAACAGATATAGTCAAAGAATATCCCCTTTCAAATTATAATTGTTCCTTTACAATGATTGAGGAATTCCATGATTTTGTAGATATATTTTATCTATTGATGGTTGGTTCCGGTGTAGGTGTTAGAATTGATAAGGAAATAATAAGTAAAATGCCTAAAATGAGAAAAATATCTATAGCAGGAGAATATACTGAAGGTGTTCATAAATATATGCCAAAAGAATATATGGAAGATACAAAGCTAATTTTAGATAAAGATGGCCCATCTACAGCTACAATTAAAATTGGTGATAGCAAAGAAGGCTGGTGCAATGCTTTAGAAACTTATTTCAAATTAGTTACATTACCAGAATATATAAATATAAAAAAAGTAGTATTCGATTATAGTTATGTAAGACCTGAAGGCGAAAGACTTAAAAGGTTTGGAGGAAGAGCATCTGGTCATAAATCTTTAAAAAGAATGTTTCAGAAAATTAATAAGGTTTGCAGTAATCTTATAGATGGATCTTTAAAATCAATTGATGTTCTTGATATAGCAACTATAATAAGCGAAAATGTTGTCTCTGGTGGAGTTAGGCGTAGCGCCATGATGATTATTTGTGATGAAGATGACAAAGATGTTATTAACGCAAAAAGCAATCTTTATCAGATAGTAAATGGAAATTGGATTGAGAATTTAGAAGTTTCGCATCGAAAAATGAGCAACAATTCTGTTTTATATAAAAAAAGACCATCGCTAGATAAAATAAAACAAATATTAAGTTCCATAAAAATAAATGGTGAACCTGGTTTTATTAATGGAACCGAAGCCCAAAAAAGAAAGAAGACTTTCAAAGGCTGTAACCCATGTGGTGAGATCTTACTTAATTCTCATCAATGTTGCAATTTATCAACTAATAACTTAGTATCTTTTGTAGATAAGGATAATGAGCTAGATGTAAAGCACCTAGAAGAGGTAATTAAACTATCTACACGAGTTGCAATTAGAATGACCTTAGTAAATGTTGAACTTCCAAATTGGAATGAAGTTATGCAGTCAGATAGAATAGTAGGAATTTCTTTGACTGGTATGATGGATATGCTGAACAAAACAAATATGGATTATAATGATTTAGGAAAATTACTAAAACATCTAAGGGAAGTTGTTAGAAATGAAGGTATCCGATATTCCAACGAACTCGGAATTTCAGTGCCTGAGCTTATGACAACAATTAAGCCGGAAGGCTCTCTTTCAACACTGCCATGTGTAAGTTCAGGTATACATTATTCACATTCGAATTATTACATTAGAAGAGTTAGAATTTCTGTATCTGATCCGTTATATAAAATGATTGAAACGCTAAAGTGTTATCCTATATTTAATGAAAATGGTCAAAATGATGAAAACTGTACAACTAAAGTTATTGAGTTTCCTATAAAAGCTCCCGAAGGAAAAACAAAATATGACGTTGGAGCTATAGAACAACTTGAATTATACAAATTATCAATGATGAACTGGACTGATCATAATACTTCTATAACTGTACACGTAAAAGATGATGAATGGGATATTGTAGCAGATTGGTTATATAATAATTTTGACTATGTTGTTGGAATAACCTTCCTTCCATTAATGGATGAAACCTACCCTCTTCTGCCTTATGAATCTATAAGCAGAGAAGAATACGAAAAGCGACTAAAGAATATAAAACCAATAGACTATGAATTATTAGCAGAACTTGATGATGATGAAGAACATGAAATAATTGATAAAGAATGTGCTAATGGAGTTTGTCCTGTACGATAATAATATTTATAATAAATACCACCTAAAAGTTCAGCCTTTATTATAAGTAAATAATAAATTATAAAATAAAAACCACACATACATAAAGAAATACTTCTTTTTAATATGTGTGGTTTTTATCTTTAATTATTAAAAAATAATTTTAAAGGCATTTTTTAATCCTCCGTTAATTAAAATCCCAGTAAAGGATTACGTATTTTACTCAAGAATTAATATATATTTTAATTTGAACATTAATCTATTAAATAAATTGTTGTATATTTTCTTCCAAATTTCACTGCTTCTTCATAAGTTGATACCCAAACATCTATTACATAAGTACCATCTTTTTTAATTTTAATTGCTCCACCTCTATCTTCGACATCAAAAATACCATCGGCTTTATAATTTTTTAACTCTGGAATGTAAATTTTACTTCCAAGAGGAATTTTCGATGGAGCTGCAATAACACCTACTCTTGTTTTTGTCTGCATTGCTGTTTGTGATCCCCATTCTCCTGAACATTTAGGATCATTAGAGTATGCAGTTAATTCAGCTTTTATCGGCGTACCTATCGGATTTTGATTTTCTTGAGATTTTGACGATGCAGTTTCAACCTTTTCATTTTCTACTGATGTTTTATTTGAATTATTGGATGAAATATCAATGTATCCTTCTACTGGATCTTTATGCCCTTCATTTTCAGCATTTTCTATCTTAGAACTTTCTTCATACTTGCTTGCAACAAATTTGTTTACCACAAGTTTTTTTTGCTCAGCACTTGAATAATTAGTTCCAAGATTCATTAAAAATATTCCTAAGAAAATAAATACTCTTAGTATATTTCAATTTAGTTTAAACAAATAACCACTCCTTGTGTTTTATTTGCACCCTATTAATTTACATATTTTAGGCTGCATTAGTCACCGATATGGTATTCCTATCTATTATAGCCTACAAATCATTTAATTACAAAAGTAATTTATGTTTATAATAGATAAAGAATCTATATTTACATATGAAATGGGAATATAAAGTGATTTTTAGCATGTATTCTGGTAATTAAGCCACAATTTAATTGCCCAGTAATGATACTTTTTAACATATTAAAACATCTCATAATTTATTAAAAAATATAAACTAAATATTAATTTTGATATAATAAAACTATAATATAGATTTCCTTTCGAGTAATATTTGTATTTATACTCGTTCCACGCATAGGTCTAGCAGGTGTTGCATATGCAAGTTTTATAGGATGGATCCTTATGTTAGCTTATGAAATACCATATTACTTTATATATAAGAGAAAAAATCCTTTATTAAATGATTGTTCAAAATCTGATGAAAATGTTCAAGCGCAAGGAAGAATTTGTTCTTAATAAATAAGGCTGAGATTTACTATATATTAAACCTCAGCCTAATTTACCTCCAAGAGACGCATTTTATACTTTAATCACAATTTGTTCTATGACTTCATAACATTCATATATAAGTATAATATTAAATTCAATAAAATTATCTCTATAAGTTTAGGAGGGACTTATGAAAAATAAAGAATTAGCTCCAATATCTCCATATAATATAATAGGATATGTTTATGGCACGCCTAGTTCTATAAATGCACACAAGTTAACCCATGTTAATTATGCTTTTGCAAATATTGAAAAAGGTAAGATTTTTGTATCCAATAGTAAAGATCTATTAAAGTTAGTATATATTAAGTCCTGTAACCCTAATTTAAAGGTTATTCTTTCAATAGGTGGCTGGGGCGCTAATGGTTTTTCTGATGCAGCTTATTCAATATCTTCAAGAAAAATTTTTACTGATAGCTGCTTAGAAGCTATAAATAAATATAAATTAGACGGTATAGATCTGGATTGGGAATATCCTGTAAGTGGTGCTTGTGATTTGATTAAATGCCGTCCACAGGATAAAAAGAATTTTACACTTTTAGTTCAATCAATACGATCTGGAATAGGATGTGATCAAATACTAAGCATAGCTGCTGGAGCAGATGAATTCTATATCAATAATACAGAAATAAGTAAAATTGCAGATATATGTAATTATATAAACTTGATGACCTATGATTTTGCATATCGCACTCACAACGCAAACCTATACCCTACAAATTACAATCTTGGCTCAAGTATAAGTTGTGATGAATCAGTAACTGCATTTATTAAGGCAGGAGTACCTGCATATAAAATTAATTTGGGAATTCCTTTCTTCGGATTACGTGATCATCAATACCTTTCATACAAAACTCTCATTAAAAGTTATATAAATAAACATGGTTGGACAAGATACTGGGATAATCAAGCTAAAGCTGCTTACTTAAAAAAGAATGATTCATTTATAACTTATGAGGACGAGGAATCAATTGATTTTAAAGTTAAATATATAAAATCTAGAGGCCTTGGAGGCGCAATGTTTTGGGAATATAATCAAGATTACAAAGGAATTCTTCTAAATAAACTTTGGATAGGTTTAAAAAAATTAATTTACCTGTAATTATGAGGAACTAATCTGATAATAATGTCCTAAAATAAATTTAATCTAAATGTATTTTAGGACATACCTTAAATTCTATGATTTTTATCTTTTAATTCACCACATTTCATAGATCATCCCAATTAATCTTTTCAATTTTTTCATCCGCCTTTGCTGATTTATCAAATAATTTTATTATAACTGCAGATAATGCGAATCCTAATATTCCTCCTATGATTTCAGATATTTTAGTAGAAATATCAATAAACGTACCTAAATATCCTCCAATAAATGCACCAACTAATATAGATATAATCGGAAAAATAAAAATAATAAAAGCAGCTACCAGTATATTAGTATTTTTTTCTTTAGAACCCGATTGACTTTTAGAATCAGTAATGTTTTCTTCTTGATCTTCTATTTTCACATTAATCACTCCAATAATAAATTTAAGTTATTACATATTAAATTGTTAAAATACTACTTATTGTTGAAATGTTATTTTCCTTCTTAAGAGAACAACACACTCATTAGTTAGTTTTTTAACAACTCAAAATAAAATTCAGAAAATTCTTAACAACTACTTGAATAGTTAGCAACACATTGTTATAATAAGAATAAGGATATGAAAAATATTTATCTATATTTTTTAAAATTTATTGTTAAATTATTAACGTTAATTATTTAACTTTGTTCAATTAATTTGGTGTTATGGAATATTTTATATAAATTAATTTTAAGCAATAAGAAAATAAAGGGGACGGATATCAATGATAATTAAAAAACCAATTCAATATGCAATTATAATAGATAAACAAGGTGATCATGGTGTATTTGACACTATGAGCGATGCAATTGATTCAGCTTATACAGCATGTCAAGAATTCTCAAAATATAGTTTGTCAAGAAAAAATGAAATTATAGAGGCAGTAACTAATGTTTTACAATCTAGCTTAGAAGAACTTAGTTTATTGACTTGCAAGGAGGTTACTTCAAAATCATATGATGAACTCCTTTGTGATAATACTGTTGCATTAAAAAACTGTGAAAGTGATAAGTATCTTGAAGCTAGATTAGCTGCA
Source organism: Bacillota bacterium (assembly GCA_021781745.1). GTDB lineage: Bacteria > Bacillota > Clostridia > Clostridiales > Clostridiaceae > Clostridium. The sequence goes on along the minus strand of JAJXWH010000105.1, from coordinate 2,180 downwards.
AGTAATATTGAAAATTCCAATATAGTTAATGGAGTAATTGTTTCATGTGCTAACCCAATTGAAATTATAATTAAAAATAGCATATTAATGCTTAAAGCTGGAAATGCAATAGTATTTTCATCTAATGAAAATGTAAAACAAGTATTTGCACATGCTATTAAACTAATAAACAACGCAATAGAATCGGTAAATGGCCCTAAGAATCTCGTAACAACAGTAAAAAAGCCTAGCATTGAAAATACTAATATATTAATCGGACATGAGAAAATAAATTTAATTTCTGCAATTGATAATAAAAATACAGAGAAAATAGCTTTATAAAAAAATGTGTTTTTCTTTTTTGATTCAATATTATTTAGCCCCACATGGGGCATTTTTTAGTTAAAACCCTTACCCTAGAAAATTCTTTTTCAAAGGTAAGGTCTAATTATATAATTAAAATGTTTATAATTTTAATAATGATTAAAAAGTATATTTTCTAGTTTATTTACACATCTATTTCATCTAAATTTTTTAGATTTAATATGGCTCCTAAGTAACAATCATTTACAAATTCTTCACTTATTTTAAATTTTCTTATTAACTTATTTACCTCAATCCAATTTCCTCTTTCATATTCTACCACTAAGTTCAAAAGTTCAGAAAGCATATTCTTTCTTCCTAATAGTGCATCTTTAACATAATCTGAAATTGGCAGCTCATTTAAAATATTTATAATAGGTATTTTTAAAAGCACATCAATTAATGAAAACATCCCGCTTAAAAAAGCATCAAATTGAAGAATCTCAAATCTTATTTCCTTACTCAACGCTTCCATAAAAGAAGCTCTAATTAAAGACATTTTTACTAGTTCATCAATACTGTTTTCCCCCATTTGTTTGAGTGAAATAATAAAAATCCATCTTCTTAATTCATTAATACCGATTATCATTATAGCTTCACCAATAGATTTAATTTTTCTTTTTAAACAATAATGAGCTGAATTTACTGCTTTCAACAACTTATATGATAAAAGTACATCATTTTTTATTAAGGCTTCTATTTTTTTTATATTTATATTATCTTTGTTTAACTCTTCTAGTAGATTTATATAAATAAACCTATATCCAGATACATCTTTCCCTGAGATAATCATTGGCTTGCAAAAAAAGTAACCTTGAAAATAGGAATATCCATATCGTAATGCTTCCCTATACTCTTCTTCTGTTTCTACCTTTTCAGCTAAAAATTTTATATTTTTATTTTTTATTCTACTCATTATCTCTTTTCTTTCATTGCCTTTTGTAACAAAAAAATCAACTTTTATTATATCAATATATTCTATCAATTCATCAAACTGTTCATGATACATGAAATCATCTAGTGCGATAATGTAACCTTTTTCCTTTAATCTTTTGCAACACTCAATTATTGCAAAATCAGGCTTTACTGTTTCTAGTACTTCCACTGCAATATGATCTTTTGAAAATCTTTCTATAATTTCTGATTTTATTAAATCCTCATCAAAATTAATAAAAGCCTTTTTACCTCCAGTAATTTCGTTAAATCCTATAACTAGAAAACTATTTCTAATTACATCTAATGTCGGGTTCACATTTTTTATGGAAATAAATTCATTAATATTGCTATTTCTAAAAAGTAATTCGTAAGCAATTACTTCCTTATTACTATCAAATATCGCTTGTCTAGCCACAAATACGTCCATAATATTCCCCCTTACTTTTAAAGATCCTCAATTCCTTAAAGCTTCATTTTCCACATTTGATGAAGGCTTCTCTCTACTTTCATTCATATTTCCTAAAGCAGCTCCAACTAATCTTGATATTCTACTAATATCCCATTTTCACTTTAAAAATCTATTCCTATGAAATTTATTTATTTTCTCCTACATCTTTAATTATGATAACCAATTATACATAATTATTTTTATATTATAACAATAATTATTATATTAATCTCTAAATATGCATTAATTATACCACTTTAATGATAATATGCAAATATATGTAATATAAATATATTTTTATAATTATATGCAAATAGTGTTGTCGCAAAATAAAAAAATCCCCTAGCGGGGACTGTGAGTTCTGTGAATTTAAAACGGGAAAGGTTCATCTTCAGCAACCCAATATGAACCTTCTTCTGTTTTCTTTTCTCCTGAATAATAAAAATCCGCATCA
>JAJXWH010000104.1 GCA_021781745.1 Bacillota bacterium | reverse complement strand
AGGGAGCAAAAGCTGATAGGTTATTAAATGATAACGCTGCAGTTAGAGAAACTGAAGATGCATCAAAGGGAACTGGAACTGTATCAGATAACGACAAAATTGTTTCTGGTGAATCTGATGGTGGAAATCCAGCTTATGGAAGTGATATGGGAAATCAAAGCCAATTGAAACAATCAGAATCGGGAGAACCATGGAAGTCGAGTGAATTAGGGGAAGAATCCAATAAGGGGGTAAGTAATCCTGAAAGAATAAATTATAGTAGAACGCCTGAATCTAAAGTGCCAAAAGCAAAGGTTGAAGAAGCTAAGAATATTTTTAGTGTTCAGAAATTATTTAATGAGGATACAGCTTTGGAGGTTAATATTTATAAAAATCTTAATAGGAGTGAGATAGGAAAGAATGTTATAAATTATATTAAAGAAAATGGAACAAGTGTAGATGTTATTTACGATTATTCAACGATTGAAGAAATGGGCATGCAGGATTTAAAGGGAATGCAAATGGGAAATCATATTTATATAAATGCTAGGAATGCAAATACTATTGAAGAAATTTCAAAAACTATAATACATGAAGAAACACATTTGGAATACGATGTTTTTGGAGCACAATGGGCTGAAGCTTTTTGTGATTTAAAAGCTGAATTACATGCTAAAGGTGAATTATCAATCGCGGATATTAGAAAGGTAATTAAATCAGTTAAAGATAGGTATTTTGATTATCCATGGAGGTTAAAATGAAAAGTAATATAGCAAAAATAGATTGGAAAAGATTACGAGAAGGCAAGGACGTTAAATGTCCTATATGTAAAGAAGGAATATTAATTACACCGTATGACCCTAAAACAAGTAAATTTTTCATGTGCAATAAATGTGGAATGAAAATTAATATGGATTAAGTAAAAAAAATAATGGATTATGTTAAAAATAAATTGGATTCATTATTTGAATATGTAAGAGAGACTTTTGATTTAGGAGATAAAATAAGATTTATAACTAAGGATGGAGAAGATGTAATTATATCAAAGGATGAGTTTACAGAAGCAGAAGCAGATTATTGTATAAATGGATGCTTTATAGGAGATACCCTTATAAGAACAAAAGAAGGATTAAAGAGAATTGATTCAATTGAAGATGGTGACCTAGTTCTTTCTAAAAATATCAAAACTGGAGAGATATCCTATAAACCAGTATTGTATGTTTACAAAAAGCATACAAGTAATTTTGTAAATATAACAATAGAAGGAAAATTAATAGAAACAACACCAACCCATATATTTATGCTTGATGATGGAGATTGGAGAGCAGCAGAGAATTTACAAATTGGCAACAAAATCACAGCATCTGATGGATATGATAAAACTATAGAAAGTATAGAGTTAATCCAATATAATGAATGTAGGGAAATTTATAATTTAAATGTAGATGAAAACCATACCTACTTTGTATCTGACTTAGGGGTTTTGGTGCATAATGATTGTAACTATGAGGGGGTAAGTAAAACTAATGCAACAGAACCTTCATTAGAAAAAGGAGGAAAACCTAAAGGAAATTATGCAAGGGAAAAAGAGCGTGGTTTAAAGAAACAAAATGAAACTGCTAATTTGTTAGCGGAGGAAGGTTATGATATAACTATGTTAGATGAAGTTAATGGAGGTAATGGGTATGGAATTAAAACTACATCTAACCCAGATTATATAATTGAAAATGAAGTGTTTGATTGTTATTCACCAAATCCAGATACAAGTATTGATAACATTACTAGAACTATTACAAAAAAGACTAAAACTCAGGCTGAAAGAATTGTGTTAAATTTAGACGATTATCCTGCTGAGGAAATTCAAAAAGTATATGATGCTATATTAAGAAAAACAAATGAAAATGGTGACTTAAAGAATCTAAAAGAATTGTTAGTAGTTATGGATGGAAAAATAACAAGACTATTTGTGAGGTAGGTATATTATGGATTATGAATTATTTATATTTTCAACTTATGATGCACAAGAAATTGGTAAAACATTAGTTGATTTAGTAAGAAATGTTTTAAAAAAAGATGTTGTATATAAAGTTATTGAGAATGAATATATTTATATAGGCTGTGGGTTATTTGGTATGAATATTGAAATAGAAGATGTCTCTGATTTAGAGTTTATAAGAAATGATTGTGAAATTGATGTGAATTTATGCATATCTATTCAAGTATCTAGCAGAGAACCAGACCAAGGCATAAATGAATTGTTTAAAATTATTATTGAATTTATGAAGTATAATAAAGGAAATGTACTTTTATTAGCAAATGGTTCAGAACAAGTTTTAAGAAGAGACAATCAATTATTAATATTAAATGAGGAGATAGATTATATTCCTTATGAAGAATTTGATATTTCGTATAGAAAAGAGAAGTTAAGAATCATATAGTACCCACTATATAATTAACATTAGGACAATACAGTAATAATATTAGTGTATCATATAAAAGTGGGAAGAAGATACATTTTTAGGATTTAGGTAATTAATATTAAGGGGCTGTTGCAAAACTAACATAGTTAGTTTTGTAGCGGCTCATTTTTTTAGATATAAAAAATGTGAATTCCGAAGAACTCACATTCATTGTATAATTTACTTATGCTAAAAACCAAATTACACACTAAAAATTATACTGAGATTAATGATAATTTTCAACTTATATTACCATTAAATCTAGAAAATTTAATACCAGCAGATGATTCAGTCCGCTTGCTAAGCCATGTATTGGAGGGATTAGATTACACAAAGTTGTATAAGGCGTACTCTTCCGTTGGAAGAAAACCGGCAGTGGAACCAAAAATCATGTTCAAAATAATATCTTATGCTTATTCTCAAAATATATATTCAAGCAGAAAAATAGAAAAAGCATGTACTAGAGATATTAATTTCAGGTGGTTACTTCAAGGCTATAAAGCACCTGATCATGCTACAATTAGTAGATTTCGTAAAGACTATCTTTCAAATGAAGTTGTTGAAGATTTATTTTATCAACAAGTTAATTATTTAGCCGCTCAAAATGAAATATTATTTGAAAATGTATTTATTGATGGTACTAAAATCGAGGCGAATGCCAATCGCTATACCTTTGTTTGGAAAAAGGCTATTTTAAAAAATGAGGGGAAAATGTTTGATAAAATTCTTGTTCTCTTAGAAACTATTAATCTTGAAGAATTGAAGCAATTTACTGTTCAGAAAGAAACAGTGATAGATGACATTATTAAAATTCTTCATTGGCTTACATCTGAAAAAAAGAAAAGAAACATTGAATTTGTTCATGGAATTGGTAAGAGAAAAACTAAGATTCAAAAATGGACAGAGCAATTAACTGAATATAAAGAAAGACAAGAAAGATATAATTTTAGCAAAAATCTATTTTCAAAAAGAAATAGCTATTCTAAAACTGATCCTGACGCAACTTTCATGCACATGAAAGATGATCATATGAGAATTGGTCAATTAAAGCCAGCATATAATGTCCAAATTGCAGTTGAAAGTGAATACGTGACCGGTGTCGGAATATTTGATGATAGAAATGACATAGCAACATTAATACCTATGCTTAATAATATGAAAGAAAAAATTGGTCGTAAATATCTTAATGTAATTGCAGATTCAGGTTATGAAAGTGAAGAAAATTATTTGTATCTAGAATCAAATAAACAAACACCGTATATAAAGCCACAAACTTATGAAAAGTGGAAAAAAAGAAGTTTTAAAAATGATATAAGTAAGCGTGAGAATATGAAATATGATGCTGAATCAGATACATACATTTGTCATAATAATAAAAAATTAGTGCCTTCTTATATTATTCATAAAAAATCCGCAAGTGGATACAAATCAGAAGTAACGGTGTATGAATGCGAAAACTGTGATAACTGTGCTTACAAAGTAAAGTGTACAAAAGCAAAGGGAAATAGAAAAATGCAGGTTTCAAAAATTTTTGTGGAAAAACGTGAAATATCCTATAAAAATATTACAACTGAATTTGGAACTAAATTGAGAATGAACAGATCTATTCAGGTCGAAGGAGCATTTGGAGTTCTAAAAAGTGATTATGAATTCAATAGATTTTTAACACGTGGAAAAAATAGTGTCAAAACTGAATTTATTTTGCTTTGTTTTGGATACAACATTAACAAATTACATTCTAAAATACAAAATGAAAGAACTCAGAAGCATCTTCATGAATTAAAACCTACTTCCTAATTATGGAATAAAGTAACTAGGTCTATTTGAGTGCGCTTAAAAGTTAGAAATCTTTAAATAATTGATGTGGAATTTAAAATATTTGGAAATTTACTAGTTTAAACTGAAAAGGAGCATCGCTCCTGATTAAAATTTAATCATTTTGCGACACTCCCTTTAGTTTAGAAAAAATTATTTTTACTTGAAATTAGAACAATTGATAATATAGTCTATTAATACTGGTGGTATTTATTAATTTTAAGGAGGAATTTTAATAATAAAAGGCATTTAGTTAAATTTAAAGGAACTTAGACTAAAAGTAAATATATGCTTTCTCCCTAGCATGTAAACTACAAATAGAAAGGAATTAATGAATAAATTAAGGTATTCTAACTTACAAAGAGAGTAATGAGATATCAGACTTTAATGTCGGCTGTAAGGCTATGATGTCTCCGCTACAGCAGTAATAACTGCACCTATTATTATAGGAATGTAGCAATATTGCTAAACAAATTGCATATTCCTCCATTACCTCCTAATTACTAAAAATAATCATAGATTGAAAATATCAAGGTTTCCGAAGGAAGGCTTTAGCCTTTAACCTTTATATTTTTAATTGTGATTATACAATGGTTAGGAGGAAATGGAGATTACATATCACCCCGTCTCAATTAGAAGTAATTGAGACGGGGTTTAACTAATATGGAAAGTATTGATTTTACTTGTTTCAATGCTTTATTTTAAGTGAATTTATCTGAAAAAATACTGAAACAAGATATTTAAAATCTTTCTTTAAAATAATCTTGACTTTAAAGATAATCTTTTCATAAAATCTCTGTACACTCTGAAAGGAGGGATTTTATGAAAGAGAAATGGAACTTTGATGTTGATGAAAAAACAAACAATATATACAGGAATTTATGTAGTCAGATTGATAAGGTATTTAAACATACAAGACAGGGAAGCATTAAAACAAGGTATAGATATCAAGATGGTATGGAGCATTTTGCAAAATTTCTAGCAGAGGCTTATAGGAAACAGAATTTAAACAAAATTCAGGACAAGCACCTACAGGCTTATGTGGAACAAATGCAGGAACTAGGCTACTCAAAGTCTTATGTCACTACAAACCTTTCAGCAATTAGGTATTTTATAGATTTAAATGGTGGAGATAGTAATAAATTGGCCACTAATAAGGAACTAGGAGTAAATGCAAGGACAAGAGAGGATAGGATTGGTAATAATAAGGCTTGGGAACTTGAAGAAGTAAAAAAGTTCGTAGATTATGCTGAGACAATTGGTGAAAAGAGATACGCTGATATGGTGAGTTTAGGATTTGAGTTTGGATTGAGAATACATGAGGTTGCTAGGCTTGATAAAAATGATTTATTAAAGACTATAAAAGAAAATCATTTAACAGTTAAGGGCAAAGGTGGATTAATAAGAAGTATTCCTATGCATAATAATATAAGTCTTATTGAAAGGCTATATAATAAAACTCCAATGGGAGAAAAGATATTCGTTAGGAATGATGAAAAAACACATCAAGTCATTAACAGCCTTCAAGTTTTTGTTTTGAGAAATCAAGATAAATTTAGAACTAGCAATGATGGAACAAATAAAAGTTTTCATGGTTTGAGGCATTTATATGCTCAAAATAGATACAAACAGTTTATTAAGGAGGGATTCAATGATAAACAAGCAAGGTTAAAGGTGGCTAAAGAATTAGGTCATTTTAGGGAGGAGATTACAAAAGTATATCTTAACTAAAAAAATTTAAAATTTTATAAAAAAGTTGTTTCATTTCTTGAAATGGCAAAAAAGATTTATATAATGCCTATAAATTTAGAAATTACCTTCAAGAATCGGACAGGCTGTTACCCCCTTGCGAGTTTAATCTAACGCTTTAATTGAGGTTGCCGACTTTTCTTGAAGGACTTAAAAGGAGTGGAAGTTATGAATGAAAAATATGAAAAATTAAAATATCTCTATGTAGGCATTGATATTCATAAGGAAATACACGTAGCAGTAATAATAGATTGTTGGAATGATAAATTAGGTGAAATAACATTTGAAAACAAACCATCAGCCTTCCCTGAATTTGTAAAAATGGTTAAAGAATATTGCGAAGAAGGAATAACGCCAGTTTATGGACTGGAGGATGTGGGTGGTAATGGGAGAGCCTTAGCAGTATTCCTAACAGAAACAAACGAAATAACAAAAGAAGTAAATCCAGCATATTCTTCATCTGAGAGAAAAAATAATCCGATGACACAGAAAAATGATAGTTGGGATGCTCAATGCATAGCAAAGGTTTTGTTAGACAAACTTAAAACTTTGCCAGATGCTAAACCCGATGATCTATACTGGACTTTGAAGCAATTAGTTGGAAGAAGAAATACAATGGTAAAGGAACTCGCAACTATAAAAATACAGTTGCATAATCAACTTGCTTTACATTACCCAAGTTATAAGAAGTTTTTTAGTGAGATAGATGGTAAAACTGCATTGGCATTTTGGCATAAGTATCCATCACAAAAACATTTGAATAATATATCATTACAAGAATTGAAGGAATTTTTACTGGATAACAGCAATAATTCATGTTCTACACGAAAAGCAGAGCAAATATTGAGTCTTATTAAATCTGATGGCGATACAACAAGAGATTATCAAAGATTTAGAGATGTTCTTATTCAAAGTATGGTAGATTAAATAAAGTTTTTTAAAGAAGAAATAAAGAAAATGGAAAGAGAAATGGGCAAAATTTTGAAGTTATTAGATTATAAATTGCAATCTATGCCAGGTATTGACCTAGTAACTGCTTCAAATCTCATTGCTAATATAGGTGATATACGTAGATTTGCAAACCCTAATAAACTTGCTAAATATGTTGGAATTGCTCCTGTAAAATTTAGTTCTGCGGGAAAAGGGAAAGAGCAAATGAGCGAACAAGGTAGAAGAGAATTAAATGGAGTGTTTTATATGTTAGCATTACAGCAAATACAGTTATCAAAATGTAGTAAAACACCAAGAAATTATATTTTATATGAGTATTATAAAAGAAAATTAGCAGAAAACAAGAGTAAAACTCATGCATTAATGTGTGTAATGAGAAGACTTGTAAATATAATATATGGAATGATGAAGAATAAAACAGAGTATAGAATGGAATATCTTTCAAAGAAATAAGCAAGTTGATATAATGGTGGTAACAAATGGTTGCCACCTTAATTTTTTTTTTTTGAATTATTTTTCGTTTATTTGAGGGGGTAGGTAATCCTAATATTTCTGAAGTTGAAAACTATGTTAACCAGATTAAGGAGCAATTAAAGATTGATGATATTAAATTACAAACAATATCTGAAGATGAAATGACAAAAGGACTATCTAAAATAAAAGATAACAATTTAAGACAGGCTGTTTTAGAAAAATTAAGAAAAGGGTGCAATGAGTCGAGATTTCCTAAGAAACAAGTAAATGGTTATGGAAAAATATTTGAGTCAGAAACAGTATCACTTATACCTGATAAAGTAACTGGATTTGATGTGGATTTTGGTATGACAGGTCAACTTGATGTTGTGACATCAGATTATATAATTGATTGTTACATTGGAAATGGTAGTGGTAAAAAGATAACAACGTTTTTAAAATATTTTAAAGAGTTTAGTCCAGATGAGGCGAAGATATTAAATCCTAATGACAAAAAGGTAATTTTATTTGCACCTAATTTTAGCGATGAATTAAAAATAAATAAATTGCAAGATAAGTTTGGAGGAAAATTGATAATTGTGAGAGATAAAGAAACTTTAATAAATATGGTTGAAGGAGGAGAATAGGAATGGCTGGTGAAGTGTTAGGTATTTTTACTACAAAGCATATTAAGTCAGAAGAGTATTGCGAGTTTATAGAATCCATAGGTGGTATTATAAAAGATAGGAACAAGTGTACAGGATATATTGAAAAGTATAATGAAATAGTTTTGTTTAATGGTTATGATTGCTTAAATTCTGATTTTTATGAAAGTGAGAAAAATTATATTAAGAATAAATATAATATAAATGTAGAATATACATATGATTTAGAAGCAAATACTTCGGGTGACCGCGAAGGTGGACATCTACTGTTGTATATTTGTAGAGGATTTGTAAATATATGGAGTGATAGTATTATAAGTAATGAGTATGGAGGCTTTTTCAATTATGATGATATAGTTAATGAAAGAGATTATGAAAGTTGGCTTTATAAATCAGAAGAATAGCAGTAAGCTGTAGTAAAAACTAAGCTGGCTACATGATAATTGAAAGTTTGTATGCATAATTAATAAATCATAATATAGATATATAGAAAGCTCAGTAAGCATAATTTTTATACAGAGATAAAAGGTAAAAGTAATCTCATAATGTTAATTATGTAGTGAGTGGTTAGATGGTAGTAATAGTAAAAAAACTGTTACTGCCATTAGCTTGTGGCTAAAGTTTCAGCCCAAAGGGATAATGTCATTAAGCTAGAGGTGTTAAAATAAGATGGGAACTTCAGGAGTAATTTTAAAAATAGGGTTAAATATTCAACAGAAAAATTTTTGGGGGATATTACAATTGCCACATTTCGGGCAGAACTAATGCTATACTTTAAGAATCAAACTAAATTTTTTGACGATGGGAGCTTTGTCCATACCCAATGTAATATAATTGAAAAAACTAAGAAGATAACAGAAAACACTATACAAGTTATTTTTAGTTTAGTTGGAGTAAATAAAGAGCATATTAATAAATATAGTGATATTGATACTGAATTTGATTGGATTGAAAAAGGCAGGAAACTATATCAAATAGGGTATGTTGAGGATGTGTTTGGTGCTGAAGAACTTATATTTAAATTTGCTTATGAATACTTAAAATTAAATCCGAAAGATTATTTTTGGGTTGATTCTTATGAATGGGCATTTAGTTTTGAAGATATATAAAAACTAAGTAAGCTAACCTTTGACCCAGATTGGTGCTATAAAAATCCAAAATTAAGTAATTAAATTAGTATTCTAACTACAAAATTTTAAATTTTCTTGCTGCAAAAATGATAATTTGCTCATAAAGATGTAAGAACTATTATATCATAATGACCAAGAGAAAAATGAATATTAAATAGTCACTGCATAATTAAAATTCTGCAGTCAGTAAATGAATAAAGCTTAAAAAATGATAAAATGGTAGTAATAGTAAACTGTTGCTACCATTTGTATTTCCAACTACAGTTTCAGCCCCAATGAGGTTGCAGAAGCTAGATTAAAATATCTTGAAACTTTAAAAAATGGATTAGTAGATGATGATGCTTGGAAGAATTTGCACAAGTATGCTGAAAAGAATGATATTGATTTAGGAACAAAATCCTTTGATTGGAAATTACAAAAAGTTGAAGGGATTAAAGATGAAATTTTAGCAGATGAAGATTTAATGTCAGTAATACAGGAAAAAGCAAATAACTTATTAGAATTATCTGATAATAGATTAAGTGATGCTATGGCTAGTGGTTACAGTGCTGAAGATTA